>DLGM01000459.1:0-531 GCA_002482705.1 Cyanobacteria bacterium UBA7694
AAGTGGAGTGGGAGCCCGGCCTACTTTCAGGTCGGCTGGAAATCACCCTCGGCCCAAGCCGGATTGTCGCCCACATTCCGCGCTGGCAGCCGGGGCAAAAGCTCAGCTGGATTTTGCGTCGGGAAATGAGCCCCCGTTGACACTCCCGATTTCCAGAATGCTCCTATCCCTACAATCCACAGGCTATACTATCCCTACCGCACACGCTGGATTTACGCCTCCATTCGCGGTATACTCCTGATGAACCCTGATTACTGAGAGGTACCTCACAGATGCACATTGAAGATCTGAAAATCCCCGGCCAGACCACTCTGGCGGCCAAACTCTACCAACCTCAGTCAGAAGGGAATTACCCCGGCATTTTATTGGCCCACGGCTTTGCCTCCTGCAAAGAAGAATTCATGGCCCTGCCCCATGCCCTGGCCAATGCCGGGTACGCCGTTTTAACCTTCGACTTCAGCGGCCACGGCGAAAGCACCGGCCCGCGCGGGTATGTCTCGGAGCACAGCCATCTCGACGACATTCTGCGCG
>DLGM01000459.1:572-1424 GCA_002482705.1 Cyanobacteria bacterium UBA7694
CCGCCCTGATTGGCCACAGCCTCGGCACCGCCGCCGTACTGCGCTTCTTGGGCACCAGTGCCGGGAAAAACCCGCTCTGTGCCGCCATTTTAGCTCCCCCCTACCAAATTCGGCAGAGTATCAAACCCGGCGAACGGGAGGCCTACACCCTGCTGGCCCAGATCGCCAAACCCCTGCTCAAGCTCACGGGCCGCCACATTTATATCCCCTACCGGGTCAAACCCAAAGACATCTACGTCAGCCCCGAGGCCATTGAGCGTGCCCGCACCCAGCGCCTGCTGCTGCCGCAAATTTCCGTCAACAATCACCGCTATATGATGGAAGTGCAAGACAACGTGATCTACGCTGAAAAGGTGCAGACCCCGACCCTGGTAATGGTTGCGGAAAAAGATGCCCTCATTGCTCCGGCCCACTCAAAACAAGTGTATGAGGCCCTGCTCAGCCCCGACAAAAAATGGCTCGAAATGGCCGACTCTGGCCACTCGCTGCTGGGTGACCGCCAAGCCAAAAAGGTCACCACCGAGCTGGTCACCTGGCTGAACAGCTTTTTACAGCAGGATGCACCGGCGCCTGTGTTTGCCACCGCCGATTTACAGCTGCCCGGACAGGGGTAAACCAATGGCGATTCAGACCAGCGACCAGGTTCAGCAATTTGCCCGGCTGGCCTTGCTCAAGGGTTACCTCGATGAGCGGCAACTGGCCCAAAGTTATCAGATTTATCTGGTGCTCAAGCTCCAGGCATTACAATGTGCCTATCACGATGACCAGGGCCGGGGCCGCCTCAGCCTGAAAGACCGCAGCCAAGCCGAATGGAACGGCCTCGATATCGTCAAGTCGAGCTATCGCGGCAAT
>DLGM01000459.1:1441-2893 GCA_002482705.1 Cyanobacteria bacterium UBA7694
GAGAAACTGGCCCTGTTTGACGCCAGCGGCAATTTTACCGGTGTGGGTGAGCGTGACAAGCCCCAAATTTTCCCGGCGCCCTGGGGCGGACTGGTGTGGGCCAATGGGCAACCCTACCACACCAACACCCTGCTCAGCCCCATGCTGCCCATCGATGAAATCGACAAAGGCCCCTTTGATCTGTTTGTGCCCCCCAACCCCGCCGAGGGCTTATTGATCTGTGATCGCGGACGCGGCACCATTCTGATTGCCGACTATACCCTCTCCCACCTCAAGGCCGAACTCAAAATTCGTGAGACTGGCAGCAAAAAAGCCATCAACCTGGCCTACTCCGCCCGCTACAAATGCTGTTTTGTCACCGATCATGCCACGGCTGACATTCTGCGCATTACCACCGCCGACCGACGCAAAGAGCGCATTGCCACCCAGCACGGCATTTTGGGCAACCTCGCCATTCACGATCAGCTCAATCTGCTGTTTGCCGTGCTGGCTGACCCCGACAAAGAGCCCGCCGTCCTGATCTTCTCGCTGCCCGATCTGAAGCACCAGGGCACGATTTTATTGCCGGGCAAACGCTTTAGCGAACTCGACGATCCCTGCGACTTAATCAGCCTCAGCCCCGACGGCAAGCGCTTGATGGTCATGTCGTACACCGATCGCCCCGCCCTGATGACCCCGGTTTTGTCGGTTATTGATACCACCACCCACCAATTGTTGCACTCTTATGAGCTTAAAAAAGAGGAAAAGCCGTTGGGCATCGCCTTTGCACAGCAGCCGCCACCCGCTCCCCGCGTGCCAGATTTTGACACCCTGCTGCTCGAAAAAGGGATCCTCAAACCCGAACACATTCAAGACCTCTTAGAACACATGCAACTGCTCAAAGCCGAACAGGGCAAACGCCCCCTCGACCGCGACGTGGCCTCAGCGGCCACCCGCCTGGAAGAAAAATTTGGCCGCGAAGAAGTCAGCGCAATAGTCAAAGCCTCCCATCAGGTCATGCAGGATCTGGTCAGTGACAGCTCCTTCCAATGGGAAGGCCGCTCGACCATGACCCAAGAAGAAAAACAGCTCTTTGTCGAGCGCATGGGGGAAATGCGGGCCGACAAAGAAGTCTCCCACACCAACGGGGTCTTTGTGCTGAGCTGGCTCAAGGGGCTGCTCAGTTGAAGCATCTGTTAGCCTTAAGTTTGGGGCTGCTGGTGAGCGTACAGCTCTGGGCAGAAGCCCAAACCAAAATCCCGGCAGATGTACCTGTCCCCCTCCTGGCCATGTATCCCTGGGGTCTGGAACCCGCAGCCTTTTATGACCGGGTCAAAAACCGCTTCTTAGCCCCTCCCCAAACCCCAGAAGCGATTGATGGTGCCCTGAGCTATTTTCTACAGCCGGATGCAGAAATCACCGGTTATATCCACGGGGAAGCCCGCTCCCGCTTTCGTCTCAAGCGCCACGAAA
>DLGM01000438.1:0-1156 GCA_002482705.1 Cyanobacteria bacterium UBA7694
GGCGGACGCCTGCTGAGCGTCGTTGCCGGGCTGCCCGAGATGCTAAAAAGCCCGTGGTTCTCGCTGACCAGCGGCAAAAAGGTGATCGCCGGGCCGGGCACCACCCGCCCACAGGATATGCAGGTGCTCGCGGAATTGGCGGCAGCCGGGGCCTTTAAACCCGTGATTGATCGCTGTTATCCCTTTGCGCAAATAATCGAAGCCCATCGCTATGTGGATACGGGCCGCAAGAAGGGCAATGTGGTGATTACGCTGGTGGACGATGCAACAGCCCTCTGAACCTTAAAGACAAGTCGATCCTGAGCGTGTTTAAAAGCGCTGGCTGGCAAGGTTGCGAACACTAAACGCATGGTCAGCTTCAGGCCGGGCATTGCGAATACGATCAGGGTCAAGACTCAGCAGATTTAAAGCCCGTTCTGGCTCCGTGAAGTTGAGGGCTGGGCAAGCCTTGGCCCCAGCTGTCGCAGGATGCTATCGGCGATAGCACCTATTTCATGTAGCGGCTTTGCGGTCATAAAAAACCTTGTTTGAATTTATCAAAATTCCGTTACTTGTACGGCACTACCAAACTGAGTTATAATGCCCAAATTCATATTATATAATTTACGCTCACAAGGATTGGTATCATGATTTACAAAACAACCTGTGCAACGCTCTGTATTTTCCTGCTTGTAGCCTGTTCACCTGGGCAACATCCGACCATGGTTAATCCCTCTCCTGCCGCCACAACAGCCCCCTCTACCTCCGCGCCCTCCAGCAGCCCTGCAACCAACCTTGGCGTCGCCGTAGTTGATGCCACAGTAGATGGCAATCTGAACGACTTTCGGGGCCAGATCAACAAAGAAGTGAAGCTTCAAGTAACAGGTCGCACCGATCGCAGCGTCTGGGGTTCAGGCATCTATACCGATGACTCGGACGTGGGCACAGCGGCCGTCCATGCTGGCCTGCTCAAGTCAGGCAATGTCGGGATTGTGCAGGTTCGCATCTTAGAAGGCAAACCCAGCTATACTGCTTCTGTGAGCAACGGCGTCACAACACAGTCTTATGGCAGTTGGCCCGGCAGCTTTGAGTTTGTACGCAATACCGTCGCCCCTATCACACTGCCTACTGACACCTATACGGCCGAACAACCCATTCCCGCTAACCAGCCGATTTA
>DLGM01000438.1:1193-3533 GCA_002482705.1 Cyanobacteria bacterium UBA7694
TTGGTGGCCTATCGCGGCACCGAGCAGATTCTGCACTTTGAAGTCCAGGCCAATGCCAGTGGCTCGGTCTGGGGCAACCAGACCTATACTGATGATTCTAACCTAGCGGCTGCCGCCCTGCACGCTGGTTTGCTCAAAGCAGGCGAAACAGGCATCGTGACCGTACGGACTCTTCCAGGACAAGAAAGCTACGCAGGTAGCACCAGCAACGGTGTCACCTCATATCCCTACGGAAGTTGGGGAGGCAGTTTTTCCTTTGTCGGCCCTGCACGCTATGTGAATAACACGGCCTCCATTCACGTCACGCGCCCAGCCGCTCAGTAAGGGATTCAGCTCACCCTTAATCGGTAGGCGAGGCCAAACACAACAGGGCCTCGCCCAACCATTCCAGGTCTATTCTGAAACTGTGCACAAAATCGGTTCTTGTGCATCAGCCTTTTCAGGAGAAAAATGGCCAACCCATCCAGACCATAACGCATTGACAGATCTTCCACAAAGTCAATAAAACAGGTAAATATATTGTTTAAATCACTAATTACAGTGTATTAGTTCAAAATTTAAGTTTTATTTGGGGCAAATGCGACAGCGGTCCACGCACGTTGCTGAAGGCTTCAAATGCTGAGGATTGTAATATTTCCGAAAGACCCAGAAGACCGCGTAATGAAAAAACATAGTAACTTACATATGATACTAAAAAACCGTTTGATGGTCACCCCCATAAATCGCATAACAAGCAGCACATTCCATCCCGTGTTAGCTCACCTGACTGCACAATGAGTCAACCCTTAAGACACCTGGCATTGTCCAACCAAGGTCTGACGTCGCAGCCACAGTTTGGCACAGACTTATCGGGAACACGCAGCGCCATCGAACATCTGGGTTATGTACAAATTGATACAATCTCAGTGGTCGAACGCGCACATCACCATGTCTTGTGGAGCCGAGTGCCGGGCTATGACCCCACCCACTTGAACTTCNNCTAACCAGCTGATCCGCGAACAGCACATCTTTGAGTATTGGTACCATGCCGCTTCGTATCTACCCATGCGCGACTACCGTTATGCCCTCCCGCGTATGATGTCGGTACGCAATGGCGAAAACCGCTATTACAAAAGTGTTGACGAACACCTCATGAACGAAATTTTGGCCCGCGTCAGCGCAGAAGGGCCGTTACGGGTACGTGACATCGACAAAGGGGAGAATAAAGGGAAAGGCAATTGGTGGAACTGGGGGCCAGGCCGACGCGCCCTCGACAAGCTGTTCATGCAAGGCGATCTGATGATCTGCGAACGCAATGGCATGGAGAAAGTCTATGACCTCGCCGAACGCTGTCTGCCCAAGGGCATCGATCGCAGTATGCCCACCCTGAGCGAATATGCGGCCTATTTGTTTGACACCACACTCCGGGCCCACGGCGTCTTCACCTGGAAGCAACTCTTGCACCTGAGAACAGGTAACCCCTTGCGGAACGCAATGCGCGAAGTGCTTGACGCGCGGATCGAAGCCGGAGTGGTGAGAGCACTCGACAACGCCAAAGTGCCAACAGCTTACGTAGACATCCAAGCCCTTGAACAAGCCCCGACGATCAGCCATACACTCAAAATATTGTCCCCCTTTGACAACGTGGTCATCCACCGCGACCGCTTGAGTTCCCTGTTCGAATTTGATTATCGGATTGAATGTTATGTCACAGCATCTAAACGCATATATGGCTACTTTTGCCTACCCATCCTGTACGGCGATAAATTTGTCGGTCGCATCGACTGCAAGGCCCATCGCGCCCACCAGCGTTTCGAGGTGTTAAGCCTACACCTCGAAGAGGGCCCCCTTGATCGGGAGCAGTTTTTCCCTGCCCTCAGCGACGAGTTACAAAGGTTTGCCGATTTCAACAGGTGCCCCCAGCTTGATGCACGTGTCATTAAAAAGGTGCGCCATCGCCGGTAACGATGATAGGGTGCTGAAAACAGCGCACAGCATCGTAAAAACGTTGCGTTTGAGCCAGCCGCAAGGGCTGTTTATCGATTTGGCCCTTGGCATACAACACACCGAAAAGATAAGATATACTGGTTTAGGCTCCCCGATACAATAAAGCCCAGACCCTGACTGGCCACACCACCGCCAAGGCAAAAGGCTGCTCCTTCCCCAATGACCTGAAACGGCTTGAAAAGAGAATCAATGATGCTAACCCCCACTGGCAGACCGATCAGCCCCACTTACAGCAGCTCCATTCCCACCCAAAGAAGCGTGACCAAGCCGCTCACCCCCGCCCCCACCAGCCAGCCTGCGAGCAATCCCCAGGCCTTTCAGGCCGCCCAGCCAAACCCCAGCAGCACAAGCACC
>DLGM01000078.1 GCA_002482705.1 Cyanobacteria bacterium UBA7694
GCAATGTCCCCCAGCGCTGCGGCAATCAAGCCTGGGTCGCCTTCTTCAAACGCGACTTCGAGGTAGGCGGCGATGTCCGCTTCTGTTTTTAAGTAGTCGGCGGGGTCCCAGTTTTCGATGTTTACTTGGGCCATGATTCCCTCCTAAAGTTCTTAGGCGAGAGCAATCGCCTTTTGAATATCTTTGTTTTGAGTGGCTTTATCTCCTCCAATGAGGAGTAGAATCCATTCTTGGCCTCACTGAACAAAATAAATGCGATAGTCAGGTCCGTAATCGATTTTGAGTTCAGAGACGCCGTTGCCAACGGGTTTGACTTCGCCCGGACAACGATAAACGACGAATGCGAATGTCAATACGTGCCCGTGCTTGCGGAGCTTTTAAGCGGTCAAACTACTTTCTATACTGGGCTGTTTGACGTACAGTCAACATAATTCAATCGTATCTTTTGGGATACATGTTGTCAACAAGGGATTGCCGTGAAGCTAAATCGGCTCTCTACTGACAAACAAGATGCTCTACGTTTCTTTGATGCTCAGGGCCTGTTGGCTGGATTTTTGGGGTTGTAACAGCCCGGTATCTTGGTGATATGGGTAGACCATCAACTGGTTGCGTTCACTTCAGAATACCTGTTTTAGACATCAAAAAGCGGTTGGGTTTCTTCAATGACGTGGTGGATTACCTGTTCTAAGGTCTCGACACTGTTGTCACTGGATAGGAGTGTCTTAGCGAGCCTATCGCGGATACCTAAATCAACAGCTTGGTATAAAACTCGGTCCAAACGAAGAATTTCTGATTTAATCTGGGAAAAAGAAGCTTCTATTTCGTTATTGGCTTTTAATTGAATTTGGGAGATAATTTTTTCGTTGTCTTTTAACTCCTGAATGAGCTCTAGGTCGCGTTCGGTGTCAGAAAGGGTTAAGAGTTTTTCTTTACATACTTTGTAAGCGGCATTGAGGCGCGCCAAATGTGAGCGAACTTGTTCAAGGCTGTTTTCTAACGAAGTGATCTGTTGGTTGGCCAATTCCAGGCCTTCTAATATAAAGGTTGGGGCTTCTTTTCCCTGTTGTTGATATTCCTGTTCGCGTTGATTCAGCTTGAACAGCGTGGACTCCACCTGTTTGAGCTTGTCGCCAATCGTATATTGTAGGTTGTAGAGTTGGCTTGTATTTCCAGTATGTTGCGTTTGACTGAGTTGGAGCGTATCGCTAAGAAATAGTCTTACATCTTTAGGAGAAATCTCTTGCCGACCCGTGTAGTTACGGACCACAGTATACAGGTCACTAGCTGTTTCTAGAGCGCTGAGGCGTCCTTGAAGTGAGTCGTCTATTAATTCTGTATTCGTCTTTTGGGTAGTTATATGTTTATAAATAGCAAATAAGATGGCAGATGTAGGTATGGCTACATAAAAACTAAGGATAAAGGGATAAATTGTGCTGTTTGGGAATGAAAATGGAACAAAAAAGAGAGCAATGGCGAAAATGCCTGAGCACCCCACTAAACAACCGGAAAAAGGATTATCTGGTTTGCTTTTATTTTGGTTCCTAGATTTCTTATCCATTCAATGCGCTCACACACAAACTATGGAAGTGGTGCACCCCGCTGTCGTAGCTCGGGGAAAAGCGGCCGCGCTGGTAGAGGCGGCCTTTCAGGCCCTGCTGCACGGTCAGGATCACGGCCTGGTCTTCGGCTTCGACTGCGTGGACGTCGGCCCCGGCCCCTTGGCCGAGCAAATCCGGGTCACCCACCCAGGTGCGGTAACAGATGCGCATCTCGGCCCGGTGCACGGGCTGAATGATATTGAGCGACAGGCCCCAGGGATAGACGTTAAAAATCAGGTTGGGAAACAGCCACACATAGATGGCGGCCAGGTCTTTACCCGCATCCGGGTGCCCGACTGGCACGCTCAGCCGGGGCGCATCCCCATCGGCAATGCCAATTTGGATTACTGCTGATCCTTCTTGGTGGGTTTCATAGGCTTTAAAATCGAGGGCCTGCGACAGGGCTGGGTGAATAAAGGGAATGTGTAGCCCTTCGAGGTAATTGTCCATGTATAAAGCCCAGTGGGCGGCCAGTGTATAGTCCCGTGATTTTTCTGGCTGGAAGGCAAACTCGCCAAAGGGCACGTGCCCCAAGCGTTTTTCGAGGGGGGCTACCCACTCTTCAAAGGGCTGGGCCGGGTCAAGGGCGGTGAACAAAAACGGCCCCCACTGCTTCAGGGGCAGCTCGGCCAAATGATCCGAAGGGCCGGGAAAGTCGACCACCCCTTCAAATTCCGGCATTGAGAGCATCTGCCCATCGAGGCCAAAGCGGCGACCGTGGTAGCGGCAGCGCAGGGCCTTGGCGCAGGCCGGGTGTTCGATCAGCAGGTTGCCCCGGTGGGTGCACACATTCGACAAACAGCGGATGCCGTCAGCATTGCGCACCAGCACCAGCGGTTCATCAAGCAGGCCGGGCAGTAGCACAAACGGGTGTTGGCTGCCCACTTCCGGCAGATCGCTGGTGTGCCCCACATATTGCCAGGAACGGGCAAAAATCTGCTCGCGCTGGGCGCTGAACAGGGCTTCATCGCGGTAAAAAGAGGCAGGCAAAGTGTAAGCGCGGGTGATGTCGGCGTCAATGGGGGGTATCGTC
>DLGM01000061.1 GCA_002482705.1 Cyanobacteria bacterium UBA7694
AAAACATGCTCGGCCCCAACCCTCACCATATTCCCTACCCTTCCGTCAAAATTGATGGAGCCACCGTACGCGTGCTGTTTTCTCCCAAAGGCGGTACCAAAAACGCCATTATCCAAACCCTGCAAAAGGCCCGCAAGCGCATTCGTTTTATGGCTTTCTCCATGACCGATAACGATATCCAAGACGTCTTGGTCAAAAAAGCCCATACCGGCGTCAAGGTCGAAGGTATCTTTGATGGCTGTATGATCAGCCAATATTCGGTGTACCATTCACTCCTGACCAAAAACATTCCGGTGCTGATTGATGGCAACCAAGCTTTGCTGCACAGCAAAATCATGATTATTGATGACAATACCGTCATTACCGGCTCTTATAATTTCTCGCGCAATGCCGAAGAGCGCAATAACGAAAACACCCTGATTATTGCCTCCGCAAAAGTGGCGGGTTTTTATAATAAGGAATTTGAGCGTTTGCAGTTTGCCGCTCTCAACAACCGCGTCCCCCCCTACGACAATCGCTCTTGCAGCAGTACGGACAGTGGCAACGACACCGAACTGCCTCTCAACTGATAGAAGGCCAAAACAGTCCATGCCAAGTTCTGGTCCTGGCCTCTGTTTCTGCTTGTAAACCTAACGAACCCCTAGAAGCAACGGAAGGCCATCTCCCGCACAGACGCATTTTCAACAAAAAAGACCGGGAATGACCCTGTCTAAACCCTTGTGTCTGTTCACTATCAGCCAAAGTCATGGTAAGATGCATGCCTATGACACATGCATCGCAGACCTTCTTCTTACTTGATGGACATGCCCTGTCTTACCGCGCCTATTTTGGCATGATGAAACAGGCCAANNATTGCCCACTGGCGCCATTTATGGCTTTGCCCGCATTCTCATCGACCTGATCAAAACCGCTCAGCCCCACCTGCTGGCCGTTTGTTTCGACCTCCCGGATCCCACCCACCGTCACGCCGATTTTGCCGATTATAAAGGGCACCGCGACCCACCCCCGGACGATCTGATTCGCCAGTTCCCCTACATTGAACAACTGGTACAGGCATTTGGCATTCCCACCTACAAACGCCCCGGCTACGAAGCTGACGACCTGATTGGCTCTCTGGCCACCCAAGCGGTGCAACAGGGTTACACCGTTAAAATTATTACCGGTGACCGCGATTTATTCCAACTGATTCAGCCTGGTCTTTCGGTCTTGCTGCCCAATAACGGCACCAGCGAACTCAATGAGTTTCACGCCGAACAGGTGCATGCCAAATACGGCTACCACCCTCACCAAGTGGTCGATTATAAAGCCTTGGCCGGGGACTCCTCCGACAATATCCCCGGTGTGCGCGGCATTGGCGACAAAAGCGCCATTAAGCTCCTCGAACGCTGGAACTCCCTCGAAAACATCTACGCCAACTTGGCCCAGGTCGAAGAAAAATTCCGCAAAAAGCTTGAAGAAGGCCGGGCCGATGCCTTTTTAAGCCAAAAGTTAGCCCGCATTCTGACCGGCCCAGAAGCAGCGACCTTTGACCCCACCCGCAGTCAACTCGAACAACCGGACAAAAGTGAGTTGTTGGCTCTATTACAAGAACTCGAATTCAACAGCATCCTCAACGATCTGCCCTCGCTCTTTCAATATTTCCAAGAAAGCGAAACCAGCATGGGCACCCTGGCACAAGTCACCCAGGTGCAAAAGCTCAGCCCAACCCCTCTCATCCCGGCCAATCTCGACGAAGTCAAAACCCTGGCCACAGCCCTGGCCACAGCTCCTTTTGCCTTTGATACGGAAACCACTGGTTTGCATGCCCTCGACACCGAATTGGTGGGGTTGTCCTTTGCCATTCCCGGCCCGGATGGCAGCACAGACGCTTCGCAGGCTCGTTCTTGGTACGTGCCCGTCGGCCATACCCAGTTGATGGATCAGGACCGGGTTTTAGACCGTGACAAAACCCTGGCCCTGTTAAAAGACGTCTTTGAAAACCCCAGTTGCCCCAAATACGCCCACAACGCCAAGTTTGACGTACATGTCCTGAGCATCTACGGCGTAATTGTCGCAGGTTTGTGCGACGACACCATGCTGATCGATTACCTGCTCCAACCAGAAAACAAACATGGCCTCAAAGACTTAGCCCGCACTTGCCTCAACCTCGAAATGCAGGAAATCAGCGACCTGATTGGCAGTGGTCGCAAACAAATCACCATGGCCGAAGTGGAAATCGACGCCGCAGCGCCCTATGCCGCCGCCGACGCCGTCGCCACCCAAGCCCTGCGCAGCCATCTGCGCCCCCAACTTGACGCAACGCCGTTTATCGACCTCTACCGCAATATCGAGTTGCCCATGGTCAGCGTACTGGCCCGTATGGAGCAACGGGGTGTGAGCCTCGACAGCAAGTTCCTGCAACAGCTATCCCAACAGCTCGATCAGCAGTTGCGCAGCCTTGAAACCCGCATTTATGAACAGGCCGGGGAAAGCTTTAACCTCAACTCCCCCAAACAGATGGGCACGATCCTGTTTGAAAAAATGAACCTGTCTGCCAAAGGCATCAAAAAGAACAAAAGTGGTGGTTATTCCACCGACGTCAGCACCCTCGAAAAACTGCAGCACACCCACCCGGTGATTCAGCACATTCTCGAATACCGGCAATTGATCAAGCTCAAAAACACCTATGTGGATACCCTGCCCGAGCTGATCAACCCCCGTACCGGGCGCATTCACACCAGCTTCAACCAGAGCGTGGCCGCCACGGGGCGTTTGTCCTCCAGTGACCCCAACCTGCAAAACATCCCGATTCGTACTGAAAGAGG
>DLGM01000091.1 GCA_002482705.1 Cyanobacteria bacterium UBA7694
AAATTGGTGTCCTGATCCGCCAGCTCGAAGGCGATTTACAGCCCAAGCGCCAAGGAGATCCCGTCATCTACGACGATATTCGCTCCTTCACCACCAATATCTACCGCGCCCAGCTCGTGATTGATAGCGCCAATATCACCCGCCTCAAAAACAAATACGTCTTTAACTACCCCGAAAGCCCCCTCAAAGAGATCAACGTGCAATTCACCGCCGGGCGCATCCGCATGAGCGGCAAAATGAAGCAGATCACCTGGGTCCCCTTCGAAATGGAAGGCACAGCCACCACCACCCCTGATGGCATGATCCTCATGGTCCCCGACAGCATCAAGGTGTTAGGCATTCCCACCAAAGGCCTGATGGACGCCATTGGTTTACAGACATCCAAACTGCTCAAACTGGCTGCTGACCGGGGTGTCCGCCTTGACGGCAACAATATCATCCTCAACCCGGCTCAGCTCTTCCCCCCCCCCGCCATCAGCGGACGGGTGGTGGGCGTCAATGTCCAACAAGACAGCATGGTCCTGACCTTCGACAGCCCCCGCCGCGCCATGCCCCGCGTCCTGCCGGATCCCAAAGTCCAAAATTACATGCACGTTTATGGCGGCGAAGTGCTGATCATGAACGAACTGCAGCGCGGTGCAGAGCTACAGATGGTAGATATGGACCCGGCCAACCCCTTCGATTTCTTTATGGCCGAATACCGCAGCCATCTCAAGGCCGGATACGTCAAAGTCGTTAACGACCAAGGCAGCCTGATCACCCTCATGCCTGATTACACCAAGATCAGTTCGACCCGCCTCTGGGAAGGGTATCCCGGTGGCCCGCCGGTCCTGCGCTCCATGAACAGCGGCTCTGGCAATCCATTGGCCGACTTCATGCCTGCGACTGAGCATTGGAAGCAGTTGCGTTAAGCGCTGCGGAGCAACAGGCCCGCATTGCCCTGAGCCATCTCCCCGATATTGGGCCGCGCCGTGCGGTCCAATTGGTGCAGCATTTTGGCGGAATCGCAGCGGCTTGGGGTAGCTCTGCCGCACACCTCCAACAGGCCCTGGGTTGGCCCAGCAAAGGGGCTGAAAAAGTCGCTTCGTTTTTTCAACAGGATCCGGCGCAACTCGCAGACAAAACATTGCGCTCACCAGGCACCCATGTCATTTTCCCGGAAGACCCCCTGTATCCCGCTTGGTTACGTGCCATCCCCGATCCACCCCAGGTCTTGTTTTGGCGCGGGAACCCAGACGCTTGGCAACAGCTCCAGCGTCCTTTGGCCATGGTTGGCACACGCCAACCCACCCCCTACGGGGCGCAGATTGCCGAGCGCTTTGCCCATGAACTGGCCGCACAGGGGGTGGCCATTGTCAGTGGTTTGGCCTTTGGCATTGATGCCGCCGCCCACCGCGGAGCCTTAAAAGCCCAAGGGCTCACCGTAGCCGTACTGGGTAGCGGCATCGACTGGATCTATCCAACTGAACATCGCGACCTCTATCAACAGATCTGTCAATATGGGCTGGTACTTTCCGAATACCCACCGGGCCAATCCCCCAAACCCTGGACTTTCCGCCTGCGCAACCGCATTGTCAGTGGCCTGAGCCGCGGCCTAATTGTCATTGAAGCAGGCCCCAAAAGCGGTACGCTGATCACCGTCGACTGTGCCAACGAACAGGGACGCGAAGTTTTTGCCCTGCCAGGATTAATTACCTCAGAACAAAGTATTGGCACCCACCGCTTAATTCAGCAAGGAGCCCATCTTTTAACTGATATCAGCGAAATTCTCGCCATTTTGGGCTGGGAGAACACCCCGCTTCCGCCCCCCTCTCCAGAGCCGATAAACTTGACAAACGAAGAAAAGCACGTATATGTATTACTGAGTGACCATCCATTACATGTGGATGAAATTGCACAACGGGCGTCCCTCGAACCCGCCCGTCTCACCGGTATATTGACCCTCTTAGAAATGAGCGGAGCCGTACAACAGCTCCCTGGAAAGCTTTACCGGCGGAATTAGCCTGTCCCTCACCGTTATGGTCACCTGATTGATGTTGCCCCTTACTTGGAGTTGAGATAAAAAATACATGCCACCTAAAACAAAATCTGCCCCGGCCCAAACCGCTGAAGCCTCCGGCAATAAGCTCGTCATTGTTGAATCCCCCGCCAAAGCCAAAACCATTGAGGGCTATCTGGGCAAAGATTTTCGCGTTGTTTCCTGTTATGGACATATCCGCGATCTTCCCAAAAATAACAATGCCATCGACATTCAAAACCATTTCCAGCCCACCTACGAAGTCTCCAGCGACAAAAAAGAAGTGATCAAAGAGTTGAAGCGCCTGGCGCAACAGTCGTCACTGATTTATCTCGCAAGCGACGATGACCGCGAAGGAGAGGCCATTTCCTGGCACCTCAAAGAAGCGCTCAACCTCAAAGACAAAGTCACCCAACGCATTGTCTTCCGCGAAATCACCAAAAATGCCATTCTCAATGCCATTCAAAACCCGCGCACCATCAACCAAGACTTGGTCAATGCCCAGCAAGCCCGGCGCGTGCTCGATCGCTTGGTCGGTTTTGAGCTCTCACCGATCCTCTGGAAAAAGATCAAGGCCGGTCTTTCCGCCGGACGGGTGCAATCCGTTGCGGTCCGCCTGGTGGTCGAACGGGAACGGGAAATCCAAAAATTTGCCGCCGAATCGAGCTTCCGGGTCATTGCCCTCTTTGATGTGGAAGCCGGACGCACCCTAAAGGCCGAACTTCCCCAACGCTTTGCCACTGAGGCCGAGGCTGAAGGCTTTCTACGCCGTTGCACCGACGCCAGCTACTCAATCCTCGATTTGCAAAAGAAAGAGGGCCGCAAGAGCCCCTCAGCCCCCTTTACGACCTCAACCTTACAACAGGAGGCCAGCCGCAAGCTCGGTTTTTCTGTGACCCAAACCATGAGCCTGGCACAAAAGCTCTACGAAGCGGGTAAAATCACCTACATGCGTACCGACTCCCTCAATCTCTCCAAAGAGGCCATGAGCAGCGCAGCCCAAGAAATCAAACGCGTTTATGGACCCGAATTCAGCCAGCCCCGCGACTTCAAAACCAAATCCGATTTGGCCCAAGAAGCCCACGAAGCGATTCGCCCCACCGATTTCAGCGTCACCACTGCCGGAGCCGATCGCAATGAAAAAGCGCTCTATGAAATGATCTGGAAACGGGCTATTGCCTCCCAGATGAGTGAGGCCCGGATCGAAAAAACCGTGGCCCAAATTGGCATCAGCGGGCAACCCGAACAATTGGTTGCCACCGGTGAAGTCATTCGTTTTGAAGGCTTTTTAAAGGTCTATATCGAATCAAATGACGACGAAGATCAAGAAGACAGCCGCATGCTGCCCCCCTTGACGGTCGGACAGATATTAACCTTTGAAGAAATGACCGCCCGTGAGACCTTTACCAAAGCCGCTGCCCGCTAT
>DLGM01000018.1:0-11264 GCA_002482705.1 Cyanobacteria bacterium UBA7694
ATCAGCGTCGATTTGCCCGAACCACTGGCCCCCATGATTGCGATCATTTCGCCCGTTTCGATGCTCAGATCAATGTCGCGCAGGGCGTGGTAGGTCACCGCGCCGCTATAGACTTTGTTCAGCTTATCGGTACGAATGACGGCGCTCATGGCTTGGGCGGATCCGTGGGCGTGTCGACAATCAACTGATCGCCGGGCTTGAGCCCCTTACGAATTTCGAGCAGGGTATCGGTATTGATGCCCGGTTCGACCACCACTTCCTGTTTGGCTTTGCCGTCCCAGATATCGACGACAAAATTTTTGCCGCTTTTGCGTACGGCAGCAATGGGGATCGCCACCACATTGGTTTTTTCCTGCACGGTGATCCGGGCATCTCCGCTCATGCCGGGCTTAATGCGCCGGTCGGGGTTGGCAAAGGTCAGTTTGACCGGGAAAATTTGCACATTGTCGGCTTCGGTAATGCTCGCTTCACTGATCCAGCTGACTTGTCCCTTATAAGGGGTGTCCGGGTAGGCGTCAAAGACAATTTCGACCGGGTTACTGGCCTTGATTTTGGGGACGTCGAGCTCGTTGACCGCCAGGCGCAGGCGCAGCGAGGTGAGGTCAATAAAGCGGCCCAGATTTGTACCGGGTGTGACATAATCTCCCCGGTTGACGTTCCAGGCGGTGATAGTGCCGTTAAACGGTGCTGCGACAGTGGTTTTGATCACCGAGTCACGGGCCACGGCCACATTGGTCGGCCCCTGTTTGCGGGCATCGGTAAGGGCGGTTTGGGCCTGGGTCAGCCGCGTGCGGGCGGTGACAATTTCTGTCTCATTGCGGCGGGTTCGGCTAATGGCTTCGAGGGCGCTTTTGAGTTCGATTTGGGCCTGTTCGAGCTGTTGTTTTTGGTTGTCATAGGTTTGGCGTGGGATTGCCTCTTGATCGAGCAGACTGCGATTGCGGGCCAGCTCTTGGGTCAGGTAGGTCACTTGGTTGCGGACCCGGTCGGCCTGAAGCTGAAGGTTGCGCACGTTCAGACCTTTGTTTTTTTCCGCTTCCGTTAGGGCCTGACGGGCGTTGGCTACTTCCGTTTCGGCCTGACGCAGATTGGCTTGGGCGTTGACATTGGCCTGCTCCAACTGCAGTTGATAACTGTTGGGATCAATGCGCAGCAGGGTTTGACCGCTTTTGACCGCCTGATTTTCAGGGACCAAACGGGCGGTGACGGTGCCGCTGATGGTGGCTTTGAGCTGCACTTCCTGTTCGGACATGACAACACCGCTGACATCAATGATTTCACGCAGCGTTTGGCGGGTGACCGCTTGCGTGGAGGGGGCCTGACTGCTGCGCTGGCTCCACCAAAACATGGCACCAATACCGGCAACTATCAGCAGGCTTCCAAGGAGGATGACGGGGCGCTTGCGGGGGCGTTCCCGGTTTAGATCAGGTGTTTTCTCTGTGGTTAAGGGACTGTTCATAACCCCTCATATGTATACAACAAGGTGTAAACATACTAACACTGGTCAGACCTTATGGGGTGTTTTTATGGTTTTGGAGGATGTTGTTCCAGTGGCCCCTGCTCCCCTTAAAAACTGTAAAAAAACCAGCCTTGTTGCCCCTTTTTTATCCTGTGCAATGGAGATTGTCGGGCTATAATTAAGGGTGTTAGTCAATCACGATCTCTTTCCTGCTGATCCTGTTACTACACTTCATTCTGTCTATTTCCCTGGAGTTTTTGATATGAAACCGTCTGTTGTGGGTCTTGCTTTTCTGTCTGTCATGGGGCTGCTGGGAGCCCCTGCTCTGGCCCAGTCTAAACCTGCCGAAACCCCTGCTAAACCAGCGGTCAAAGCCGAACCGGCCTGCAAAGAAATTAACGAATGTATGACCAAAGGCCAGGACCAAGAGACCATTGATGATGCTCTGGCCTATTTTTCTAAGGGCATCTCATCCTGGAAAAAGGCGGACGGTGATGCCAATCTGGCTCTGGCCCTGATTATTCGTGGACAAACCTATATCCAGTATTACGCCATGACCGAGGGCAAAGAACCTGCACATCTGACCAAAGCCGAACAGGATTTTCTCAAGTCTTCGCAGTTGGATGGCACCAAATATTCGGCCTTTGCTGGTTTAGCGGTGGTGTATGCCAACCAGGACAAACATGATAAAGCCCTGCAACTGTACCAAAAAGCCATTGATACCGAACCCAAGAACCCGCTCACCTACCTAGAGCGCTCGACTTATTATCGCGTGAAGGGGGATGCCCAAAACGTGATCAACGACATGAATACCGCAATTGCCATGCTCAGCGGCACCGCTTACGACGAGGTGAGCAAAACCTATAAGGTCAAAGCTGGGGTCAATTTACCGCCCCAGCAGCGCATTCAGCTCTATGTGCAGCGGGCCCAAGCCTATTTCCATCTGGGCAAAGAGGCCGAGGCAGAAGCTGATTTGGCCCAGGCCTGTAAATTAGGCGAAAAACGCGCCTGTAAGGAAGATTAACCATGGCAGACGGACGTGTGCGGGCAGATGTGCAGGTTGGGGCCCAAGTTGATATTGTCTTAAAGGCCGACCAACGGACGGGCAAACTTACGCGGGGCGTGGTGCAGGCCCTCTTGACCAAGTCGCCCAACCATCCCCATGGCATCAAGGTGCGCCTTGGGGATGGTCAGGTTGGGCGAGTCAAACACATTCTGTCCTAAGTTTTCATGCGGTCGTTGAGTGCAAAGGCTTCTGCCAATAAGCGGTAGGAGTTGAGACGGTCCGAATGCGCATGGGTCAGGGTATTGATCATTAATTCTTTCACGCCCATACTGTGGGCCAATGCGCTGAGCTGGTGTTTTAAGGTGCTTGGAGAACCTACAAACATTCGCTGCCGATTGGATTTGATCAGATCCTGTTCAGCGGGATTGTAGAGCTGCATTTTCGCTTCGGCGACACTGGGAATGGGGCCGGGTTGGCCCCGGAACTGGTGGAAACGCAGCAAAGTCAGATCCGCTGACATGGCCGGCTCGTTGGCCGCTTGGTCCGTTTCGGCACAAATGACCGAAATGGCCAACATGGCCTGGGGGCTTTCATTCCGGCGGTTGGGCTGGAATAGTTGGTGGTAAAGCTGCAAGGCCAAGAGTGCGGGTTCCGGCTGGATATGGTGGGCAAAGGCAAAGGGCAAACCACGGGCCGCGGCCAATTGAGCCCCAAAGGTACTGGAGCCGAGCATCCACACTGCCGGGGCTGGAACCCCCAGGGGAATGGCCTGGATGCCCGCGATGGCTTGGTTATCGAGATAGGCCTGTAGTTCAGTTAACTGCTCCGGGAAATCCTCGGCCTGGAGGGCTTCGCGCGAGCGACGCAGAGCCAAAGCCGTACGCATATCCGTGCCGGGAGCCCGTCCCAATCCCAAATCAATCCGTCCGGGGTACAGGGCTTCCAGCAGACGGAAATTTTCCGCCACTTTTAAGGGGGCATGGTTGGGCAGCATAATGCCCCCGGTGCCCACTTTGATACGAGGGGTGCGAGCGGCAATTTGTCCGACCATCAATTCGGGGGCACCAGAGGCCAACATGCTGGTATTGTGGTGTTCAGATAACCAATAGCGGTGGTAGCCCAAGGCATCACCCTGTTGAGCCAAATCCAGGCTATTGTGAAGGGTTTGGGTGGCGGTCGAACCCTCCGAAATAGGCGTTAAGTCGAGAATGGATAAGGTGGGGAGAGGGGTTGTCATACACATTCCTTAAGTAAAGCTTGGCCTAAGACCCTAGGCTTACCAGCGAGTATACCACTAAATAGTGAGTATATGAACTATTTATATATTCACTATTTAGACCTGAGATCAACCCATGGTATGCTTAAACTATGAGTTCTAAACCCTCTCAAACCCCGGTATCTCTGCAACTGACCGAAGTTTTTTGGCAGTTTAATGCAGCCTTTCAGCGCTGGGCAGAAACCCAGGTGCAGCAAGAGGGGGTGACCTCGCAGCGGATGCGCATTCTGTATGCCCTGCAAGACCAAGGCGAACTCAAAATGCGGGATCTCAAAGAACATTTAGGCGTGACAGCTACCAATATTACCGCCTTGGTTTCGGCCCTTGAAAAGGAACAATTGGTCACGCGTCGCACCCATCCGACCGATCGCCGTGCGATTTTAATTGCGCTCACACCGCTGGCGCAAAAGCTGTTAACCACTTCTTGTGCTACGTTTCGTGAACGGGTTGCCACCCTGTTTGCCACGCTCTCCGACGCCGAGGCCGAGTCATTATTGCGCATGTTGGCAAAACTGAAGGATGAATTGCATCAGCGCGGACAATAGGCGGTGACGAAGGGCCGGGCGGCAGTCTACGCCCTCACCGCTGATTCATCTGCCCGCAGTTGTTTCATGCGTCATGGTTTGCCACAGGTTGGCAGCGTGATTGAGGTATTGCGCGCGGGTTTCCATATCGCTGTCCCCGACTCGCCCGTAGAGATGGTGCCCGGCGCTCTCCATGCCACAGAAACCGAAGGTGGTCTCTTGGGCGATGAGTTGCAGGGCTTGGGCAATGCCCATCTCCTGATATTCTTCCAGGGTTTGCCCAATCGGGGTGAGATGTAAGATCTGTTTGCCGGTGAGCAGACCCATCGAGGCGTCTGGGCCTGCCGTATAGGCAAAACCAAAGCTGAATACCCGATCAATCCAGCCTTTGAGCATGGCTGGGTAGCCTCCCCACCACAGGGGGTAAATCAAGATCAATTGATCAGCGGCCTGAATATGGGCTTGGGCGGCGACAATCTCCGGGGCCGGGCTCTTGGCTTTAAAGGCGGCAAAATCCGTTGGGCTCAGTACCGGGGAAAACTGTTCAGCGTACAAATCACTGGTCACACTTGTATGTCCGGCGGCCTGGGCTCCGCGCTGGGCAGCCGCCAAGAGGGCATGGCAAAAGCTGTTGGGGTTGGGGTGGGCAATTACAAAATAACAGTGCATGTATGTTGTTCCTGGGAACAGGTGGTGTTGGGAGTACGTCCCCTGATCTTAGGCTCAGCGTACCAAAGGTTTGAGGGGCCAGACCAGCATTTTCCGCCTATCTCCCGTACAATACTAGAGAAAGCACTTGCAAGGACATTGTCATGAAACGTTTGACCCTTCTGTTGGCCGCTGTGGCCCTATTACCCGGCTGTGATGCCATTAATCTGCTCAATAGCGCTGCCAGCTTGATCGCCCCCAACGGCTCTGCATCTGCAAGCCCCACTCCCGCTCCTGGCGTCAATGCGGCCAGCCCGACGCCCACACCCTTGGCCTCGATTCCGCCTGTAGAGGTGGTCGCTGCCGCTGACCCCACCCCCCTGAGCAGCGACTGGAATCTGGCCCGTTTACCCGGCGTTGTCCTCCAGGTCAGCAGCACCATGGACCCTACCTTTGGCAAAGATCGCCTGATTGACGGCAAGCTGACCACTTCCTGGTTTGCCACCCCGGGGGATGCGGCTGCTCAGGGCAAATTGCCGACCATTGAAATGTCTTTCCCCCAGCCAGTGGGTATTCTTGGCATCAATTTGCGCGGGCATCGTGAGCGCAATCAGGGTTTACAAATTCAGGAGATGAGCGTGCTCATTTCCAGTGCTCAAGGGGTGCTGCTCAATCAAACGGTCACTTTACCCGCTGGCCATTCTGATTACAATATTGTCCTCAAACGCCCGGTGGATGCGGCAACCTCACTGCGTCTGACCGTGACCCGTGACAGCATTCCCACTCCGGGGCTGGCGGAAATCGAAGTGGTTGGCCGTCCCCAATAATCCCTAAGACAAAACCCCCGGAATTTCCGGGGGTTTGTTTGTTCGCGTTAACTACAGCACCCCATAGGGGTCGTAGTCGTGGAGTAGTTGCTTATTCAGGGCACCGGTATTGCGCTTTTTGCGCAGTTCCCGCTGACGGGCATCAAAAGGATTGGGACCATCAGCGCGGAAACGGTGCCGGGCTGGCACATTTTCCTCAAAGGCATGATCCTCAAATTCCTGCAGAAGGTCAATTTCCTCAGCGTTAAAATCGTGAAATTGAAAGTTTCCCATAGCGGCGACGTTTGAACTCCTTGGCAATCAATATTCAGAAACCAACAAAAGGCGAACGTGCTTGTTTGGTTGTGCCACCTCAGATCGTGTGTGAGTTCAGGGCCCGGACCCTGTCATCTCTTATTATTTCAGGTTTATTTTGCTTGTCAACGTAAAACTTCAACTTAGGTGCAACAAAAAGTGATTTTTTTCACTTTGGAGAATGATGCTCTGTCCGCCACAGAGACAAAAGCGCGTAAAAGCAGGTGAACACTTTTTGCCAGGCCTGCGTCTGAGCAATTCAGAACCCCCCCACAGCAATCTGCTGGGATTTGGGTTCACAGGTGTTGTAATATTTGATACAAGTATTCGGGGCTCTAAGTCCCCAAACTGCAGAAAGTTAGGTACATGGGTATGTCTGAATCCCGCCCTTCTCCCTCCCGCTGGATGGTTTTTCCGCTGACGGCGGTATTAAGCGTGAGCAGCGGAGTCCTGTTGAGCCGGGCTTTACCCGTTGACGCGCCCGTCACGGCAGCGGCTCAAACCACGCTCAACCAACTCAATGAAGACTTTATTAAAATTTCTGGCAGTGTGACCCCTGCGGTGGTCAGTATTGCCATGAGTAAAACCGTGAAAAATCAGGGGGCCGGGCGCACAAACCCTGAATCCCCGGAAGACTTCTTTGACCAGTTTTTTAACGGTGGGCCCGGTTTTCCCGCCCCGGATGCGGACCGCAAGCAACAGGGCATGGGCTCGGGCGTGATTGTGGATGCCGCCAAGGGATATGTATTGACCAATAACCATGTGGTGGCCGATGCAGACGAAATCAAAGTGACCCTGACCGATCGCCGCACCTTTGCCGCCCGCATCATTGGCACCGACCCCCGCACCGATTTAGCGGTCATCCAGCTCCAGAATGCCAAGAACTTAACCCAGGTCTCATTTGGTGACTCCAGCCGCTTAGAGGTGGGTGAGTGGGTGTTGGCGATTGGCAACCCCTTTGGGCTCAGTTCAACGGTGACGGCGGGGATCATCAGCGCCAAAGGCCGTGCCAATGTTGGCGTGGCCGACTTTGAAGACTTTATCCAGACCGATGCGGCGATTAACCCTGGCAATAGCGGCGGGGCCCTGGTGAGCATTAAAGGTGAATTGATTGGCGTCAACACGGCGATTGCCACCCGTTCTCGCGGATATATGGGCATTGGTTTTGCGATCCCCAGCAATATGGCCAAACAGGTGATGGAATCGCTGATTGCCAAGGGCAAAGTGACCCGTTCTCAGTTAGGGGTCTTTATTGCCCAAATTGATGAACCTCTGGCTCAGAGCTTGGGGCTCAAAGACAATCGTCAGGGCATTGTGGTGACTGGGGTTGTGAATGGTTCCCCGGCTGACCAGGCGGGTTTAAAAAAGTATGACGTGATCTTGAAATTGCAGGGGCGTTCGGTCAACGATACCAACCAGTTCCGCAATGAGATTGCCTTACTCAAGCCCTCGACCCAGCTCACGATTGAAGTTTTGCGTGATGGTAAGACCATGACCCTCAAGCCTGTCCTGCGTGAAATGCAGGCCGGTCAGGCCACTGAGCCTGAACTGATGGCTCCGCTGCCCACCGACAAAATGGGTTTTGGGGTGGCTGAACTGACGCCAGCCATGCGTAACCAATTGGGCTTGTCTTCGAGCTTACAGGGTGTTGTGGTGAGCAATATTTCGAACAGCAGTCAGCCCTTTGAAAAGGGCCTGCGGCGCGGCGATGTGATTACCGAGCTGAATCGCAAGCCGATGCGTACCACGGCTGATTTTGAAGCGGCAGTGGCGGCACTCAAGAGCAAAGACGTAGCCCTGTTGGCTGTTCAACGCCGGGATGCCTCGCTGATTATTGCTTTCGAGGTCAAATAGGCACCCCTATAAAAAGCCTCCCCTGTGTCGGGAGGCCTTTTTATATTTAATAGTTTAATGTTGACTTATTTAATGTCTTAGTTTATAGTGAGAATATCCCAGTCCCCTACGGAGGAAAATACCGATGTCTCTCAAACAAAACGTCCAAGATCTTCAAAACAAAGTGTTCCAAGGCCAAATCCTCGAAGGCTTTGAGCAGTATTACCACGATGATATTGTCATGCAGGAAAACGACGAAGAGCCCCGCGTTGGCAAAGCCGCGAACCGTGAATATGAACAGAAGTTTGTCGAAAGCGTTGAGACTGTTCACGCCGGTGAAATTTTGGCAATTGCCGTCAATGAAGAAACGGGTGTAGCCTTTATTGAATCGATGATGGATCTGACCTTTAAAAATGGTTTCCGTGCCAAAATGCAACAGGTCTCTGTGCAGCGCTGGCAAGGGGATAAGGTCATCCACGAGCGCTTCTACCATAAATAAATCTGTTGAATTATCAAGGGCTTAACCCATTGGGTTAAGCCCTTTTTGATGATGGGGGTTAAAGATAGGTAAATTTTAGATAGTATTTCCCGCTTTGAGGTTCAGATCTTGATTTTGAGGAAAGATGATAGAATTATCTCACCCCCTCTTTAAGGAGATTGCGTATGGATTTTCCTTCTTTTAAGCAACCACAGGTCAGTATTACCACCCCTCCCTCGGGCAAACCCCATGATTCGATCAAGCTTCCCTCTGGCCCCAAGCTGCCTTCGCCCACACCCCCCAATTTTCCCCCTCAGCAAATTGACATTGGTACCGATGATCATCCCCATATCCGTCCGTTGCCCGGTGGCCGTCCGATCGTTGACTTGCCGCCCGGCATTTTTAAGACCGGCCCGGAAGGCATTATTGATGATGCCCTGAACTTTGCGCTGACAGCCAAAACACCGATGGCCCGTCAAATGGCCATGCGCGATGTGCTGAGTGAAGCCAAAGGCATGACTCCTGGCCAACTGGATGATTTTAAAGATGCCATCGTCAAACGTATGGCCAGCGATGACTCCTCTCAGCGTGAGCGCGATGTGCTCAAAATGATGTATGACGTGGTCGATGCCGTGTCTGAAAACCGTCCAGTACCCCCCCATTTGGTCAGTGAGCCTCACCGCCCGTTTGTCAAACCCCCGCGTGTGCCCATGGGTGAACCGGGCATTCCCAACATTGAACTTCATCATTCCCGCCCGAATAAGATGATGGAAGAACTGCAATTGGGAAAAGGCTTACAGGAAGAGATACACGAGCTGAAAAAACAGCTTGACTAAGCGTTCTTATTTCTGATTACAAGCCCTCCTGTCAAGGAGGGCTTGTTCATATGAGATAGAGACGGTAAGCTAGGGGCATGAATCATCCCCTGTTGCCTTATCTCCTGGCGCAAATTCGCCAGGAATACAACGTGGATCTTTCCGGTGACCCACTGGCTTTAGGGCAGCTTGGTGAAACGGCGGCCAAGGTGTGGCCACGTCTGCAAAACCACGAAGTGGTGACGGTACATATCCCAGCCCTGATCCGCCAGCGCGAGCAGCTTACCGATTTACATCTGGTGATTCAGCCCGAAGATATTCAGTTCTTGACGGTATCTGCTGCGGGGGTTGAGACCGTTTTGGGGTACTCCTGGTCGCGTTTGGGCGGGTTTGCCGTGTCCGGGGCTCTGGGTTATCTGGTCTTGGGTGGGGTGGTCAGCAGCCAAATCACCGAGAATATTCAGGACTTTACCCGCTTGATGTGTTTTGGCGCGTTTATTTTACTGATGGCCTGTCTGTTTTATCTGTTCAGTGTGCGCCGCATTTGGGTGTATCCCGAACACGTGGTGGTGCGCTCGCTGTTAACCGGGCGGCAAACCCACATTATGGCCGCTGAAATTTCTGATTTTTATTCAATTTACAGTAAAAATGCCCTGACCTATTACCTGTTATTGCATGGGGGCAAAAAAGTAGCGGTTTCGGCAATGCATCGCACCTTTCGTCTCCATTCGTTTCCCCCGGCGGATTTGGAGCGCTTCGAAGGATGGTTGCGCCGTCACCATATTCCCATTGAATATGAAATCAACCGCATCAATCCGCTGCGTTTTCGCCCTTAGATAGGCTGTAATTGATGGGCACTGAGCTGCAAGTGGCGGTCGGCTGCGGCCAAGCTGCTGGGGCGATGTGCCACAATAATGACCGCCAGATCAGGCCAGTTTTGGCGTAGGGATTGGTAGATCTTGGCTTCGGTGGCTTCATCTATTTCTGAGGTGGCCTCATCAAGGAACAGGACCTGGGGGGAATGGATCAGGGCCCGTGCCAGGGCGACCCGTTGGCGTTCGCCCCCGGAGAGGGAGTCGCCCTGTAAACCCACCGGGGTCTCAAGCCCTTGGGGCAGGCGGGCAATCACTGTCTCCAAACAGCAGGTGTGCAAAATGGTGCTCAGGTTGTTGGGCTCTGGCTGCCCTAAAAATAAATTTTCGCGCAAACTGCGTTGGAAGAGTTCAGCCCGCTGGGGCAATAAATACAGATGTTCCAGGGCTGGGCTCCAGCAGATTTCCCCCTGCTCGGGAGCGTATAAGCCTGCCAGCAGATGTAAGAGGGTCGATTTCCCTGTGCCGCTGGGGGCTGACAGGGCCAGCCATTCGCCGCGTCGGAGCTGGAGCTGGAGGTGTTGCCAGACGGGGGGGTGACCGGGATAAGCAAAACTCAAGTGGCGGGCTTCCAGCAAAAGATCCGCAGGCAGTTCAACCCGTGTGATTGTGGGCAGATCGGGTGGGGCATGGCTCAGCTTTTGCAGCCTTTGCCAGGAGCCCCGCGCCACTCCCAATTGGGTCAGGCTCAGGGTTAAAAACAGGACCGGATCAATGGAAAGGGCCAGGGCAGCCCCAAAGCTGGTTAGCTGCCCCAAGCTCAATTGCCCTTGGGCAAATAACCAGCCGCAAAAATATAATAGACCTGCAATCAGGCCGATTTGGAGGCTGCCCATGAGCAATGGGGTGAGGGCGACCCGGTGTAAGAGCGTGAGCTGGGCCGCTTGCTGGCGGCTTTGAGCCTCGACAAAGCGCGTCAGTTCGGCGGTTTGCAGGCCAAAGCTGAATACGGTGCGAAATTGTAACAGGGTATCAACCATGGCCCCTTGCAGTTGAGTGACCTCATTTTGGGCGATTTGTGAGCCCTGTTCAAGGCTGCGGGCCAAGCGGTTGAGAATCAGAGCTGCGAGGGGGCCACCGAGCAGGACGGCCCCGGCCAGCAGTGGTTGGATCGCGACCAAGATGCCCAATAAACAGAGCAGTTGAATACTGGCAGGCAGGGCTTCGGTGAGCAGGGAGCGCAGCCCCAAGCGCAGTTGTTCAAGATCATGACTGAGGCGTGCGGCCAGTTT
>DLGM01000018.1:11270-13892 GCA_002482705.1 Cyanobacteria bacterium UBA7694
GCTCTCCTGTTGTAAGCGCGCCAATGGCCAAGCCAGTAAGGTCTGGTATAGCTCACTGCGGTAGCCATACACCGCTTGATAGGCGGCTGTGCCCAGCCAACGTGTTTGCAAATAGGCCCAGCTATTTTTGAAGAAATACAACCCCACGATTTGTCCTAGCAGCAGCCCCAGGGTCGGCAGGGTAAAGCGTTGGGGCAACTCGCCCAACTGCTGGGCCAAGGGAATTAACAAAAGGGTGGTGGCGGTATGTAAGATCAAAGCCCCCACTCCCAAAATCAGGGGGCGGGGGGTTTGTGCCAGCAGGTACAGCCAGTGGTGAGGGGCTGACAAGGCTTACCAACCTTTGGTCTGGCGGTAAATCCGTTGTGCTTCATGGGTTTGGCTGGGGCTGCGCAGCAGGCGTACAAAGGTGTCGGTTTCCGCAACGCGGTTGTCATAGATGCCCAGCAATTGGTTGATCAGGCGGAAGTTGCTTTGGGCATCTTGGGTACCGCTGGCGCCGCCTTCGGCACGCAGCAGGCGCAGATAGATGTGGGTGACCTGGGAGCGGGATTCCCCGGCGCGCAGGGCGTCGTCAATCATGCGGAAGGTGTTTTGGGCGTCATGGGTACCGCTGGAACCACCTTCGGCACGTAAAATGTCGCTGAAGTCACGGATGGCCTGAGCACGGGATTCGCCGGGCTGCAAACGACTTTCAATCAGGCGGTAGGCGCTTTGGGCATCTTGGGTGCCGCTGGAGCCGCCTTCAGCGCGCAGCAGGTCAAGGTAGGCCTGGGTGGCTTCGCGCAGCGATTCACCGGGGCGCAGGCCGCTGCGAATCAGGGTGAGGGCTGCTTCGGCGTCAAAACGGCTGCCTTCGGCGGCATACAAATCGGCGTAGGCATCAGCTCCGCTGTAGTCGCCCCAGGTGGGGTAGCCGGGGTCAAAGGGATCATGACCGGGGTAGGTGGGGTAACCGGGCTCAAACGGNNGATCATGGCCATAGGGAGGGCTGGGGGGATAATAGGGATCATTGGGGATAATCGGCTGATTGGGGTAGCTGGGATAACTTGGGTTGCCGGGTTTAAAGGGATCATGGCCGGGATGATTGGGATAACTGGGTTGGCCGGGTTTGAAGGGGTCGTGACCATAACCGGGTTTGGTATAGGGATCATTGGGGATGATCGGTTGGCTGGGATAGCTGGGTTGGCCGGGTTTAAACGGGTCGTGGCCAGGGCCGGAAGGATTGCCCGGTTTAAAGGGATCATGGCCAGGGCCGGAAGAGGGGTTGCCGGGTTTGAAGGGATCGTTGCCATAGTTGGGTTTGGAAGCCGAACCATTGCCCGGTTTGAAGGGGTCATTGCCGTAGCTGGGTTTGGAAGCGGGGCCATCAAAGAATTTCACACCCTCTGCAGGGATGATTGGGTCGCGGCGGGGAGTGCCTACGGACACCTGATCGCGGAAGGGGTCATGGCTGACTTTGGAAGGGCTTTCAGCAGGGCGGGAAGTAACTGGACGTGCAGAAGCAGGCGTGGAGGTGACGGGGGCAAAGGGATTGGTGCGGTGGACGTTCAGGTTACTCATGGCGTGATGGACCTCTTATGGGAAGCTTAACCTTTATATCAGTTGATCTTAATTAAAACTTTCTTGATATTAACCTTAAATTAACCTTAAATTAACATATTGATAATAATTTCCATCTCATTCCCACGTTGTATCGAGCGGTGCGTAGGGGACAGAAAATTTTCTATCCCTGCGCGACCCCTGTGGGCGGGTAAATCCCTCATTACAGGCGGTTAAATCCAGCGATCGACCCAGCGGTTGAGGCGATTGATGGGGGCATCTTGAATGCCCGGTAAGGCTTGGCGCACCCCCTCCCAGCCCAACTGTTGCAGGCGCGTGGCCATGCGGCGGTACCCCTCGCCATAGACCGGGTCACTGTCCTGTTGCATGCGCTGCAAGAGCACCTGCGCCAGTGGGCTATTGTCCTGTTGGTAGATCAGGGCGGTCGCAAGGTTGCAGAAGCCTTCGACATCACGCTCGGGCAGGCGGGTGAAGCCGTGGCTATTGAGCCACACATGCAAAAACTCATGGGCCAGTACCCCTTCAAAAACCAAGCGGGGTAAACCGAAGAGCAGGTAAATGGTGTGTTCTTGCACTTTGCCCACGCCTGCTACTTGCCGCTCAAGGGTTTGGGTATAACCATGGCTATTGGCGGTGGGGGAGGCGCCCAAGCGGCGATTGAGGCGTTTTTGGTCCGCTAAGCTGACGTTGACATACGTAGGAATATCTGTAAATCCGACTGCTTGTAACTGACTTAACACGCGCTGTCGGGCCTGTTCAATTTCACGGGTGCTGGCCACTTCGGTCACTTGGCAAAAGCCGCAAATGACCCGGCCATCTCCGTGTTGTATCCCGTTATTTGAGGTCTTCGCCCCAATTAGGCGGCCACAGATATGGCAGGTCAAGGTCGGTTGATTCCCATGGTGGATATGACTTTGGTGTCCCCAAATGTCTTTTAAATATTTGCCTTGCAGCGGTTGTCCACACAGATCACAGGGGGGCAATTTGGCGGCGGCAAAACAGGCGGGATGATAGGTACCTTCGGCATCTTCTTGGTAACTGCCGCTGATTTTCTGGGTA
>DLGM01000018.1:13961-14237 GCA_002482705.1 Cyanobacteria bacterium UBA7694
GCGACAGTGGGCACACAGGCGCTTAAAATGGCGGGCATGGCAACCGGGATGAAAAAACTTGCCCCCTTCGCTGGCATAACTTTGATCGAGGGGTTTGTGGCAGTGGGCGCAGGTGAAACAGGCGCGGTGGAAGGCGTGTTGCCCGGCTTGTAGGTAGGGGCCGCTCAGGGTTTGTTTACAGCGATGGCATTTCATGTGTTGATCGTAACGAGTGGCTTGTCCAAAGTGCAAGGGGACTGATTCAGGTAAATAGTTTGTATAATTGTGGGGTGATGC
>DLGM01000248.1 GCA_002482705.1 Cyanobacteria bacterium UBA7694
GTTGATTGATCGTTATGCCCTGCTCTCGGACGAAAGCAGGGCATAACGATCAATCAACTGGTAACTGTCAAGATCTACAATATTGATCCAGGGGGTGAACATCGCCGGGTTGTTCACATAGGTCATAAAAATGAGGTAGTTATGCAGCGGGCTGATCGCCATCAGGTCGAGGGGGTCGTCGAGAGCGCTGAACAGATGGCCCCGCAACGGAATAGTGGCTTTGTGCAACAGGTTGATAGTATCAAGCACAACAATTTCGACCGTATCGTCTGATTTCATGCTTTGCAGGTATAACCACTGCCCATCGGGTGACAGTTGCACATTGCCCAAAATGCCATAGGGCAGCGGCACCCGCTTAATTTTGAGATTGCGCGGCGTCAAAATCAGCAGCGACGGGCTCATGTAGTCGGTGACAAAGATGCGCTGGCCGTCGGGGGTAGGGGCCAAGCCTAAGATCTTCTTAGAGCCGGGGGGACGCACCACAAAACTGCCCAGCGCTTTCATTTCCTGGGTATCGACCAAAAAAATCGTGCCACGGGCACGGTCCGCCAAATAGGCCGTCTGGCGATTGGCTGCCATAATCAGGTCTACAGGCAGTGCAGGCACCTTGCCCATCGGAATATAGCTGTAGTGTATGCGGTCACTCAGCGCCAAATAGGGGTGTTCATCCACTTCCCCAAAATAGAGGTGCGCATACCGATCCGAAATGGTTAACCCCTGGGATTCTTCCGGGTTTTCCCAAAAGATTTCACCAATTTCACGGGCATTGGTAGCATGAAACAAAAAGACGCTGCCACTGCCAGTGGGTACCCAGTCGGTGCCAAAATAGCGTGGGCGGGTTTTACGCGTAAAGGGCAAAGACAGTTGGGCCAAACTTTTACCACTCCAGGGATCGCGCTTGTGCAGCGTATAGGTTTTTTGGTCAAAAACGTACGCTGCGGCTTGTTGTTCGCGCTGGGCCTTGATGCGCAGCTCACGCAGGCGGGTGAGAGCGCGGGACAGTTGCTCAGGGGTGATAATACCCCGGTCGAGCAGATATTCTTGAATGAGCTGCTCTTGAAAGTCGGGGTTGAAGGCGTTGGTGGGGGGCTGCCCAGTTGCAATGTCCATGGCGGATCCTTTGGCATAAATGTTCACGGGAGAGAAGAGGCCACTGTCATTATACCGTAGGGTGCATAGGCAATGGGTTTCCTAGGGGAATGGCACAAACCCTATTAAAAAAGCCCCTAATCGACGCTGAACAGACATGGGTCTGTACATACGCCTATTTTTATTGATGTGGTCACAAAACGCAGCCAAGTGATGGATTTTGAGAGTCATTCCAACTTATTATTAAAGACAGAGGTTCTGGCCGGTCTACGTTTTGAGCGAACCCTGATCGAAAAACTCTGCAAGGAGGCAATGGATATGTTTCAGATCGAGCAATCAAGCACCTACCAGATGATCCTGGAAAAAGGGTTTGAAAAGGGTGTTCAACAAGGCATACAACAGGGCGTGCAGCAAGGTGTTCAACAGGGAATCGAACAGGGCCACCAGTTGGGGCTAAAAGCGGGAAAAGAAGAAGGTTTATTGCAGGGCATTCAAACTGCCATTCAGAAATTTCAGTCCAAAATTATTGATATTCTGCAAAAGCGTTTTGTCACTCTGCCCGTCAGTGCAGTCCAAGAGGTCAAAGCCATTCAGGATCTGGATCAGTTAGATGTGGCCTTGAGTAATGCTCTAGAGGCCGAGTCACTGGCGCTTTTTCTGGAGACCTTAAAGTCCTAGTCCGAGTAAAATCGCCCTCTTGCCACTGTTCCATATCCATCATCAGACGAAAACGCTTATAAAATATCACCGTCGAAGCCATCAGAGCTGCCAATGCACTCCGGGTATGTTACGCTGGCTCGCAAAGGAGATCGCATGTCAGCACTGTACCCCATTATTCTCTGTGGCGGCTCCGGTTCGCGGCTTTGGCCTCTTTCACGTGAGAGTTACCCCAAGCAGTTTTTGCGTGTGCGCGGCAGTGTATCGCTGCTTCAGGAAACAGTGCAACGACTCCAGGGGTTGCCCGGAGCCAGTGCGCCGACACTGGTGTGTGGGGAAAGCTCACGGTTTTTAGTGCTTGAGCAACTCTGTGCCTTGGAAATGTCGCCTGCAACGGTCTTGCTTGAACCCGTCGCACGCAATACCGCCCCAGCCCTGACCATTGCAGCCCTCCAATTACAGGCCCAAGATCCAGAAGCTCTTTTGCTGGTTTCTCCCGCAGACCATGTCATTGAGCCCAGTGCCGCATTACACCAGGCCGTGGCGCAAGGATTGCCCTTAGCCAACGCCGGGCACATCGTCATCTTTGGCATTCAGCCCACCGCCCCCGAAACCGGATATGGCTACATTCAGCGTGGCCCCGGAACGACCGTTAAAGCCTTTGTCGAAAAGCCCAACGCTGAAACCGCCGCCCAGTATGTCAGCAGCGGAGAGTACCTGTGGAACAGCGGCATGTGCCTGCTCAAAGCCTCGGTCTGGCTAAGCGAGATGGAACGCCTGGCCCCGGAGATTCTCCATGCCTGCCAAGCAGCCATTCACGGGGGGAAAGCGGACGGCGCTTTTTTCCGCGTCGCAGCCGAAGCCTTTGGAAGCAGCCCGTCTCAATCGCTGGATTATGCCGTTTTAGAGCGCACCCCCCTCACCGCTGTCATTCCCCTGGATGCCCAATGGTCAGACGTAGGCTGCTGGGCAGCTCTGCACGAGGTGCTGCCCCAAGATGAACAGGGCAATGTGCTCCATGGTGACGTGATCGCCGTCGATACCCACAACAGCCTGATTGCCGCCCATTCCCGACTGGTAGCCGCCGTCGGGGTCGAGAATCTGGTGATTGTGGAAACGGCAGATGCCGTCCTGGTCACCCCACCGGATCGCACCCAAGAAGTGCGGGCGATTGTGGAACGCTTACAAGCAGCCAAACGCCCGGAAGCAGAAACGCATCGCCGTGTCTATCGTCCCTGGGGTTATTACGAATCCCTGGATCAAGGGGAGCGCTTCCAGGTCAAGCGCATTTTGGTCAAGCCGGGTGAGGCCCTGTCCCTACAACATCACCACCACCGCTCCGAGCACTGGATTGTGGTGCGCGGCACCGCCCAGGTCACACGGGGAGAAGAACAATTCCTGCTCAGTGAAAATCAGTCGACCTACATCCCGTTGGGAGTGACACACCGACTGGAAAATCCCGGCAGTATCCCTCTGGAGCTGATTGAAGTGCAATCGGGCAGTTACCTGGGCGAAGATGACATTGTGCGTTTAGAGGATCGCTACCAGCGCAAATGAGCTTCAGGACCACCAGCCCAGCAAGTAGGATCTATATTGCGGCCACCGTCCAGCAACGGATATCACACCCAGACTTGGGGGCCGGCCCCCAGTTGGGCAGCAGATCTGGCGGGCTTGCCCCCCACCTATGAACTGAGTTGAGTGCTTAAGACAGAGGCAGTGTAACCGTTTGTTCGGTGCCCGTTGGCCACGTTCGCTCAATGAAAGTCAATTGCTGCGCCCGCAGGTACAACAGGCTCGAAGCCCGTGTGCCGTATTTTTCGAGCTGAATAAAGCGGGGGGAAAGCTGGCGTTCTAAGGCTAACCCAACTCCCGTATCGGGCAGAGCGGTGTCGGGGGCAACCTGCCGATCACCCAATAAATCGAGCAGCTCGGAGGGGTTCCAACCGGGCTGCGCCAATTGCCCCGCCAGCGCCTGTTTGAGACCCTGCACCTTGGGCCAGGGCGTATCAAGCAGGTGATTGCTGAGGCCATAGAGGCCCGGTGCCAAGCGTTGCGCTTCGAGTTCAAGATTGGAAAAGTACCACAGTTCGGTGGGGGTTCCCA
>DLGM01000236.1 GCA_002482705.1 Cyanobacteria bacterium UBA7694
GGGAGTCGACCAGATAATGAATGAATTCAAAGGTGAAAAAAGAAATGGCCAAAGGTAAAATCAGGGTTTCAAGCGTGGGTAAGGGTTGCCCGGTCGCCACACTCCAACTGAACAGGGCCATATTGCGGTATTTGTAATAACCCAAAATGGCCACCACAGCGACAATAGCGGTGACAACAAGGCCCCGTGAAGCGGCCCAGCGCCGCATCAGGGCATAAATGAGAGCGGATTGCACCGCAAACAGCACCAGGAAAATGTCGGCATAATAGGCATAAAAGAGCAACCCGCTGAGGGTCAGCCAAGTGGGTCGCCAGCGGCCCGGAAGGGCAAAAAAGATCACCACAGCAACACATAAAAAAACCGGGTACAACAGCTCATTAAAAATCATGGCAAGTGCTCCCGCAAATAGGCAGCACTGTGGTTGACCAGAGCTTTACCCACCTGATCCCCCCCTGCTGGCAGGGTGTGGGAAACATCCGCAAAGACCGCTTCACTCAATGGTTGCGGGGTATTGAGATCCACCCAGTGGAAACCGGCCTGCACCACCACAGCCTTTAGTTTATCGAGGTTGCGTCGGAACTGGGCCTGATCAATGGCTTCATAATAGTCTAGCGCCTCTAGATTGATTGGGGCCACATACACAATTGCCGGTTTTTGCGCCTGACGTAATTGTGCCAGCATCCGCCGCACAAAATACAGCTCCGTATTGTTGTCCTGTAAATCAAAATTGGCATTTTGGCGGTAACGCTGCATGATGTAAAGCTGCCGGGCCGGTTTTAAATCATAAAAAGGCTCCGGGCTGGGCATATCTTCATCAGCCCCCTGCGCTTCGGGAAAAAACCGGGTATAGAGCCAATGCTCAGGGGTTGTCCCCAGCCACTCCACCGCCCGCGCTTCCCGTTCGCGGTAAAAACGCCAGTTATCCCGCAGAATATGCCGCAGCGGCGTATTGAGGTTCAGCAGCGGTGACGGACGGGCCCCCAAACGTTTGGCCTCTTCATAATTGACATTCATGCCCAAACGTTCGGGCAAGTCGGCGTGGCGGATTGGGGTAGCAGCCAATAATTGGGGGCTAAAAGTATGGTAATTGAGCTGAATGACAAACGCATCTGCATCCGGTAAGGCCGCTGCCAGCACATAGTTCAAGTCGGCGGCTAAAAACCCTTTGGCCGCCAGATTAAAGGCCTGAACCGGACGCTCCGGGTGGGCCTTGTTCCAGTGGGTGGCAAAACGCACTGGATATGTGGTGGTCGCCTCTGGCATGGCTGTCCCCCAAGTGGGAGAAGAGCCCAAAAATGCCACTTTGGTTGCTGAAGTGGAGTGTTTTAAGGCTTCCAGCCAAAAGGGCAACATCACTGTTTCGCGATCTGCAGGCAACCGCTCACCGGGCAAAACCGCAGGCAATGGTGGTAAAGCCAAGGCCAACACACCGTCCACAAGTGCCAAGGTCAAAATAAAAAAGGCCACCCGGCGCAATAAACGCCACCCCTGAAGCTGAACTATCTGCATAAGAAGACAGTATAACGGATTGCCCCAATTTCCGTCATCACAGTGCCAAAAGGAGCAGAATACCCCTTCTAAGGTGCGGCCAGAAACAAGCCTGTTATACTGTAGTAGCTTACAGAAAGAGTCAGATTGGATGCATTTACCGCTGTTCGCCTTGATGTTAACCTTTGGGCTGCTGGTAGCTGGCGCTGGGGCTGAAGAAAACACGCCCCCGGAAGCCCCCGTTCCCCAACCGCAAACATCCCCGGATCCGATAGCGGCCCTACAAGCTCAGTTCGAGCAACACCCCAATTCAGCCCTACTGCATTACAATCTGGGTAACATCTATCACCAGCAGGCAGTTTGGCCTGAAGCGGAGGCCGCTTACCAGCAAGCACTCCAGTTAGCACCCAACCTGCGCCCCGCACTCCACAATCTGGCCTTGCTGTATTTGCAGCAACAGCAGCCGCGCAAAGCTCAGGCGCTATTAGAACCAGCTCTTCAGGTCTGGCGGGTGGATGCCCGTCTGTATCGCTTGCTCGGGCATGCCTATCTGGCTCTGGACATGCCTGAACAAGCCGACTTGGCCTTTCAACAAACGCTTGCCCTCCAGCCCGATCAAACAGCCCGTCAACAACTCGCAGCTCAGCTGCCTGAAATCAAGATGCCAGCAGTGAGTGCCTGGCCCCCAACCCAGCACAAGAGTTACACCCAAGGGCTTGTCCAGCTCGAAAACAAGGCCTATGCCTCAGCACACACATATTTCCAACAGGCCCTGGCTGCAGGCCCCCCTCAAGCTGACATTTATTACCGTTTGGCCCAGGTAGCCCAAGTTCAGGAACAGCCTAACCAAGCACAAAAGCTGTGGCAGGAAACCCTGCGTCTCAACCCGGCCTATACTGCCGCCCGCCAGGCTCTTGCCGAAGCCTACCGGAAACAGGGCAAGTTAACCGCCAGCGTCCATGAATACCAAACCCTGCTCTATTACCGTCCCAGCCATGTCAGTGCTTACGGCCCGCTGGCACAACTGTTTGAACAGCAACAGCAGTGGGAAGCCGCACGCAATGAACGCGAACAGCTCCACACCCTTGACCCATGTATGGGAGACAATCCCTACCGTTTAGCCAAACTCTACGTGCAAGCGCAGCAGTTTGCCCAAGCGCCTCCCTTACTCAAGCAACAGTTGGCCTGCCGCCCCATTCCTGAAGCCAGTGTCTTATTGGCACAACTGGCGTCCAATCCGGATCAGGCCACGGTCCTCTACCAAACGGCAACGGAGCGTTGGCCCCAATCGGCCACGGTGTGGGTCGCTTATGCCCAATGGGAGTTAAACCAAGGGCGTTTGGCTACGGCAAAAAAAGCGGTTGACCGGGCCTTACAGCTCAATAAAAACCATCCCGACACCCGCTTCCTGCAAGCTCAACTGGCCCTGTATAACGGCCAACCCGAACAGAGCCTGCAAGGGTTAAATACGCTCACCCAGCAATACCCCAACAACCCAGAATACCAGCGTCAGCGTTTATTGGTGCTGGTACAAACAGGCCAATACAATCAGGCCTTGCCAGCCATCCAGGCCCATCTCAAACGTTATCCCCAAGAACGCGCCACCTGGGAACCCTTGTTACAACAGATCAACCAAGCGCTCAAACAACGTAAAGGGCGTTTCTAAATACATCGCAACAAAGCCTCAGCGCCGCAGGGTTGCGGCGCTGAAGTTCAGATTGTGTCTAAAGCCAATGCCTAAGACAAAGAAACGATTTAAGTACGCCGCTGGGGCACCTTGGGCTCCCAAGGCAACACGGCCACCACTTCGCCAAAGATGTCGTAGGCATCTACATCTTCCACCAGCACCTTGACCCGGTCACCAATTTTGATGGTACCCGCCTTGATTTTACGGGCCAGCTTGGTTTCGGCCAATTTGCCGTGAACACAAAAGACATTGCCGTCGATGTCCGGGGCATCCCAGATCGAACGGCCAATCAGTTGGCCCGGCTCTTCGTTGTAGTCGTCAATCACCACTTCGATCACTTGACCGATATGGCGCTGCATACGGCGCTCGGAAATTTCCTGTTGTAAGGCCATCAGGCGCTCATAACGCTCCTGTTTAACATCTTCCGGCACCAGCCCTTCAAAGTGGGTGGCATCGGCTTCTTCCACTTCCGAGTAGGTGAAACAACCCACGCGATCGAGTTCAGCAGCACTCAGAAAATCGAGCAGCATCTGAAAATCTTCTTCCGTCTCGCCGGGGAAACCCACAATAAAGGTCGAGCGAATGACCAACTCTGGGCAAATGCTGCGCCAGCGCCGAATGGTTTCGAGCTGTTTGCCCGAGCCGGGGCGGCGCATACGGCGCAACACCTTGGGGCTGGCGTGTTGCAGGGGCACATCCAGATAGGGCACCACTTTGCCTTCAGCCATCAGTTCGACCAGTTTGTCGACATAAGGGTAAGGGTAAATGTAATGGAGGCGGACCCAAGCACCCGTATCAGCCAGTTCGCGCACCAGATCAACAATGTGGGCGGGGATCTCTTGGCCCCGGAATTCGGTGGCTCGGTGGCGGATATCGACCCCATAGGCACTGGTATCCTGGGCAATCACGAGCAGTTCTTTGCAGCCACCGCTGACCAAACGCCAGGCTTCGGCGAGCAGGTCGCGGGTATCGCGTGAGACCTGTTTACCGCGCAGCTTGGGGATAATACAAAAGCTACAGGTATGGTTACAGCCTTCGGCAATTTTGAGATAGCTGTAATGGCGGGGGGTGAGCTTAATCCCGGCCTCCGGCACAGGGATCAGGCTGGTATGGGGGTTGGTATCCGGGGGAATCAGGGTATGAATGGCATTCATAACGCCGTCCACGTCCTGAGATCCGGTAATCGCATAAACCTTAGGATGGCGTTCTTGCACGGCTTCTGGGCGTTCCCCCAGACAGCCCGTGACAATCACGCGCCCGGTCGAATCAAGCGCTTCGCCAATGGCGCTTAAAGACTCTTCAACTGCTGGGGAAATGAAACCACAGGTATTTACAATCACAGTGTCTGCATCTTCATAGCTACCGGCGATTTCATAGCCTTCAGCCCGCAGTTGGGTCAAAATACGTTCACTATCAACAAGGGCTTTGGGACAGCCCAGACTTACAAAACCGACGCGCTTGATCGCGTCATCATTTTTAGAAGGAGGGGGGGTTAATTCTTGCACTGACATAGCTGTCATTATATCAGGGGGGCAGAGAGGCCGGAGCCGATCCACGAAGCGAGCTGGGGTGTTGTTTACAATTATTTAAGGTTTCATTAAAGCCTTAACGCAAGATTAATTTGAGCATGCGCTATAATCACAATTAGGAGACGTATGAAACAAAAGGGATCATTCTGATCGATTTTCTGCAATCTTTCAGCCTATAGTTCCTCAAGTTTTACGGGGATGCCCGGAACGTCTTACTTCTGTGTGTGGAAATTAACGCGATGGATGTAGGGTCTTCTTTTAAGATTCCCCAACAGGTACAGCCCAGCACAACGGGTGATAGCCGTTATGATAAGGTTTTACCTGAAATCAACCTCAATGCCCGTGAAATCAAAGAGGGTATTACCCTTGAACAAGCGGTAGCTGCAACCCAAGGCAATGGGCTGGACGAGATTTTCTTTTCACAAGGCGATAAGCTCTATGTCGCTTATTCAGAAATGGGGGGCGGCGACCAAAATCGCATTCAAAACCTCAACTTTGGCGAATTTAATGGCCAACAAGCAAAAATTTTAAAAATGAGCTCAGAAGTCAATACGGCTGGAGAAGGCTTCACCGGCAGCTTCAAACTTATTGGCAGCGCCATCGCCAAACCTTTTAGTTATATCAAAATGCCCAATGCGGCTACCGCTGCCACCTTTGCAGGTGGGGTCGCCCTGGGTGCTCTGAGCCAAGCTCCTTGGGGCAGTAGCGGCAAAATTGGTTTGGCCTTGGGCGGTGTTAGTGGCGCTTCGACCATCCGTTACCTGACGGAAAAAGGCCCCGACTCCCCAGCCAAAGCCGTTAAAGCGGGCGCTACCGGGGTTGCCGCTGTCGCAATCGGTGCCGCCATTCCCCACGGGATTAAATGGGTGGCACAAACCTCCCTGCCCAAAGCACTGGCTGCAGGCACAAAAACCACGCTGATGGCGGCGAGCATTGGCACTGGTATTGCAGTTGTAGGTAGCTCCCTGGCCGGGGCCATGAGCAAAGCCGATTATCAAAGTCTCAAAGACATTACCAAGTAGGAGGACACCATGGCAGATTTTAACGTTCGTTATTCCCAACTCTCCAATGGCCAAAGCCAGGCCATGAATCTTAAAGGTGTCCGCGAACTCAAAGACGGAATGTCGATTGATGAGGCCGCCAAACTCACCGCTAAAAATGGTTTAGACGAAATTTTCTTTGAAGTCGAAGGTAAAAAGTACGTCGGTTTTGCAGATGCGGATCACTTCGAAAAAATCGATACAGCCTCTTCCAAAATGGAAATGAATGGCAAACCCATGAATATTCTCAAGCTCAATAATGAAGTTGAGAATAACTTCTTTGCGGGTGCAGCTGAGATGACGGGAAAGCTTTACCGGGCTGTCACTACCCCGATTCGTCCGGCTCTCAACTTGGTTCCCAATAAAGCCACAGGTGCAGCCCTGATGGCCGGTATCGCCACCGGAGTTATTGCGCGTACGGGGATTGTTCCCGGTGAATACGATAACTGGGTGTTGACGGCCGCCGGCCGTACGGGCTGGGCAGCGGGCGGGGTGATCGGATTGGCGACCACCAAACACCTCTCTGATCGCAGTCCCGATTCAGGGGTCAAATCAGCCACGTCTCTGGCTTATGGAGTCAGCGGTGTGGCCATTGGGGCCGCTTTGCCCGATGCCCTACGCATTAGCAAAACCCTCATCAATAAACTGCCCGAACCCATCCTGAAAACATCGGCGAAAGTGGCCGGTGGGGCAGCTATTGCGGCTGTAACCGGGGGCGCTTTAGCGATTGTGGGCAATGGGATTGCCGCTGCAACTCGCAGTCAAGATCTCGACACCCTCAACCAAATCGCCAAATAGCACATTATTTCCACACACTTGGCCCAGAGGTATTGCCTCTGGGCTTCTTTTTTTAGAGCCCGATCAGCTTAATACCCCGTGTTTGTGCCCAAGCTTTGAGCTTACTCTGCTGCTCCAATGAGAGGGCAGTAAAACCCGTGATGTCCAGTTCCTGCAAAGCCGGGAGTTCATATAAACCATCGGGCAATTCCGGAGAAAGATACCCTTTTAAAGAAAGAAACCGCAAAGCATTTAAGCCTTTGAGAGAAAGAAGCTTTAAATCGGCAATATCATCCAAGCGGAGTTCTTCAAGTGCCGCCAAGTCAGCCAAATTTACATGCGCAAATAACGGGAGTGGATGTTCACCTTCTAGTGACGTTTCTTTGATCTCCAGCCGACGCAAAGCTTTTAAGCTGCCCAGCCAACTGGGAAGGATCTGAATCCCAGTGGTGTGTAGCGTTAAACTGCGTAAGCGTCCCAATAACAACAAGCTTTCGGGTAATTGTTTCAATTGGGAGCCGAACAAGGTCAGCTCTTCTAATCGAAAAAGCTGTGACAATTGGGCAAAAGTGCGGCCTGCACTGCCATCCAGTACCAGCGTCAGTTGTTCAAGCTGATTGAGGCTGGAGAGATCAGGTAAGGCAGTAAACGCCCCTGTCACCAAATGCAGTGTCTTGAGCTGGGTCAGCTTTAAAACCGGGGCCGGGAACTGCACAAAACGATGTCCGCGCAGCGAAAGCGACTCCAATTGGGTTAACTCTCCCACAGCCTCGGGCACCTGTGCATAACCGTGATTATCCATGGTCAAATGCTTCAACGCTTTAAA
>DLGM01000036.1:0-1211 GCA_002482705.1 Cyanobacteria bacterium UBA7694
AAGGTCAAAAAATCGGCCTTGGCCAAGACTTCTGATAGCTCAGCGATGTGCACATCCAGTTGGGCCGCGCGCTCTTTGGTGACAAAAGGGTCATAAGCCATTACCTGCATACCCATGGCACGGGCCACTTTGGCCACGTGGCTACCGATTTTACCCAAACCCACTACACCCAATACTTTTTGGTACAGTTCCGAACCCATAAACTGGTTGCGTTTCCAGGCCCCCTGTTTGAGCGCTTGATCGGCCTCAGGAATGTGGCGGGCTAGGGTTAGCATCAGCCCCAGGGTATGTTCAGCGGCGGCAATCGTGTTCCCTTCAGGCGAATTGACCACAAAAATGCCTTTGCGGGTGGCGGCAGGCACGTCGATATTGTCGACGCCGACCCCGGCGCGGGCAATAATTTTCATGCGGTCAGCGCGTTGAATGACCGTTTCCGTGACCTTGGTCTGGCTGCGCACAATCAGGGCATCATAGTCGGCAATCACTTCCAGCAGTTGGGCTTCCGACAAAGGCCCAGATTCTGTGACCTCAGCCACGGGGCGCAAAATGTCAACGGCGGCCTCATTAACGTGATCACAAGCCAAGACGCGGAACGTAGCCATACTACCTATTGTCTCCTTGGGGTTACCCGATTAAAATAGGGACATGCACGACCAGCGTTTTCAATTTCTCGAAGTCACCACCGGGCAAGAGCCCCTCACTGTACCTACAGCTAGTCCCAGTGTACAGGAAACCCCAGCGGATCAGTACCTTTCCCTGCACGATCTGGTTGCCCTCCAGCCCACGACACAAGCCATGCGTGCCCTGTCACGCAAACTCGCGGAAAAATACCGTTTTGTCCCCCTGACCATTGTCAGCGCAACCCTCAAGCCACGTTTGCCGCGCCACATCGACGAACGTTGGCATGGCACCTGGCAAAGCGACAGCCCCTTTGTCTTATATCTGGCCATGTACGAACACCGCAATGCCCACGCCCTGCGACTGATCCACAATGCCTGTGGCTATTCGCTACAAACCCTGCCGATCCAACAAGCGACTTTTACAGCCTTCCTACGGGACCATTACGACCGGTTTGCCAAAAGTTAAGGGGCAGCGCATGCTGCCCCTTAAGCGATGGGTCAAAGAGAATTAGACCTTTTTCAGGCTCATAATAATTTTTTCAACCGCACTCATGTGTTTATCCAAAGCGCCTTCATGGGCAATGCTCATCG
>DLGM01000036.1:1247-1543 GCA_002482705.1 Cyanobacteria bacterium UBA7694
ACCCATGAGCACAGACATTTCCCAAGTCACGGGCTGCCCTTCAATGGTGGCTGAACCGTCAACATAATGAACGGTGAAAGCCCCGATTTTGGTTTCTTGGGGATCTTCATGGGTATATTCAACATCTTGCATGATTTTGTCGAATTCGCCCGTGGCAGCTTCCAGCGCCGAGTCGAGATCGCCAGAATCCACAACCCAGAACATCAACATGATCGAGTCGTCTTTGGGCGAGATGATCAACATATCCCCATCCACGTCTTCTTTCCAGTCATCGGGAACAAAGAACTGCACGCCCG
>DLGM01000036.1:1565-2709 GCA_002482705.1 Cyanobacteria bacterium UBA7694
CGCCCGCTTCTTCATGGGTTTGGGTACCGGCAAAACTGGGCAGGGCCGGGGTCAAAAACAAGGTGGCTGCGAGCAGGGCTTGGAATAAACGTTTAGACATTGAGCATCCTCCAAAAGGGCTGTTTCCGCTCATGATATCCGCAGGCGCTACAACTGTCAATCGTCCAAGGATTCAAGGGTATAACTGTCTTTGCCGTCTTTGACCCGGAAGCCTAAAGCCGTGATCGCATCACGCAAACGATCACTGCTGGCCCAGTCTTTGTTAGCACGGGCCTGCCAGCGCTCCTGTGCTAAGGCCAAGACTTCAGCAGGGACCTCTATTTTTCGCTCTAAATCGCTAAAATCAAAGAATTTGAGCCCCAGAATAGTATCATAGACGGCTAAGACCTTCACCTTATCGCCCCCACCCAGGGTTTCATCCCCCAACATTTCCCAGACAATCCCCAGCGCTTTCGGGGCATTTAAATCGTCCAGCAAGGCATCTAAAATCCGGGCCTGATACACATCTGCCTGTTCCTGTGCCCGCACCGAACCCTCCTGTTGGGCCGCCTGCACAGCTTTTTTCAAACGCAGATAACCCGTCTGCGCTCCCTTCATGCTCTCAGGAGTAAAGGTCAGAAAACTGCGGTAGTGTGAATTCAGAGCCAAATAGCGATAGGCAAGTGGCAAATACCCTTCATCCACAAGGGTTTGCAGGGTGAGGAAATTCCCCACCGACTTGCCCATGCGCTGGTTTTGGTCGAGCACCAAGAACTCGCCGTGCAGCCAATAATTGACAAAGGGGTGGCCCGTGCAGCCTTCCGATTGGGCGATTTCATTGGTGTGGTGCACCGGGATATGATCCGTGCCCCCGGTATGAATGTCGATTTGGGTGCCCAGTTCGGCAAAAATCATCGCGCTGCACTCAATGTGCCAACCGGGAAAACCTTTCCCCCACGGGCTTTCCCACTCCATCTGGCGCTGCTGATCGGCGGGGCTGAACTTCCACAGGGCAAAGTCGGTTTTGTTGCGCTTGTCTTTGAATTCGACCCGTGAGCCCTCATCGAGGCCTTCCCGGTCAAGGCGGGCCATTTGGCCGTAGGCGGGGAACTGGGCCGTATCAAAATAGATGCCGTCTTCAGTGGCATAGGTCAGGCCTTTGGCT
>DLGM01000383.1 GCA_002482705.1 Cyanobacteria bacterium UBA7694
TGCCGCTCATTCCAGTGCTGAGGTGCCGGAAGTAGCCATTGAAAGCCTCGACAGCATTGCCACCGTAACCCTGCAAAGTGCCAAGCAGGTGTGGGTTCCCAATCGCAATGGCCTGTTTGTGAATATTGCCGCTGTCTGGGCGGACAGCAAAGGCTATGATGCCATTTTGGTGGGTTTTAATGCCGAAGAGGCCGCCACGTTCCCCGATAACACCCCCCAGTTTGCCCAGGCCATTACCCATAGCTTGGCCTATTCCACCCAAAACCAGCCTCAAGTGCGCAGTGAGGTACAGCATCTCAACAAAGTTGAGATTTTCCAGGCGGCCCTGCGCCTTGATGTGCCCCTGCATCTGATTTGGTCCTGTTACCACGCCGGTCCCCACCACTGCGGCAAATGCGAATCCTGCAGCCGCCTCTTGCGCGCGGCCCGCGCCAGTGATGCCTATGACACGGTTGCACCCCTTTTTAGCGGAGGCCTCGATGTTTGAAACCTTTTCCCAGCAAGCCTTAAAAGTGGTGATGTACTGCCAAGAGGAAGCCCGCAAAGCCTATAGCGACATGGTCACCACCGATCATATCCTCCTGGGTATTCTGCGCGATGAAGCCGGGCTGGTCAACGAATTTTTAAACCGTCAAGGGGCCAACCCGGAGCAGTTGCGTATGCAGTTACAGCAGTTTCTGCCTACGCCCACCAGCCGCCGCCCGCCGGTCGAAATCCACTTTTCTGATGAAGCACGCATCGTCTTTCAGCTCGCCGAGCAAGAGGCCCGCCTGTTTAAACACACCCAAGTCGAGTCAGACCACATCTTTTTGGGGCTGCTGCAATCGGGGGAAGGCCATTGCAGCGCCGTGCTTGAAAAGGCCGGGATTCCCATGGGACATCTGCGCTGGAACATCCTGCGCCTGCGCCACCAGAAACTCAATGCCCACCTACGCACAGCGACCTTAGACCGCTACAGCCACGATCTGACCCACAAGCTTGAAACCGGCGCCCAAGCCCCGATTGTCGAATGGCAACCCATGATTGAGCGCCTGATCCAGTATCTCGGCATGCAGCGCAAACACTCAGTGCTCTTGGTTGGCGAACCCGGGGTCGGCAAAACTGCGTTGATTCAGGGCCTCAACCAATATATTCTCGCTTCGCAAGTTTTTCACCTGTTTGCCCACTGCCGGGTCGTAGCCCTCAGTCTCGACAAAATGCTGGCCGAGTCAGAAACGGATGAAAACCTCTATGCCATGACCCAAACGATCATGGGCGAACTGCGCCAGTCCAATGACGTGATTTTGGTGATCGAGGACGTGCACAAACTGCTGCTGGCCAATAAAAAGGAAATGGAATTTGTGATCACCCAGCATCTCTTGACCCTGCTGGAAGAGCCGAATATCTATTGTTTGGCCACCACCACTCCCAACCACATGCCACGCCTGATGAACGACACCCCAGTGCGCCACCTGTTCCAAATTTTTGAAGTGCCTTCCCCCCCGGAAGCCTTCTGTGAAAGCGTGTTGAGCCACTGGGCTCCCACTCTTGAGACCCACCACCAAGTGAAACTGCCGTCAGAGACTCTGCGTTATGCAGTCAAACGGGCCCCAGAGGCCAATGCCGGGCAATTTTTGCCCGAGTCGGCCATGACCTTGCTCGATCTGTCCGCAGCCCGCAAGCGCTGGCAGTACACCGAATTACAACGGGATGTCCGCCGCCAGGAGCGTCGCCTGCGCCAGCTGATCGAACAGCGGGCCCTGATGGCCACTGAGGTGGAGCAAAGCCCCGCCATTCGCCAAGCCTTTGAGCAAATTAAAGCAGACATATTGACCGTGGAAACGGAACTCCAACACCTGCAAGTGCGTCTCGTGCCTGAAGGTGAACCGGTCCTGTCCCCGGAAGATATTTTAAAAAGTCTGGATGCTCCCGTGTAATGTTCCATTCCCCCCATACGCATTTTCCGACACGGACATGCCATGGGTTGTTAGAGCCTGTCCACAGGCTCCCGTGTCGACCTACCGTTCAAACCCTCTATTTTTGTTTATTTCAAGGAGCCTTTAAATGAATACTGATGACCCTCATCCGTCCCGCACCCACATCCGCCTCCACGCCTTGCAAACCACCCTGTCCCATGTCGCCCATACCCATTCCGGTAGCAGTTATTTTGTATTTGATGAAGCGGCTCTGAGCCATGCCGCCGACCTCTTTGAACGCTATTTGCCCGGTGTCATCCCCTTTTACGCGGTAAAATCCAATGACCGCCACGAAATTTTAAGCCACCTCGCCGCCCGAGGATGGAGCTTTGACGTGGCCTCCGCCTATGAAGTGGAGCGCGTTCATGCCCTCGGTGTCAGCGGATCCCGTATGATTCTTGCCAACCCCTTTAAAGACAATAATTCCTTAGAGAGCCTGATGCGTTATCAGGTGGCCATGACCACTGCCGACTCCCCCGAAGAACTGGTCAAGCTCCAGCGCACCTTTGGTGGATTGCCTGCCGCTGCCCAACCGGCAGTCTTAATCCGCATTTCACTGCCCGCTGAAGGGGTGCAAACCGACCTGGGCGTGAAATTTGGCTGTCGCCCAGAACAAGCAGTGCCCCTGTTACAGCAGTGTGTTGAGCTGGGCCTGAACCCTGGGGGCATTGCCTTCCATGTGGGCACCCAATCCTGGAATCTGGGCAACTACGAGCGGGCCATGCAGGCCGCCATTGATGCCCTGAACACCTTTAATACCGAAAGTGGTTTCAACCTGCGCCTGATTGACATTGGCGGCGGTTTCCCCTGGGGCACCAGCGACGGTTCGGGCCCCCTGCGCGTTGAAGCATTATTGGCCGGGGTGGGACATCTGTGCCAATCCGCCCAGGCACAAGGTTTTACGCTTCAAGCCGAACCGGGTCGCGTCATCTGCGGCGGCGCATTTTCCCTGCTCACCACCGTGATTGGCAAAGCCACCCGCAACGGCCAAACCTGGTACTACCTCAGTGATGGCGTCTATGGCGGCTACAATGGCGTCATGTATGATCACCAGCCCTACCTGTTTTTACCGCTGGACCAAGACCTGGAACACCGCGACCAGTCGCCGGACTGGGCTATGACTGTGGTCTGTGGCCCCACCTGTGATGGGGTTGACATTATGAGCCGGGCCGCTTGGCTGCCCACCAACCTCGAAGCCGGTGACCGGGTCTTCACCCCCGACATTGGCGCTTATAGCTTGGTGGCTGCAACCGAGTTCAACGGGTTTGCCCGTTCTCCGATTATTTCGGCAGATCATGCCCCGTTACCGCTGCTCGAAGCCGCCTTGCACATCCCTGTCACCAGTGCAGAAGAAATCCCCCAGGCTGTGAGCCTGAGCTAATCTCGACCGTGAAAGGATACAACCGATGGTAACCGTGACGCTGGATCGTCCCTCGCCCCAACTCATTTTTGCCCCGGAAGTGCAGCGCTTAGAGCGCCACCTCTTTTCACGGGCGCCCCTGTATTTGGGGCATACCCACCCCACCCCGGAGGGGTACCTGCGGGTACCCCCCTGGGCCAAGGATATTTACCTGAGCTGTGCGCCCGGCTCTGAACACGTGGGAGTGCGCAGCAATGTCTGTCTGCATTGGCAAGCAGACATTCTCGAACCCCAAACGGAAAGCGGATTTTTGCCTTTTGCCAAGAGCCTGTTGTGCAAGAGCCACAATGCCGTGTATGCCAGTGATACCGGGCGCTTGCTCAATGGTCAGATCTTTCAACAGGCCTGTGAACACCATTTGCCGGAAATTCCCGTGTTGCGCTGGAATGGGTTTCTGTTCCGCGATGCCCAGTGGGAGGGGTTGCCCGGCTCTTTTTCTCTGGCCGATGAACTGGCCGTGATTGATCGCGAAACCCAAGGGCTAATCACCGCCAACGGTTATACGCTGGCCAAAACCATTGTCATGGAGCAGGCGGGAAACTGGGCCCTCTTTATGCTCAACTATCTCGATCTGATGCATGTGGCGCCCGCTCACCCAGAAACGCTGAATCAGCTATGTGATTGTAGTATGGTCAAGTCGTTCCCAGCTTTGGAATTTGCCACTGAGCGGGATATACCCGGACGGTGGAGCAGTGTCCAGACGGTCGGGGCCAAAGCCAGTTGGGGCAGCGGTGCCACAGCGGATTGGGATGACCTGAACAACCCACAGCGGGGCAAAGCCGCCTTTCACCTGTGGGGGCAAATGTACAAAGCGATCAAGGGCAACCCGCCCGTGGGTTCGATTTGGACGACTACCTTCCCGCAGCTGATGTTTGAGTGGTATCCCGGCGTGATCGTCGCCTCACAGGTCTTTCCCCATGCCAGTGATCCGACCCGGTGCTGGGTGTATCACGATTTTTATTATGATCAGGAGCAACCGGATCGCGGGCTGAGCGGAAGTTAAGCATGGCAAGAATCTCGCTTGTGTCACAAGGGTGAGCGCTGAGCTGGAGAGCTTATTCCATTATAGCGATTTAGACCGGGAATATTGCCTGTTTTGGGGCTGAAATCTAGCGACTTAGTGCTGTGGCTTGACCAAACGGGCTATTCACGGCACAGAAGAGGCTAATTGTGCCGTGATAAAAAACTTTACTTCGCAGCCGTCAGGTTTTGGCTGTGATTGGCTATAATGAGACTATCATTCTTGTTCAGATGCTGTGAGGTGTTGCTGCTAACGATGCCATCTATTCCTAACTTACCCCTGACAAGCAGTAAGATCGTCGTACTGCGTTCAACACCTGTTGACGCAAACAGCGCGACGACACCTTCCGCTACAGGTCACTCACCCTTGGCGGCGCAAGAAGTGGTGATTGTTAAGGATCAGTTTGCCCCGGAAAAACTGATCAATATGGAAAATAGTCGTCTTTTGATGAATACTTACAATGCTGCGGAAGGTCTCTATCAAAATGAGGCTATTATGCAGAATGTGGGGGCTGCATTGGGCAATGTGGGCCAGTCGCTTCCACGTACTTTGGCTGTATCCACTATTTCTGCTTCCCGCAAGAATGTTCAAGACTTAATCAATGGTAAAAAGCCTCTGTCTGAAATTGGGGGGGCTGTGGTGGCAGACGTTTCGGCGGCTGTTGTAACTTCTGGTTTAACTTTAGCCGCTAACCAAACTGCAGTTACAGCCTTATCACGCCTTGGGGCCAGTTCTCCGATTGCGATTGCTGGCGGTATGGTTCTGGGTTTTACGGCGAACCGTGTGACTACGCATTTGATCGAAGAGAAACAGGTCAAAAATACCATTTCGAATAAGGGCAATGCGATCTTCCAGCAGAGTATGACCCAGGTGGTGGGCCATCTTCAGATAAAACCCAAAGGACAGCCTTAGGGTTTAGGCTGCTCTTTTGCGGGCGTGTGCAAATCACGGCCCAGACGTTCAAGGGTTTTTTCGGTGACCACAAAATCGGCGTTTTCTTTGGTGGTGCTATCTTTGTGGTAACGAATGCGTTCGAGTTCAGTCGTGCCGTCGCTTTTGACCTGACATTCGTAATACTCAACCGTTGTGTCGTCATGTTGGGGCTCATCGCTGCGTAAAATGACGACTTCGTTGGCATCGTCTGTTTCGACAACGCGCAGATCTTCGTCAAGGTAGGTGACCTTATCGGCAATGTGTTTTCCCCGTTCGGCCAGTTCATCGATCGATTGGGTGGGAGCGTTATGAGCTGTAACTTTGCGTACCTTACGGCTGAGGCGGTCGCCCTCGACTTCTTCTAGCTCTAGATCGTAGGATTTTTGGGTTTTGGTTGGCTTAGTCATAGGCTTCCTACTTTCATAGCATGGAACGCATTTTGTTCCTGTGTTTATCCTAGGATAAAAACCGCGTTCAGCGCTCAATTCCCAGCAGCGATTTGAAGCCCCGAAGGGTCACTGTCTGGTGTTATAATGATGGCCACAGAGACGCTTACAGCAAGGGAGCTACCCGTGAAGAAGTACCTGGTGCCGATGACCGTTGTTGCACTGATTGGCATTGCCGTGGGTGTTGGCATTGCCACCCAAGACAGTCGCCTGCGCGGCAAGGCCCCGATGCCCACTCAGCCCGTGACCTATACCGCTGCTCGAACCACCTTGATGAACCAGCTCAATCAAGACTTTATTAATATCTCTCGGGGAGTTACCCCTGCGGTGGTCAGTATTTCGACGGTGGCCAAAGCCCAGCAGCGGCAATTTAATCCCTTTCGCCAGCCGGATCAAAAAGACCAGGAAATGTATGATTTCTTTTTTGGCCATCCAGAAGGCTCAACCCCTGAAGAGACTCCTTCTGATGGCGTTGGCTCCGGGGTGATTGTGGACGGTGAAAAAGGCTTTATCTTGACCAATAACCATGTGATTGAAGGGGCTGCGAATATTCGTGTCAGCCTACCCGATGGGCGCAATTACCGGGCTGTTGTGGTCGGCACGGATCCCAATACCGATTTGGCCGTGATTCGTATGGAAGGGCGGGGCCCCTTCACTGCCGCCA
>DLGM01000228.1:0-1068 GCA_002482705.1 Cyanobacteria bacterium UBA7694
TTCTCCTGGGTTAAAAAAGGAGACCCCCCTTGTTAGCGACAGAGCAGCTACGTTCAACTCTAGGGCGGGGGCTATCCGCCCCAACAGCCCCAAATAAGCGCGCAACTGCGCTAAAATAAAACTATTCCCCTATTACGAGGCTTATTTTTGAAACAGACGTTAATTGGCATGAATGCCGCCGAAATCCAGGCTTGGGTCACTGAACTGGGCGAACAGCCCTTCCGGGCCAAACAGCTGACCAAATGGCTTTACGAAAAACATGTACGTAATTTTGAAGCCATGACCGATCTCAGCAAGGCCTTCCGCGCCAACCTTGAAGCCCAAGCCGAAATTTCTTCCAGCAAAGTCCGCCACACGGTCAGATCCAGTGACGGCACCACCAAATTTTTAATCGAATTGCACGATGGCCAAGTGATTGAATGTGTCACGATCGTGCAGGGCAACCACCTGACCGCCTGTGTGTCCTCCCAAGTGGGCTGCAACGTAGGTTGCCCCTTCTGCGCCACTGGCTTAAGCGGTTTTCGCCGCAACCTCCACGCCAGCGAAATTGTCGATCAATACCTGATCATGCAGCACCAGATCGATCAGGGCTTTTTAAGTGAATTCACTGAACACACCCGCATCTCACGGATTGTGTTTATGGGCATGGGCGAACCGCTGCTCAACTACCGCGAAGTCGTCAAAGCCATCGGCATCCTCAACAAAGAAATCGGTATTGGCATTCGCAACATTACCATTTCCACCTCGGGCGTGATTCCCCAAATCCGCAAATTGATGGAAGAGCCCATGGACTATAACTTGGCGATCTCCCTACACAGCGCTCGTGCCGATGTACGCGACACCCTCGTGCCTCTCAACCGCAAACACACGCTGCCCGAATTATTGGCTGTGGCCAAAGAATATGCGGAAAAAACGGGCCGCCGCATCACCTTTGAATACACCCTGCTGCAAGGGCACAATACCTCCCTGGCTGATGCCGATATATTGGTCAAAGCCTTAAAAGGCATCCACTGTCACGTCAACCTGATTGCCTATAACCCGGTTGACAGCCAGTATCAAGCCCCCCCC
>DLGM01000228.1:1093-1821 GCA_002482705.1 Cyanobacteria bacterium UBA7694
AAATCCGCGCTTTCCAAGAACGCATTCGCAACAGCGGCATCCCCGTTAACCTACGCCACAACCACGGCCAAGATGATATGGCCGCCTGTGGCCAGCTCAGCCTGACCAATGCCGAAACCATGCTGCGCACGGTCGAGGGATGAGTGAAGGCCTGGTGATCAAGGCAGAGGCCAACTTTTATTCCGTGGCCGTCGCCGAAAGTGTTTATCTGTGTACCATGCGCGCCAATTTACGCAAAGCCGGGCTGACCGTCAAAGTCGGCGACCGGGTCCTCCTCGAAGCCTTAGAGGATGAACGCCCAGTGGTCGCGGAACTGTTGCCCCGCCGCAATGAACTGCCCAAACCGGCGATTGCCAATATTGATCAGGTGCTGATTGTGATGTCGGCCCTACAGCCCGAATTCAACGCCATGCTCGTGGATCGCCTGTTGTTGTCCGTCACCCACCAGGGGCTGACCCCGGTGCTGTGCATTTCCAAAGCCGACTTAATGGACGAAGATCTGCGCGAGTGGCTGAACGAAGAGTACGCTCCCTTCGACCCCATCTGCTTATCCGCCCATACCGGTGAAGGGCTCGATCAGCTCCGCACCCGATTAATGGGCAAGGTCAGCGTTTTGTCCGGGGCCTCTGGTGTTGGCAAATCGTCGGTCATCAACCGCCTCAATCCCGACTTTCACCTCAGCGTCGGCGAGGTCAACCAAAAAATTGGCCTGGGCAAACACACCACCC
>DLGM01000228.1:1827-5496 GCA_002482705.1 Cyanobacteria bacterium UBA7694
CCCGCCATGTCTCTCTGCACCCGATCAGCTGGCAGGGTCAAACGGGCTGGGTCGCAGACAGCCCCGGTTTTAGCGTCTGTGAACTGCCCCCAATTGAGCCGGTCGCCTTGGCCGATTTTTACCCCGAATTCCGCGATCACCTGGGCCAATGTGCCTTTGGCGACTGCTTACACCGGGAAGGGGAAGATGCCTGTGCGATTATTGACAGTATCGACACCGACTCCGAGCGCTATTATAATTACCTGCGCCTGCTGGCCGAAATCGAGGAGCGCACCAAAGAGCGCCGGGCCATGACCAGCAAAATCGAAGTGGGCACCAAAAAAGCTGTGGGCAAAAATCGGCACGAGCAAATTTTGCGCCTCGACACTGCGGCTCGGGCCACCAGTCGCCGCACTCTCAACCAAGACCTTGAGCGCTTGGTCAATTTGGCAGAACTCGACCCGGAAGCCCTGGAAGATGCCCTGTAAGTTTTGATGCCAGGGCGTGAAAAACCCAGGCCGCTGTCACCCTACATCAACCGTTTTAAACACCGAGCCAATGAAAGCACATTCAGCCCGCCGGGCCACCCAGGCCTATTTTTTATTGTCAGGCATTGCCATGGCCACCTGGGCCGCCCTCATTCCCAGCCTCAAACTTCGCCTTGAACTCAGCGACAGCCAATTGGGTAGCATTCTGCTGGTCTTTGGTCTAGGCGCAATTTTTATGACACCGCTGGCCGGACGCCTCGTCAAGCGCTGGGGCAGCCATCGTATGCTGGCCCTGTCAGGGATGGTCACCACGCTGTTATTGCCCTTATTGGCCCTGGCTGACACTTTACAAGGGTTGGGTGCGGAGTTATTTTTATTCGGCGCAGCCAGTGGTTTAGCAGGCGTTTCCTCAAATACCCAAGGTTTGCAAGTGCAGCAGGCTTTAGAGCGTCCGGTCATGTCCTCGTTTCATGCCCTGTTCAGTGTGGGGGGCCTTGTGGGAGCCTTGGGATGCAGTCTTTTACTCAATATCGGCATGCGTTGGGGCATTTTAAGCACACTGATTACAGCTCTGTTATTCGGGTTGGCTCTGTGGCAGTACCCCCAACTATTGCCCCCCGATGAACAGCCTGGCCCCCGCAAAACCCAGCCCTGGCGCTGGCCCTCTGGTCAACTGTGGCTGCTCAGCCTGATGGCCTTTTGCTGTTATCTCAGCGAAGGGGCCATGCTCGACTGGAGCGCCGTCTTTTTACACTTCGAACGGGGCCTGCCCGAACACAATGCCGCATGGGGTTATGCGGTTTTTGCCTGTGCCATGGCGGTTGGTCGCCTGTGGGGTGACCGCTGGGTAACCGCACTTGGGGCCACCCGTGTGATTGCTGGGGGCAGTGGGCTGGCTGCTGGGGGCATGCTGTTATTTGTCTTGAGCCCCCACCCAGTTGGCAGTTTGGCGGGCTGTTTCCTGATTGGCATTGGGGCTGCCAATCTGGTGCCCACTTTGGTTGCATCAGGAGCCTTGCTGCCCGGGCGCAACCCCGAAGCCAATATTGCCTGGATCGTGACTTTGGGCTACATCGGCATTATTGCCGGGCCGGGCCTGGTGGGTTTTGCCGCCGAGGCCATCGGTTTACACTTGGCCCTCATGAGTTTAGCGGGGCTGTTATTATGGGTGGCAGCAGTGGCCCAACGCAGTCAGAGTAGAATGATCAATCGGGAACCTGATACACCGTGCTGACTATCCCCTCCGGGGTAATCTTGCGAATGGCTTTATTGCCCGTATCTGCTACATACATGTTCCCGGTCTTGTCAAACACCAGCCCGGCAGGTTGGTTAAATTGGGCCTCTAACAATGGACCATCTTTATGGCCTGGTTTGCCAGTACCCGCAAATACCACGGCTTTACCCGTATAAGCCACAGCGACATCAGGAGAAAGGGACAAATCAAAATGCTGTGGTTTGTCAAAGGTTACGGTCCAGATTTGGTGGGTTTCAGTATCGTTGGTAAACACTTGGCCCTGAGCATTGACAACCAAGTGGGTTGAGTGAACCTTGAAACGTGCGGTGTTGAGGCTCGGTGGAATGTCGTCAATCAGTGAGTCGAACCGAATAAACAAGGGGGAAACTGAGTTTGACCAATCTCGAAATTAAATATTTCTTGAGTACTTCCTTTATCAATAACCCTGACCTTTCCTGCATAAAAACAGGCTCAAGTTTGGGGTTCCGCCATCCCATGGTAGTATGGGACAACATCTATTGAGGTACGTATGCGCACGGCTACACCCCCCGGAACATCCTCTCACGCTCTGCTGCTAGCCTGGATTCGCCAAGAGGCCAATCATGAAGATCTGGATCAGCTTTATGATCAGGTCAGGAGCTGGCTAGAACGGGTGCATCAGCGTTTGCTCAAGGCCCCGATTCCAGACCCGGTGGATACGGCTGAATCCTTGCCCAACCTCGAGCACCGCATTGAACAGTTACACGCACTGTGGCAATGGTTTCGCACCCAGTTGGTAGCCCTTGAGCACGAATTTGATGTCACCGCCTTGACCCTGCGCCTGCAAGAAATCGAGGCAACCCTCCAGCTTTATCAGTCCGTTGTGCGGGTTTCAGAGCGCATGATTGCCCTGCGCGCCGAAATCGACCTGTTGGCCAATGATATCTATGAATGCCTCGTGCTATTACAAACCGAAGAAGGGCAGCAGCGCTTGCCAGCGGTCGAAAGCCGTCTTGAACGGGTGATGGACAGCTACACCAGCGTTACCGAACAGCTACAAGACTACCAGAGCGTCTACGATATCGAAAGCCTGACCGCCGCCCATGAAGATCTGAATGCGCTGATCAGCAGCCTCGAAGAACAAATCGACAGCCTCGCCACCCTTTAAAATGCATACCCTAAGCCCGAATCGAGAATCAGGGCAAAATCGCCCGCCCCATAAGCCACAGCGGTACCAGGCCCGGTAAAGGGCACCAGCATTCGGCCGCGTACACCGAGGTGGAAATAGAAGCCTTCGCGAGTTCGGGTCTCTAGCCCCAGCAACAGCGAAACAGCCCCTCGGGGCGCACTCGATAGAGCTGCTCCTAATTCCAGGTAAGGGCTATTGGCAAACTCACTCAGATAATACCGCCCCATGGCCCCACCGGATAATAACCATGGGCTTGCAGGCAAAGCCCCCAAGTGTCCTCCTAAAGCCCATTGCGGCCCCAGGTTATACACAGCCCCCAGATGGATAAAGCGGGTTGTACCACCCCCTAAAAACACAGCTTTGGGACGGGCTACGCGCACAGGTATCACTTCGGTCGCTTCCAGTAGGGGCATTTCTTGCACTTGCGGAGGCTCTTCAACGGTTTGTGCCAGTGCAGAAACAGCCATCCCTAAACCACAACAAATAGCCCCAAATAAATATCGACGTTGCATAAGCGCCTCTAAAACCACTTTTCAGCTAGTATGCCACACTCGGAACCAGACACGGGGCAGAACAGAATTTCAGAATGTCTTCAGTTGGCACGCTTGGTTAAAAACGGACGCAAATCGAGAGAGCCCCAGCCGAACAGCATCAATGACACAATAATCAGCCCCTTGGCCTGGGGATAACTGGCCAACTGCAAAGCAATGCCCCCGAGCAAGGCACTAAAGCCATAAATGAGCAGAGCAGCTCGGCGTTGGGAAAGACCACGACGCAACAGGCGATGGTGCAAATGGCCA
>DLGM01000228.1:5525-29247 GCA_002482705.1 Cyanobacteria bacterium UBA7694
GGGTTTCCCTGCCAGCAGACGGCGCACAATCGCAAACGTGGTGTCAAAAATCGGGATACCCAAAATCAGGATGGGGAGGAACACCGCCACCGTGGCAGCGACCTTCATCGCTCCAGTAATCGATAGGGCCCCGAGCATAAAGCCCAAAAAGAGGGCCCCGCAATCCCCCATAAAAATTTTAGCCGGATTAAAGTTATACCGCAAAAACCCAGCCGTTGCCCCCACCAGTGCAATCGCCACCAAAGCAGTCAGCCCCTGCCCGCGCTCCAGCGCCAGCATAAACAGGGTCAGCCCGGCAATGGTCGAAACACCACCGGCCAAACCGTCCATACCATCGATCAGGTTGATGGTATTGGTAATTGCCACAAGCCAGAAAACGGTCAGGACAAAACTCAGCCACTCGGGGAATAAAATCATGCCGCCAAAAGGATTGGAAATAAACGAGAGTTTGACACCTAACAAAAAAGCGGTGCTGGCCGCAATAATTTGCCCTGCCAACTTGACTTTGGGGCGTAAATTGTAGAGATCGTCCACCAACCCCACCGCAAAAATCATCAGGCCACCGGCGACCACGCCCCGCCATTCTGAGGGTAATCTCGAGAAATAACCGGGATGCAAATATTCAATGCCCAGCAACGAGATAAAACAGCCCAGGCAGATGGCGATCCCACCCATACGGGGGATCGGATCTTTGTGAATTTTACGGGTTCCGGGCTCATCCACTTTGCCCACCATATAGGCAAACTTACGAATGGCTGGAACTAACAAATCAGCCGCCAGCCAAGCCATTAAAAACGTAACAATAAAGGGCCAATTCTCGCGCATAGGAAACCTATCTGTGTGTGTAACACTCAGCTCAATTTTAGCACGCAGCGCCTATTTCAAGGGTGAATCCGTCACATCTGCCGCTCGGCAGCAACATTTTTCATCAGCGCGCCAGCAGAGCATGCAGCGCCCCAGAAAGAGCGACGAGGCTGCTAGAATAAAAGCAGAATGGGAACTTTTCAGGAGCCAAGCATGTCCCAAGCCCATGAGCATCCTCACAACCGTCGCCAGATTGGAGCCCAGGGGGAAACCTTGGCCCGGCAATGGCTTGAAGCCAAAGGTTATGGCTGGGTGGCTCAGAATATTCACACCCGCTGGAGCGAACTCGACTTGGTCATGCACGATGGGAAAACCTTGGTGTTTATCGAAGTCAAATACCGGCGCAGCGAGCGGTATGGTTCCCCCTTGGAAGGCATTACACCGGCCAAACAGCGCAAGCTGCGCCAAGCGGCGCAACTGTATCTGCTCAAACACCCCCATCCAGGGCCGGTGCGCTTTGATGCCTTGGGTATTTTGCACCTCGCTGGAAGCGCTCCCGTCTATACCCACATTCAAAACGCATTATAGGTTCTAAGGTACACTTGAAGGTAGCTTGAAAGGAGCTTTTTAGATGTTAAAACGTACAGCACTGTGGTTGGCCGTCGCCCTGGTCAGCCTCTGGACCCTCCCCGGTCTTGCCGCCATCCCCAAATCCATGATCATGACCACCCAAATCATCTCCAGTGAAGGGGGGCGCAATGTCACCGCCGATGCCACCATTTATTACTTGGACATGAAATTCCGCACCGAAGTGTCGAGCAATATGCAAGGCACGAGCTCAGTCAAGGTCAATAACAAAGCCACCGTGATTATGGATGCCAAAGCCAAAACCGGTTACCTGATCGATGACCGCAACCGCACGGCCATCAAAATTGACGAAGCCCAGGTCGAACAAATGACTGGCAGCAGCGGTTCTGCGGGCAGTTTTACCAACCCGAGCGAATTTTTGACCGACCCGGCCAAAGTGAAAGCCGAACTGCAAAAACAAGGTGGCAAACAAATTGGCAAAGAAAAGATCTTGGGGTATAACTGCACCATTTGGCAAATTGCCCAAACGGTAAAAATCCCCGCTGCACGTGGCAGCAATGCAGCCCCCACCAGCGATAACCTCACCGTCAAGCTCTGGCTCGCAGACGAAGTATCCATCCCTCTGAAAGCCGAAGTCACCAGCGCTAAACGCGGTAAGATTGCTTCCATGACCACCAAAAAATTACAGGTCAACGTGCCCGTTAAGAGCAGCATGTTTGATATCCCCAGCGGTTATAAAATCACCACTTTGGCAGACATGTTCCAAACTCCCGGTAAGACCCCGGCCAAACGCCCCTAAACGCTATGCGGTAGGGGTATCCCCTACCGCATTCCCAAGAATAACCACAGCGGCCATAAGATCACCGAAACCCCCACACAAGCAGCCACATAAACGCTCCAATGGCTGCTAGCTAGCCGCTCTGAGGATGGGCTGTAACGGTAAGCAAGAGCCAAACCCAACCCCATACACAGCCCCCCCACCAGGTAATGCCAGTGCGGGCCATACCACAAACCCCAGAGCCCCATCATCCCGCCAAAAGCCAGCCCTCGCAGCCGAGGCAAATGGGCCATTGGTAAATACACCAGTTCCATTAAGCGCTGGCGCAAAGTTCTGTGCCACTGTTCCCAAAAGCCCAATAAATGACCTTGGGCAAAAGGGTACACAAAATTCTCTGGTAAGCGTAAACCCACCCAATGCCCCATAACAATGGCAAAATCGGCAGCGCCTGACAGACAGACATACAAGACAACCCCACTCAAAGCAGCGGTTAAAACTTGATCCAAACGCCCCAGGGTCAACCACTGCTCCCAAGGGACTTGCAACCATGGGAATAAGGCCCAAGCCACAGCGCCTTTCAAAGCGGCACTGGCCAGACGCAGTCCGTGAGATCGATTGATGGATAGGCTCTGAGACGATTGTAACTGTGTCTGAACCGGGTAAAAATCCACCAAAACACCCGCTGTCAGAGCGGGCAAAAAGAACAGCCAAGCCAAATAGTCACTGAAGCGATGGGCTTCACCGGGAGCCTGACGGGTGATCTGCAAATAATGCAATAGTTGCAGCATCAGACTGCTCAGCCCCCAACTGTAGACAACAGGAGCCAGGGTGGGCAGCAAAGGCCCTCCCACAGCTTGTAATAGCCCGTTTAAACCCTGGTAAAATAACAGACGATACCCGATCCAGAGCCAGGCCACCGCCACCAAGAGCTGCAAACCCCGCATCAGACGGGGTTGGTCATAAAACCAGCGCGGACCATAAAACACCACGCCAGCCAAGAGGAGCAACGGCAATGCTGCGGTACCAAGATACAGCACAAATACCATCAGATGCAAAGCAGCTAAGAGTTCACTGCGCTGCTGTGGAAAGCGGCCAATGATCCACAACAGGCCACTGTATACCAGCAGAATCAGCACAATCATAGATGACGCTCCTTTAAGGGCGGTACCAGGGCATTTTGGCCATCAATCCACAACCACTCACCCAAAACTGTGGTGCCCAGTTCATTCAGCTGAGTCATATTCTGAAAATATCTTTGGGACAGGGGTTGCAGGCCTTGGTAGTCAATCAAAAGAATACCACGGGCTTCGGCCCGGGCTTTGAGTTCCCGTACGACCGTGCGGTAAGTCATCTGATCAATCCCAGACTCCAGATAAGCCCCAGGAGCGAAAGGAGCCATATAGAGTAAGGCGGGAATGCCTTGGCGAGCCAAGGCATTTAAGAGCGTATTATAAAGGCTTAGTCCCCCATTCGCTGCCCGCATATCAGTCTCTGTACAAGCGGTTGGCAAAGGATCATAAGCTGGGGGACGTAGAGGGGCCGTCTGCTCACTGCCCCATCGGTACAAAGCTGAAAATTGTAAAAGATGGGCAGCGGCCTGAGTAAGGTAGGGCCAAGGTCCGGCGGTCATTTGCAGCCAAGGGGCTTCACTGGGCTTGGGTACACGACCCATCCGAGCGGGCAAATCACGCCAGACCAAATTACCCCGATTCCAGCGGCAGCGCGAAAAATCACGATAATCCAGCTCAACAATCAAGGCCCGCACAGGGGGTAAAGACTCAGCCAACAAAGCTTGATCACCCAATGCAGGAGCGACAACCGCCGTCAGATCAAAACCAGCGCGGCGCTCACGGGCCCAAGCCTGAGCCAGGGTCAACGCCACCGGTGCATGGAGCGTTTGCCGTCCTAACCAGACCACATCCGAAGTTTTAAGCGCACCTAAGCAGCGCAAAGTCTCGGCCGCAGAAGACATATCGGGGCGGGCACACGTATCCGATGGCTGTAAACGGCCACGGGCATACCCTTCGGCCACAAGCCCCAGAGCGGCAATCATGATCCAAGTGAACAATCTTAGGTACATGGTCTTCTTTGTACCGCAAAAAGCAGCAGATTGGCACAATCACAGCCCATATCAGTTAGAATATATGCGATGTTTATCCCACCCCTCGCTCTGCTTTTGTTGATCTTGTTCCCCCCTCTGGCGTGGGGCAGTGATGTATCTGTGTCTATTGTCCTTGAAAATTGGGGCAAACTTTTGCTGATTGCCCACGCTTTATTGGGTATTTTGCTGCTCGGTACGATCACCCACAATGCCTTGATTACTTGGCGTTATCTCAAAGGTGACTTTCGCCGCATCAACCTAGAAAAGCTGTATGTGAAAGTCGCAGCAGTGGCATATGGGCTCACCTTTACTTTGGGTGCTGTCCTTTACCCCAATTACCGTTATTATGTCCGTGCCCTGTACTTTGATCAAGAACTGCCCTGGGCCAGCCATTTATTTGATATCAAAGAACATTGGGCGGGCATCGGTTTGGGGTTAATGGTCGCCTTTTATCTTATGAGCCGCACCATTCAACCCCGCAGCGATCGCCGCGCCCTGTTTTTTTATGTCTTTCTGTCCCTGAGCTTGGCCGTTATTGTCTGGTTCACCCTGATCAGTGGGTTATATCTCACCAGTTTACGGAGCGTCTAATGCAGCGTGAACACACTTTCCCCATTGCCGCAGCCTTTGTCTGCGCCTACAGTTTCTGCTATTTTTTAGCAGAAATTGTCCCCCTGCCCCTATGGTGGTATTACCCGCTCGAACACCGTTGGGAACTTTCAATAGGGCCAGATCCAGGCTTGCCTATGGGTTGGTATGGCCGCCTTATTTTTTGTGCCTTGGCCGGAATCTTCAGCGCCGGGCTCACTACCCTGTGGCTGCGCTGGCGTCCAAACCACCATCACCACGAAGCTTGGGCCTTGCTCGACTTGAGCGCGATGGCTGCAACCTTATTCGCCCTCTATTATATTGCCCGTGTCTTAACAGCAGCCAGCAATGCCAATATTTAAAAGCAGTTGAAGCCCAGTGTGTAAAAAGGGTACCCTGATAATATCCTCTGTGGAGTTGAACCATGAACAAAACACTGTTGGCAGGGCTCCTGCTGCTCATCCCCCCCCTTTCTGCAACCGCATCCACACTGCCAAAAGTGGATGCCCCTTCCTCATCTCTGAGCTTAGGAAGTGCTCCAGCGTTAGGTCTTGACATTGCTCTGGGAACACAAAGCACGCTGGGAGCATCCTTTGCCGCCCCTTTTTATTACGGCAGTAATTTTGGCATTACCCGTTATGATGTCCGGTATGTGCACCGTTTTGTAAACCAAGAAAACTTCTCCGTGGGCGGCATTGTGGGTGTGTATGGTGACATCGATTTTTTCCGCAACAGCGGCTTACCGCTCTCAGGCTTAGGCCTCGAATTGGGCATTGCGATTGCCTATCGCTTTACCGATCAACTCACAGGCCGGGTCAATATTGTCCCTGGCATTGGCTTTTTACAAAGCAATGGCGGGTTCGGCCTCTTTCCCCCCGCGGGGGGCCTCGAATTAGCTTGGCGTTTTTCCCCCAACCTCGAAGGTTCTTTGGGCTTTAACGGCAATGGCGATATTGCTGGCTTGCGGCTGATCTTTTAAAACAGGTAACCTACGCCACCAGAGAGGCTATAGGTCCAGGGGAGCCACTGCGTCAGGGGAGCATCCGCCGGAAAAGGGCGGCTTTCCCCATAAGGGGCGAGCATATAAGCACGCAGTTGGAACTGCATAAACAGGGCATTGTTCCAGCTATACTCTAGCCCTAAGCCCGTGTGCAAGGTTAACCCAAAGGGAGGAATCTGTGAGGCCGTAGAAACCACGGGGTCAATGCCCGCAAAAAAGTACGGGCGCAAAGGGATGGGATAAGGGGTATTCACCATATAGGCCAAAGAACCGGAAAATTTAAACAGGGGGCGACCGATCAAAGTGGTATGCAAGCCGTACAGCACACGCCAATTGATATTCAAGTCGGTAAACCCTGTAACCCCAATCCACTCAGTGGTTTCACGCCCAAACGCAGTTTCCGGCTCACCACTGGTACCAGTCGGATAACGCTGCACATCTTTGCCCAGAGGGGCAAACAGATTCTCTAAAGACATGGAAACCCCAGAAGCAGCGTAAACAGGTGTTCCACTGATCAACAAAAGGGCCATCGCAGCAACTAATCTCACAGGGGAATGGCCTCTGGCGTAAAGCAGTAAGCATGTTCATAGAGATGGCAGGTATTGTTGACATAACGAATATACCGCCGGGAACCTTGCAGCCCCACCAAGGTATGAGACGTATTATCAATGGCAATAAAGAGGTTTTCCTCATGGGAGATGCCTGATAAAACACCCAATAGGGCACGAATCCAACCCCCGTGGGAAAGTACAACAATGCGCTTTTTGTCAGCGTGGTGGGTGTGCAAAAAATCTAAAAAAGTGGTGGCGCGGGCCCACAATTGTTCACGGGATTCGGCGTTAGGAACAGCGACCCAGTTGCGCAAACGCTTAAATTCAGCCTGAATTTCCGGGTATTTTTGCCCGGCCTCTTGCCAGGTCAGCCCAGAAAAAATGCCTGAGTCCACCTCTGTTAAAGACTCAATCACTTCATAGGTCAAGGCAGGCTGATGATGGATAAAGCGATCGGCCGTTTGCCGCGCCCGCTGGAGTGGGCTACAAAAGACCGCATCCGGTAGGCAATCCTGATAAGAGGTCGCCAAATAACGCCCCAAAATATCAGCTTGCTGGTGCCCCACTTCTGAAAGCGGGTAATCTTTTTGCCCTTGCATGACTCCGAGCACATTGCCTTCGGACTCTGCGTGACGAATCAGCATTAGCTCCATGCACAATCAACCCACATTTAATGTTTTTCAGTCCGCAGATCAGGGGTGAGCTAGCCCACCCCTGAATCAGCGTTAGCCTACAGCGACGGCCATCATGGCCTGCTGCAGCGCTTCAATCTTACGGCGCATGCTGGGCACATCACCGGCAGCACGGACAGCGGCACCTACGCCCAGGGCATCGGCACCTGTTGCCATGGCTTCAGCCATATTGGCAACATCCAGACGGCCACTCAGCAGAATGGGCAATTGCACCACTTCACGGATTTGCGCCACATGGCTCAGATCGCCCGTGAGGTTTTCGATTTGCAGCATGTCAGCCCCAGCGGCCTGAATTTGCACGGCTAAATCAATTTGTTCGGCAACCGACAAGATAGCGGGAATGGTCACACAAATGGCCACATTGCCCGCCGTCAGACGCTGAATTTCGCGAGTCCAATCAAGAACTTGCACCGGGGTCACGGTTTTGCCTTGATCATACAGGGATGAGAAGTTGCCCAACTCAACCAGATCTGCGCCCCACTCAGCGGACTGGGCCAGTTCAGCCGGATCAAGCGAAGAGACAAAAACGGTCAGATCAGTATTTGCTTTAATCCAGGCAATGGTATCACGATCAACGGATACATCAATACTGGCGGCTACACCGTGAGCTGCTTCAGCCACAGCACGCACATTGTCAACGTCAAAATTGTCAATGCCGGCAATAACTTTTAAAAAGGGGCCTTGAGCTTGTAAGCGAGCCATTATCATCTGTTTATTCACGTGAAAATCTCCTTGTAGATGAGATACATGCCTTCCAGTGTAGCACTTTTGTTTGTGTCTCTATAGGTGACTTCTGAGCAAGCTCCGTGTTAAAATAAACGCATCTATTTTTTGGGCACAGTCTATCACTATGCATCAAACTGCTTTCCGCTCTTTTCCGCTTTTTTGCTGCTGTCTAACGCTTCTTCATGGCTGTAGTTATGTCAATCTTTCGTTTCTGGTGGGCAGCACCACCAGTATTCAAAGTTTGGGCTCTTCCCCTGAAGGTTCTAATCCCCCGACAACCACCCCTCAACAGGCCTTATCCGGCCTGCGCCTCAAGGCCGTCATTCGCGGGTTTGAGGCTTCAACGGCAGGCCTGCGTTTACGTATCCGCGCCGGTGACCAAGAGCAGACCCTTCCGCTCGAACCCTTTTTGGCCGGTGAGTTTCGCGATATTTTAACGCGCTCCCCCGGCGAAATTCCGCTGCGGGTAGAACTCATCGATGCCAATGGCAATGCTGTGGGCACCCTCGAGCTAGCAGTTAATCTCACCGCCGAGCGAAACACAGATGTCACGTTCACCATCAACCACAACCCTGAAGGCCCCGCGAGCCTGGCACTGGTCGATGTGTCCCAAAGCCCCATCACAGGCCCTACACCGGCTAGCTCAAATAACCCACCGAGCAACCCAAGTAACCCGTCTACACCCGGCACCACTCAAAGCACAACTTCTGGGGGGGGCAGCGGAGATACCCCCTCAACTTCCACCGAAGGTTTTACCCCCCGTATCCTCGCCAGCGGCTCCGGTTATATTAGCCTCATTTGGGATCCCCCCTCTGGCCCGGCTCCGGTCAGTTATATCATCTACCGCAATGGTGAACAGGTCGCAACCACCGATCACCCAGTTCGTACCACCACGGTCAGTAACCTTAACAGCGGGATCGATTATGAATTCAAGGTCATTGCCGTTTATGCAGACGGCAGCCAGATCACGTCTGAAACCCTTACCACACGTATCACTACCACCAGTGGTGGGGGCGGCGGCGGCGGCGGCGGTGGATCGTCCCCGCCATCCAATCCGGCTCCCGTGATCACGAGTCTGACCGCGAGCGAAACCGACTTGGACGGGACAGGTTATCCCGTTGAAATCACCGTTACAGCCACTGACAACACACCTTTGACAGGCACTGACTATACTTGGTCCTGTCTCGACTGTCCCGACGGCGAAGGTCAGTTCGATACATCTGGCTCCCCCAGTGACACCACAAATGGCACCACTGTGGTATGGACAGCACCTAATACCCCAGGCACTTATACGGTACAAGTAAGCGTGTCTGATGGGGTTAACCCACCTGTCACCCAAACCCAAACCATCACCGTCAACAGTTTTACCGCTGATGTCGATGTCACTGGAGACTACGAATGAAACGCCCCCTCATTCTCTCTTTAGCCCTGTCGTTAATGACCCTAGCGGCCTGTGGTGGCCCCCAAACAATCAGCTCAGTGCCGCATACTCCGATTGCGGCAAGCCAAGAGGGCCAAGCAACCTCCGCTGACATGATCGCCAGCGGGCAAATCACTATCGAACCGGGCCAACGCCCAGGCTTACGCTTTCAGGTCACCTACAGCCCACAACAGTTCCGTACCCAGGCTCTCGACTGCAGCCGTCTGGCCAGCTTCAAGATTTATGTTGACGGCATCAGCATGGAGCCCATGCACGCGGATAACGCCAGTGGCGAACACAACACCGTGACAGGAGGCTCCTGCACCATTACCGCGCGCATCAGCGATGTTCCGTCAGGACGTTCCCGCGTTGCCCACGTCAATCCCTACGACAGCGCAGGCAACCCCCAAACAGATCTGGCCTTGAGCGCAGCTTTTGACCTGACCAATCCGGCGGAAAACCCCAAAGCCGTCTACCTGAACTTCCGTTCTACCCCAGTGGGACAAATTATTCAGCAACTGCTGGACACAAACCAACCGCTCTTAGCCAGCAAAACCGATATTGTTGACTTACAAACCCTGATCGATCAGGTGATTGGCACGACCTTTGATCCGGGCAACCCATCCATTGTGCTTGAAGACTTTACCCTGATCCACCCCTTGCTGGTCAACCAGAACGCAATTCTGGAAGATCTCCAAAACAACGGGGCCAATGTCGAAGAACTGCTGAATCTCCCGCCGGACCAGTTGCTCACCCTGCTTGAGGAATATCGCTTAGAACCCGCTCAGGTTTCAGGAACCGTGACAGGTCTTGACAGCGGAGATACGATAACGGTCAGACTGCTCGACCCGGTAACGGGCGCCCAAACCAATGTGAGCAACAGTTTCAGCTTTACTGACGTACCACCGGGTACCTGGCAGCTAGTGGTTGATGCGCCTCCCGGTTACCAAGTAGTCAGTGCTCCCAGTACTGTAACAGTCACCGCAGGTCAAACCCTGGATAATCTGCAAATCGAGGTGCAACCCAATACCACCCCTGATGATGGTGACATGGATCTGCAAGCCACAGCAGTAACCACTCAAACTGCAGACATTACCTGGGATGAGAGCCCTGGAGCGACAGGTTACAATATCTATGTAGACTATGTGCTGGTGGCTTCTGTTCCAGGCAGCTCATTGTCTTATCAAATCACAGGCCTTGATCCAGCCACGGTATATGGCGTTCAGGTCAAAGCTACTGTTGGTGGCGTTGAAAACGGAGAACAGACCGATCGCATCTTTGTGACAACAGCCAATGACTGGAATAGTTGGGGCAGTGTACCTGGTACAAGCAGCTTGAATGTGTTGGCTGTGGATACTGATTTAGATGCCACCGACCAAGTCTTTTTTGGCGCTGAAAACAACGGAGCCTCGAAATGTGAAAGTATTTCGGAGGCCCCTCTTCAGTGCATCAATACGCTCAAATCGGGAGCGCCTCATAACGCAGGCAGCGTTTATGCCGTGGCCATTGAGCCCCGCAATGCAGAAATTGTTTATGCAGGCAGCAGCACTGCCGGGGTCTTCAAAAGCGAAGACAACGGCCAAACCTGGACGCAAAAGAACAATGGCCTCAGTGGTACAGCCCTAGATGTACGGGCCATTTTGGTTGATCCGGTCAACCCCAACATTGTGTATATTGGCACCCGTGGATCCGGTGTTTACCGCAGTACCGACCGGGGTGAAACCTGGAGCGAATTTAATACAGGCATCGACCCAAGCCACCGTGAGGTCTATTCGCTCGCCATTTATAACCCACCGGCCCCCGCCAACCCAATTNNGCGGGTGGGTGGCGTATATCGAATCCAAGATAGTGGATGGAACACGATTAATGTCGGGATCTTTGACAGTGGTACAGTCGAAGAGGGTACACCCTATTTAGCTGTTGTCACTGTTACTGCACTGGCCACACACCCTACCGATGCATCTATCCTTTATGGTGGCGGTTTGGGTTCATACATCATTTATGATGTGGGTGTCTGGCGTCGGATTGAAAATGGTACTCCGATTGCTGACTGGCGCCAAATTGGTGGTAATGGATCCAACTCTTTCCCCTGCCCAACCCCCTTATCTTTAGTGCCAAGTTACCTAGGTGGCTGTAGTCCGGCAACCCCGTCAACAGGCCTTTTGAACATGAAAATATTGGGCATTGCGGTTGATCCCATCACCCCCACTATTATCTATGCCGCTACCGAAGCAGGTATTTTCAAAAGTACAACCAGCGGCAGCAGTTGGAGCAACAGTTATGCCTCGGGCGTGTTTTCAGGACGGGTGAACGCCATCGGAACCAGTCCGGCCCGTCTGTATATCGGCAGCAGCACGGGCCTGTGGCGTGCAGGTGCTTTAGAACCTTAAAATACACCCTTCCCCAAAGGAGCCAGCCTATGGGGCTTTTTCTGGGGAGGTTGTATTCTTACATCTGATTACTTTTCAGATGCAACACAGCTGGTGTATTGAGCACACATTCCATTGCCATGGACAAAGTTAACAGGTGCCCTAAGCGGGACCATTGCCCTTTTGCATGCGATCAGCCAAGGCATCTTTATCTTCATCCTGGATGGTTTGGCCCATACGCCCCCGACTTTGAGGACTGCCATCACTGGGAGCAGGCATTTTGCCCCCACGCTGTTTCATCAGAGCCGCCACGATTTTGGCAATGGCCACATAAAAGTCAGGGTGGATAAAATCGCCCAGGTCGCAGCTATTGTAAAGGCCACGGGCCAGCGGGGGATCTTCAAAAATGGGGATGTCATGTTCACGGGCCACTTCACGGATATAAATGGCCAGCTCATCGCGTCCTTTGGCGACAATTTTGGGGGCGTCCATGCCGTCTTCGTATTTGATCCCCACCGCATAGTGGGTCGGGTTGGAGACAACCGCTGAAGCTTCGGGCACTTCTTGGCGCACCTGCCCCATACTCATCTGGCGCATTTTCTGCTTCTGTTTGCCCTTGATCAGGGGATCCCCTTCACTCTGTTTGTATTCGTCTTTGACTTCCTGTTTCGACATGCGCAGCGACTTTTCAAATTCCCAGCGCTGATAGAAGTAGTCGAGGAAAGCGATAATGACCATCATCCCGGCCACTTTTTTGGCAATTGTAATCAATAACATGCCCGCCAACTGCAAAGCGTGCACAATCGGGTCTTTGATACTGTAAATGATCATGTCGGCATAATCGCGGATAGTGGTAAAGACCACATAACCAATGATCAAGGTCTTGAGCATACTCTTAATGAGCTCAACCACCGACTTTAATGAAAATACCCGTTTAAAACCCTTAATTGGGTTGATTCGCTCTAATTGCGGTTTCAGGGGTTTGCCAGTAATGAGTACCCCGACCTGGGCCAGTTCAACGGTTAAAGCGGTCACCATGATACCAAACATAATCGGCAAGAGCAGCATGGCCATCAGGCCGATTGACTTAATGCCGTACTGGTGCCAATCCCAGGCCTTAAAGTACCGCATATTGGGGATTTCGTAGAAAGTGGACTGCAAATAGATGAACAGGTTTTTGTAAATATGGGGCCCGCTCCAGTTGAGCAAATAAGCAGCCGCTAAGATGAGGGCAGCCAAGTTGACCTCTTTACTCTTGAGGACTTGTCCCTTTTGACGGGCTTCCGATCTTCGTTTAGGTGTCGCGTCTTCTGTTTTCGAGTCTTTATCCTCGGCCAACCGTCCACCACCACCTTTCTTCGATCAGAATTGCACTTCTTATCATCATAATATATCCACCCCTGCTTATGACAGAGCGGTACCGTTTTCTCTCATTTACTGTTAAAATGTGCAACAGGCCTGCGGTCGCGGCCCCTCTCTCTTTCCGCCGCATTTCCCCATTTTTTCCGCAGCCGATTTTATATCATACAGGTATCTATCTATGGCTTCTAAAGAATCATCTTTTGACATTGTCAGTGAATTCGACTTCCAAGAATTGCGCAATGCGGTTGACCAAGCAAAAAAAGAGCTGGCCAATCGCTACGACTTCAAAGGCTCCACCTCCGAAATCGAACTCCGTGACGAAAGTATCTCATTGCGTACCGAAGACAGCATGAAGCTCGAAGCAATGCAGCAAATTCTGCTGTCTAAGGTGGTGGCTCGTAAACTCAGCCCCAAAATCCTGAAGCCCGGTGAAGTCGAGTCATCCCTCGGTGGCAAAGTCAAGCTCGAAATTGGCCTCATCCAATCGCTCGATACCGAAACCGCAAAAAAGATCGCCAAGGACATTCGTGATAACTTTAAAGGCATCAAGCCCAATATCCAGGGGGATGCGGTAAGAGTCTTTTCAAAAAGCAAAGATGAGCTGCAACAAGTGATGCAGTTTCTGCGCGAAAAAGAAGACATTGAAGTGCCTTTGGTATTTAATAACTACCGTTAATTTTCGGTTAGTTTTCGGCAAAGAGCCGCAAGCCAAAGCACTTTCAAAGAGATACATAGGGCAAGGAGACTTGCCCTATGACAGAAGCATTACCGCGCACTTATCCCCTAATGGCTCCCGAACAGCTATTCACCAAGCCCCATTCTGCTTTACCGCCCAAAGCCCCGGCGGCCCTTCCAGCCCAAGCCTCCCCCCCACCCCAAGATAATCTGTCCCAAAGTCTGCCGCCCGCCAAACAGGCTGCTCCCCCTCCCGTAGCCCTGATTGAAAGCGCTGGTAAAGGGATAGCGCCAGGTGTCCACTATGAGGTTACAGGCCATACCAAGGATGGAGCTCCGATCCATGTGGTCAACCTCGATCCCACTCAGGTAAAAATCGCACCCATCTTTGATAAGCAATCACGCACCATTGCCCCCCAACGGATCAGCGGCGATAGCAAGCTACTCGCCGCAATCAATGCCAGCTTTTTTAGCAACACCACCCTGATTGGTGATCTCAAGGGCCAAGGCGGCCTTTTTCTGGATGACAACAATAAGGCCCTGGATCAAGTGACCGATCAGCGCTACTTTTTTGGCTTGACCCCTGAAGGCAAAGTTTACACAGGCAAAGGTGGTTTTAAAGAAGCCGGGGGAAATGCCCGCTTTCAAAGCTTTTTAGGGGGTATGCCTGCTCTCTATACCACCAGCCAAAAGGCCAATCTGGAACAAGACATTCGTTCCGGGGCGTTTGCCCAACGAGCCACTTATGGAGGCGCCTCTCCAGACAGCAGCATTAGCCGATCTTTTTTGGGCGTTACGGCCGATGGGAAAGTTCTGCTGGTCGCAACAGGCCAAGGGTCAAAACGTTCCCAAGGGGCGAGTATGGCAGAAGCAGCCCGGATTTTGCGCAATTTGGGGGCACAGGAAGCCTATATTTTAGATGGGGGCGGCTCAACCAGCATGTATGTCAAAGGCGAACTGAACACCCCCACGGACGGGCGCTTGGTCAAATCTTACCTGGGAGCCTGGGCCCGTTAACGCCAAACAGAAAGCGGGAGGGCGTTTGCCCTCCCGCTCGTGTGTGGTCAATCTAGCGTAGGCCAATATTGGCAAAGGGCCCTTTGGCTTCGTCATGCAAAGAGCGCAGGAGACGGCTCATAGTGTCGAGCATATTTTGGGCACGGCCGAGCTGCTCTTGGATCGCAGCAGATGAAGCCCCTGCTTTAGCTCGGAACGAGATTCGCCCTACAGCACGAACATAGTGATCAGGGGTGATGGCGTTGGCAGTAAAGCCTCCCGTCACATTGGGGTAACGGGCCGTGTCAATAGCTGCTGTTGCCGGGTCATAGGTATTCGTTCCGGCAGTATCACCGCTCCCGACTTGGGCAGCGGCAAATTCCCAATGTTGCCAAGGCCCCGCAGGAGGAGGGCTACCACTGCTGTCAGTGCCACGAATTTCAAGTAAATCGTAGATAATACCGTCAGACTTAATGATGTAGCGGGGAATATTGCCGTAGTCTACGTTGGCACCGACCGCCCCAGCAATGGGATTTTCAATGGTGATTTGTCCACCGCCATTATAATAGGTGACGGCAAAAATGGGGCCATCCGAGGTCATGGTACGGATGACGCTCGCCGGGTCTCCCGATAAGAAGCTGTAATCGGCATTATAACCTGCGGTATTGCCGGCAATACCGGCGCTTGTTAAACGGGTAGGAGAGCCGCTGCGGTTGCCAATCCGGCCCCCGTTCATGGGCATAGAGGGGTTGTCAAAATCAACTGCAATAGGGAAAAAGAGCTGGTCAGCCAACTGCACACGGGTAGAGTGAGCGGCACCAACACCCAATTTGGCGAGGTTGTTGGAGGGAATGAGCATGAAGCAACCACCTTTTAAAATATAGGAATAGGCGTATCATCACTCATCTTGACACCCGAATAATTTCTGAAGCAAAAAAACAAACACTTAATATACTATTAAAACTATGCTGCTCCCCAGGTGCTGGTCAGGGAACATGAAGTCACCGACTTACGTCCAGAGAGAACAGCGTGCTCCTTCAATGCGCTATAGTGATGAGCAATCATCACACTATTTCCAGAAAGGTTCTCATATGAAAACACTCACTCAAAGCCTAGTAGCGCTCCTGACTCTCTCCCTATTAGCAGCCTGTGGCGGCCCCGCAACACCAAATTTAGTCACGCCTGATGGTACGAATATTGAAGGGGATAAAGGTATTTCCGGCGCAGTCACGGGCGTCAATCTTGGCAGCAATAGCAAAATTGCCATCTTCGGCGCATTTACCAATGTCTCAGGCAATAAAATCGATACCCAAAATAAAACCATTGAAGCAGATACGACACTGGCTTATTCCGCAGTAAGTGGGGGTAAATATGGCTTCCGTTTACCCAAAGCCCCACAAAAAGCGCAAGCAGCAGTCTTTAACGTGTTTGCCTTTAACGACAGCAACAACAACAATGCTTGGGATGACGGCGAACTCAAATCCAAGGAAGCAAAAATCACCTGGAACTTGGTAACCGGTTATACGCTGGCTATAGACGCTGACGGCAACCCCGTTGCAGCTTTAACGTCTGACTTCAAAGACTTCGATTTTAAACTCAACTAATTGCGACTGAAACCCAAAAGCAGCGAGCCAAATACTCGCTGCTTTTTAATTATGGGCAGCTCAATACACAGCCCTCTTGAGCTCCCCGACGACAGGCCTCAGCAAAATCAGCACGGGCAGGACCACACTGTTTTAGCCCCCGATAAGCCAACCCACGGGAGGCCCACCAATGGGCGTTCTCAGGCTCCAGTTCCAGACAAGCCTGAAAGGCATCCAAAGCGGCAGGATAACGGGCTTGGGCCAAGGCGTTTTTTCCGAGAGCCTGCTGCTGCTGTAAAGTTTGCTGGAGCTTTTGTTTATAGGCCACCAGTGCCGCATTGGGGGTTCGGTCAGAGACCGCACGGTAAGGCCCAAGACGGAAACTAAAATAATAGGGATGCACAATGTCATCCACCAAGATCGGCAGTTGGAGCTGCACTTGTTGTGCCAAGGGATAAGCGCCCTCAAGAGCCGTAATCGCCTGAGGAGAGTTGATGGGCTCAATCAGTTCAAGCAGTTGGTCCATGCGCACGCCCTGCATATCCAGCATGCCTGAATCTTTGACAGGATATAGACGACGACTCAGGCGTGTCCCAGGGGCAATGGTACTCACAAGATAGTCGGTGTGTTTTTCAATCGCATCCAGTTGCAGCCGAAAAGGGGTTCCCGCCGCATCGACCCAATAGACATTGGCCCAGGCAATACGTAACTGGGAGGTGCTTTTATTGATAATTTCGAGTTGTAGCTCTCGTTCATTAAAAACCATGTGTAAGTGAACCAGGCGGTCATGAGCATCCTGAATCCAGAGCAGACCCTTGCGTACGGCCACAGGAGTTTCAAGGGCACCATACAGCTTCACTGCATCCCGGTGACGTTGTACCTTCTCAACTTGTAAGGTGCGTGCCGCAAAATGGACTTCGCTGTGTTCTTGGATACTGGAAATCGGTTCGTAAGTGGCGCGATAACAGCCTGCAGTGAGAGTCAATAACAAAGCAAGCACTATCCCACGACAATACATCAGGGTAACTCCGTTAAAAATTTGCGTACCGCATTCACGCTGGCCTGGGGTTGATCCGCAAACATATGTAAACCAGCCTCGGAGAGAGTAACCAAACGGGCCTGCGGGAAAAGGCTGACTTGCCGGGCCTGAAAGCGACTGCCCGTGATTTGGTTACAGCTACTGGCCAATAACAACAGCGGTTGTTTCAGCGGTTTAGCCGGGTCTAGCAACTGCAACTGGATTTTTCCTTCCGGGCTAAAGGTTGACTGAGTAATCGCACGCCAAGCTAAAAAACCCGCACGCCACAGGCGATCGGGGGGCTCCGGCGTTTCAGGATTACACCGTTGTTTGGCCTGCACCCGAATACGAGAGAGCATAAAGTCTTGGCGTGCTTCTGGATCGGGGCCCTGAATATGGAAGGAAGCGACCCAATCCCGGGCGGTATTGAGAATAAAGCCAGCACTCTGCTGGGTCATATCCCCCATGATTTCTTTGGCCATGTCATTGGTCAAAAAACCTGGATCAGCCAGGGTGAGGCTGGCTATTTGTTGGGGATTGCGAGTCGCATAAGCCGCCGCCAGCATCCCACCCCAGTCATGGCCGATCAGATGCACCTTGCGCCCTTTGCCATAATGGTTCACAAACAGTGCCACATCTTTCAGTGCCGCCTCAAGACCCAATTGTTCGTACGGCAGACGCGGTGAAAGACCACTGCCCCGCTGATCATAAAACACCACAAAAAAGCGGTCAGCCAAGGCCTGTAAAGGCAATAAACTGCGGTAATCCCCCCCAGGGCCACCATGCAGCACCAAGACCACTGGGTGAGATGAATTGCCAAAAGCTTCGCTATGAAAAACAGCATTGTCGAGGGTAACCCGTGGCAGGGCAGCATCGGTGGACACAGTTTCTGGAATCGCGGGCGTACTGGATGCCGTCATGGCAAACACCGCCAGAAAAACCGTTACGGGGAAAGCCAACATTGCGGCAATTGCCAGCAGAAATTTTTTAAAGGTGTGCATGATTTACAAATTGGGGAACGTTTTGCTGTAGACCTTGCCTGTTTGTGGATCATAGGTGAGATCTTGCGGGTGGTTCAATGAGAGCTTGAGATCCCCCAATGATGCGGGATAACTATTATTTTGCGCAAAGTAGTCCTCAACAGCAGTACTGGCGGTTTTTAAGTCAGAAAGCACTTGGGCACGATCAATTTGCTGAATCGTGGTTTTGGCGGCCTCTTGGGCCTCCTGTTGGGTATCTTTCACGCCATCACAGGCAACCACACTGAACAACAGGCACAGCGGCAAGAATAGCTTCATCATGATACATGTCTCCAGGAATAAGTCTGCCCCCATGGTAGCACAGGGCCACAGGGGGCGGGGACGCCACTTCCCCCCGAAAAGCAGCGTCTTTTGGTACACTGGGAAAAATCAATGTCAACAGGGTTGTGTTCAAACCGTCATGAGCGATCTTTCTCACCGCATTATTAAGCGTAAAACCAATACCCTAGCCACAACCCAGGAAAAAGGCAGCGGCGAAATCTCCATTCTGACCTACAATGTTTGGGGTATGCCAGGCCCTTTAGCCCAAGATCGACGGGCCCGGCTCATGCGACTGGGTGAAACTATTTCTGCTTATGACATTGTCACATTACAAGAAGCCTTCTCAGATGATATCCGTCATCTGGAATCCCACCCAGAATTTCCCTTTCAAATCCGCCATGACAACCGCGGCCTGGTACGGGCTGGCAGTGGGCTGTATATCCTGTCCAAACACGAGATTCTAAAAGCCGATTACCGCCCCTTTTCAAATTGCACCCAAGGAGACTGTCTGGCACGCAAAGGGGTTCTGTGGGTGCGCATTGAACACCCCACGATTGGGCTGATGGACATTTACACAACCCATTACCAATCACAGACCTCTACGGTCGCTGCAGACATTCGCGAAAAAGAGGACAACCGTGTCCTGCAAGAGTTTGTACACCAAAACAATGCCACCTTTCCGGTGTTAATCACTGGCGACTTTAACCTGCTGCCCGATCAACGAGAATACCGCGACCTTATGCGCCGTTTACCCCTGACCGATTTATACCGCAACGCTCACCCAGACAGCCCCGGCATGACTTTTGACCCCTTGCGCAACCCCTATGCCCGAGGCGGAACCCCAGGGCGTATTGACTATATTTTTCTGCTCAAGGGCAACCATTATGAAGCCACCCCTTTGGCCTGTCATTTGACCCATGAAGAAGAACAACAGGGGTATTATCTGTCCGATCACTTTGGGGTGATGGCCCGGATTTATTTCCGCCAAGCCGGACCAACAAAAGTTCAGGCCCTCAAGGCCGCAGTCGGTACTTCACCCCTGTATCCCATCGACGGTTAACCCCCTGATTTGGCCATCTCGCCTTGGTTATTTTCAAGCACGGGCGGGATCTCAAAATGGACAGCAAACGGTTCACCGACATTGCCCAACAGGTTTGTACCTGCACGGAAGCGATTATTGCGCACCACCACGGGCCCTTCAAAGACACAGTCATAAAAGTTCACGAAGTCGTCAAAAAGATTGTCTTCAAGCGTTATGGTCGCCTCCGGCTCATTGTGCCCCCCACACTGGAAATCGAGTTCACTGCGCAGTTGGCAATTGCGCAAGGTTAAACCCGCCGGGAAATAACAACTCATAAACACCCCTTGTTCCAAAGAACAATTTTCAATCACAACGGGTTGTGCAAAGGTCGTAAAACTAGCCACCAGCGTTTGCAGTTGGCAATTGCGCAAGATGAGGGGTATGGCAATCACCTCTTCATCATCCTGTTTTAATGGGGTTAAATCGAGCAGGGCATCAAGGGTCACATCCGCTAAAATGCCGCTGGTTTTGAGGGTTTCAATTGCTGCTTCTGGCTGCATCTGTGTCTCCTGAGATTAAGAATCACCTTATGATACCAGACCTGAAGGCTCACTGGCGGGCTGATAGGTCCCCACATCGAGAATACGCAGCAGTTGACGAGGCTGTTCATGCAGGGAAAATAAGGTCGTGGCAGTATTGCCCCAGAACTGTCGCCCTTGGCCATCACGATAGAGCAGCCAATGGGGTTGTGCCTCATTAGAGGCAGTTGGCTGCGGCTGTAAATCGGCAAGGAAAAGCCCCAATAAAGATTCATCCGTGTTGCTTAAAAATAACTGTTCCGCCCGATGACTCGCATCAATAATCAGGCCTGAGCCCTCACATAAGAGCAAGGCGTCAGGGGAATGTTTAAACAATGCGGCCAGCATTTCGCGGTTATAACGCAACTCATCCTGGACTTGCAAAATTGGCCCCAGATCGCGGGCAATCGCATACACCAAGCGTCGATCTCCTAAGGCCAAGACGGTAGAATTAATATGACAAGGCACTTGGTAACCCTGGGCATGTTGAAGAAAGACCACTCGCTCCGCCTCGGTAGCGTTTAAGCCCTGAACATGACGCTGAAAAATGCCATCATAACTGGTCGCCAACGGTGGCGGATGAAGTTTGGTCTGGGGATGACCCACCAACGCCTCACGGGGGTATCCCACCATGTCACAGGTTTTCTGATTGACTTCTAAGATCAGTCCTGTATGGGCATCAACAACAAAAATGGGATCACAGGCATTCTCCATCAGCCAGCGATAATGTGTTTCTAATAAACTCATCGCAACATCGTTCGGCAACACAACCGTCTCTGATGTCTCCCCATAAACTCTGGCCCCACTTTTCACATCTGGTTTACCCTATCACTCTATTCTTGGGCAGATTTGCCCCATAGGCAAGGGGGGCGACAGAAACAAAGGTAAAAAAAGCACCGGATCCGGTACTTTTTTAGGCCACCCGAACGCGTACCATCCCCGCATAACTAAAGGTTTTCATCCACTCTGGGCCATAATGATCGAGGTACAGGGTGAGCGTACTGCGATTGTTGTCGACCAACCACAGCGGTAACTTGTAAATATCTTGGAGATGGGCCATAAACCGCTTGTGAAAATGAGAGGCTTCGGCTTGGTTCATGCCCGTGAGCGGTTCATAACCTACCGAAATGGTCCAGTCATCCAGCAAATCCTGGTCATGCAAATAGGCAATGCCATATTTACGCGGCTGACGGAACATCGGGGAATACTTTTGCAAGAAAAAGTGCCCTGCTCCAATTGAGTGGATCAGTGCCTGGTTTTGGGTCACAAAATCAACGGTCACCTGTGCTTCCTCAGGCGTTTCCGTCGGGAAACCAAAGAAAATAAACGAATAATTAAAAATGCCTGCGGCGTCAGTATTGCGGTAAACCTCCAATGCCGTCTCGACATCTGTGCCTTTGGCCATGAGCTCAATCACCCGGGGATGAGCGGATTCGAGGCCAAACATAATAAACATGCCCCCACCTTGACGAATCAAGGCACAGGTTGGTGGATCAAAGCCTTTCTGTAAGCGCGAGAGCATCGTCCAATGGACGCTTGTACCTTGGTTAATCAGGGCTTGAGAGAGATGGCGGGCATAGTTGGGCGACATCGTTTCATCACCAAAGGAAAAGAGGTGGGTACCATAACGGGCCTGTAAAGCAGCCATGTCCTGAGCAATAAGCGCCGGTTTACGCAAGCGATAGCGAGGGGCATAAGAGACATAGTGATCACAAAAAGCACAGTCTTTCCAATAACAATCCTTAGAGGCCAACATAGGTAAAATGAGCTGGGGAGCCCAATAACGGGCTAACGGTAGCCCGTCAAAATCAGGGGCTGGCAGATCGTTCATCGGGATCGGAATGCCTGGCTCGTTCAGATGCGTCTGTCCGTCTGGTGAGCGCCACAATAAACCAGGTACCTCCGCCAAGGTGTGTTGCCCTTCTAAAGCTTGCACCAATTTTAATAAAGGCAACTCCCCTTCCCCGCGTACCATCGAATGCAGGGCTTCACTTAAAACGGGATCAGGCTGGTTTTTGAGGGCTTCGGCAAACTTGGAGAAAAGTGCTCCGCCAGCCGTAATATGGGTCTCGGGAAAACGTTCACGGACCAAACGTGCCAAGGTCATGGCCGCCACCAATTGTGTCGTATCGGCAATTGAGAAACCCAAGAGATCGGGAGGCGCTTCAGCAATCCGTGGCAAGATGATTTTTTGATAAAACTCAAGATACGGGTTAACGCGATCATCTCGACTGGCAGCCATCACCTGGCTCGATGAAGAGTCACGGTAAGGCATTAACAGGGCATTGCGGCTACATTGGGTGGGATAATAAAACAGTGACAACAGTTCATAAGCGCGCTCAAGCGTAGATTTTGCTTCAATAAAAGCAGTTGGCTCATAGTACTGGGGTGAACGCAAAATCGCCTTGGCTTGGTCAATCCGGGGCAGAAATTCAGAACGCACTTGTTCAATGGGCAAAGCCTTGGCTACCAGCGGAGTACAGCGGGTATCGTAGAGGTGTTCAAACCACGCCGTTGAAATCACCGTATCGTGAAATTCGAGATTGAGATCCCACTGGGATGCGGAATACCCCTGCTGGCGCAACCAAGCAACCAAAGCCGGGAGTGAGAGATACGGCTGGGTGGGCTCCCAAAAGGGAGGGAAAACCAGTAGGGTTGTTGGGTGAGCCATGAATAATCCTCTGCTCTCAAACATAACATATGCCAGCATATTTCTGGGATATCTTGGCTGAAAGGCTGGTAAATTGCCAACTGAAGAAGATTCACCATGATTTTGGGGTCGCATGAATCATGAAAATTTGCATGAAAATTGCCGCAAATCAGCATGGGGAGCCTTGTCTAAACCTCAAGACGATGATAGAGTCAAGGGAGAAGCACTACGAAACAAGCGTCACTGAGGTTATTATCATGCGTTTGAGCTATTACGCCCTTTTTCCGGATCAAGCCGAATCCCCCGTCTACCACACCATCAAACTCAATAAGCGCAACGCTTACAGCCTTCCTGAAGGCGAATACAACATTTACGATCNNATCCCACCCAAATGCGTGAGGAACCTGCTGTTTACCTGAGCATTGAAGCCGTCAGTTCACGGCAACACTTGGCCACCTTACAAATTCAGTTGCCCCCGGTGGTGGGCAAAGCAACGATTCGCGTTAGCCCCGAGTATCTCCAATCATCAGAAGCACCAAAGGTTTTATCTATGCTTGAAAAACAAATTTTGAAAGACCGCAATCATGTTGAAGCTTTGAGTCAACGTCTGTTGGCAGTAGCCCAAAGTAACCTCCAATTGTTATTACCTCAAACGCTGATGGCACGTGGTGTTCTTAGCCAACTCGGTGACTATATTGGGCAAATGCTCGAAGAAACTTCGGTAAAAAAGCGCCAAGGCATGCTCGAAGGCATGCTCAAAGAAATGGGCAAAGGTCTGTTAGAAGGCATTGATGCCGCCAGCACCCACATGTATCGTCCCGTATCAGCCGCAAAAAGCAGTGATAAACCCGCTGAAAAAGCGCCCGCTAAACCCGCGGCTAAAGCTCCCGCTAAACCCGCTGCTAAAGCGCCCGCTAAGCC
>DLGM01000353.1 GCA_002482705.1 Cyanobacteria bacterium UBA7694
AGCAGGTCCTCACGCGTTATCCTGAAAATATTGAGGCTTTGAATGGCCTGGGTTTTTCTCAGCTATTACGGGGCAATTATGCCGCTTCCCTGGCTTATTTTCGCCAAGCTTATCATGCCCGTCGGGGTTGGGCTGTGAATGAAGCCGAGCCAGCCACTCACCCCTTGCCCTGGCTGAGCCGTCAGCAACGGAAATATGGCGTGGATGTCAGTGTCGCTAAACTCGCACACGATCGTGACCAATTCGATTATCTGGCGGCTTTAGATACCCTGCCTCAGGCCCATCGCCATTGGCTTAGCCGCATTCGTATTGGCCAGGATGAGCTGTTGGCTCAGGCCCGAAACCTGCAATTGCCCCAGTGGCGTTTACAAATTCCGGTCACTGGGGCCACAGCCCTCACCTTTAATCACAATCTGTATCTCCCGGAATTGGCTTGGCCGGAATGGCCCTGTTTAGCGTCGGATCGAAGGGTCCAACGGCAGGGCAAGATCTGGACGATGGATCAGTGCCTCACCCCCCAGGCCCTGGCAGAAATTCAGCGCTTTTGTTTAGAGGGTACCCACTGGCACGATGACAGCCGTAAGGCGGGTTATTTGGCCAGTGTGGTCGATGATGGGTTTAATGCGCCGGTATTGTATGCTTTGGCCCGCGAACTCAAAGCGGCTTACCCGGAAGTATTGGGTGATTACGAATTGGTCTATCTGTGGGCCTTTAAGTGTGATGCACAGCGCGAAGCGGTGGCCTTACATGCGGACAGTGCGGTGATCAATTTTAATTTTTGGATTACCCCCGACCGGGCCAACCGTGATCCGGCGAGTGGTGGGATGCTCATTTATCCCCAGGCTCCCCCTTCCGATTGGAATTTGGAAGAACAAACCCTCTCTGAGTCTGTGATTGCAGCTTGGGTGGCACAACAGCCCCCACCGGTGCGTATTCCCTATCAATGTAACCGCGCGGTGATGTTTCCTTCCCGCCTTATACATGCCAGTGATCACTGTGATTTTGCTGCCGGTTATATGCAGCGCCGCATCAATATTACGTTGTTGTTTGGCCATAAGACCCTTAAAATTCATCCCAAGCGGGTGATCACTGCCTAGAACCCTTTCCATTTTGAGGTACACTGCTTACAGATTTACTTCACAATGGAAACTGTTTATGTCGCAAGTGACACTCGATACGCTCCGCAGCCAAGTCAACGAGGCCCGCGAAACTCCCCTGACCGAAACCCAACTTCAGGCTTTTGCCCAAGAACTCGACGCTCTCAAAAAAGAAGTGCAGGCTAAAATTGGGCCTGATGATGTTGTTTATATCGAAACGGTTTACCAGATTTGCCGCCTGTGTGAAGTAACCGGGCGCTTATTGCTCCACACCAGTCGTGATCCCGTCAGTTGGGGTTTAGGCGTGCTGTTTTTGTACGTTTACCTGCAACTCGATAACCTCGAATTACACCACCACGCTCAGCATGGGGCCTATGACAAATTGCCCGAGGCGCGCCGCTTTCACTCGGATGTCTATTGGCATAATTCCTCGGTTGATGAAGAGTCCTGGCGCTATCGCCACAATGTCTTGCACCACTCGTATACGGGGCAAGTGGATCGCGACCCGGACGTGACCTATGGCTATTACCGCCTCAGTGAGTTGATTGATAAACAGGTTTTCCATACGATTCAACCGGCGGTGCTGGTGCTCAATACCCTCGGCGCTGAAGGCAGCTTAGGGCTGGTCTCCAGCGGCCTGCTCGACTTTATGATGCATGCCACGATTCCCGGCTACGAAAAGCTCAATTACCCGAGCGTGAACAAATCCCATGACCTACAGGCCCTGGCCGACAGCCTGCGCCGCCACCTGCGCAAAGCCGTCCCGCATTATGCCTATAACTATGGCCTGTTTGCCCTTTTGGCCGGGCACCGCTGGCCCCAGGTCACCCTCGGCAACCTGACCGCCGCACTCTTGCGCAATGTCTTCACCGGCCTGATTTTTTACACCGGCCATATGACCGAACAGGTCAAACACTACGACTGGCACCCCAGCAATCGCGCCGAGTGGTACCTGCAACAAATCGAGGGCACGGCCAATGTGGCCGGTAGCCGCCTGTTCAGCCTGCTCGCGGGCCATCTCAACTACCAAATCGAGCACCACCTGTTTCCGAAATTGCCCCCCAACCGCCTTGAAGAGATTGCCCCCAAGGTGCAAGCCATTTGTGAGCGTTATGGCGTCAACTACAATACCGGATCGTTTGTCGATCAGGTGGCCAGCGTCTTCCGCCGGATAACGCGCTACTCGCGCTAAGTTCCCACCTTCCATCCCCAACACCCCTAGACCTGAGCTTTGAGCAGTAGGTATGATGAGAAGGCACGCTGGAGGTGTCCCTGTGCGCAAAGCTCTTTTTTTCCTTGGACTGACGGCTTTCATTCTGGTGGGTATTGCTCTTCTGTGGCCCTCGTTCAGCTCTCATCAAGCTGGGGTGGCCGCCTCCCCTCAGCAGGATCTGTTGAAGGTGCCACCGGGGGCGGCGATAGCCACTTTTGCCGGGGACTGTTTTTGGTGTATGGAGCCCCCCTTTGACAAAACGCCGGGAGTCTTGGCCAGCGTCTCGGGTTATACCGCAGGCCGCACCCCCAACCCCACCTATAGCCAGGTTTCACGCGGATTGACCGGCCACACGGAAGCGGTGCGGATTATTTATGATCCCAAACGGGTCAGTTATGCCCAGCTTTTAGATGTGTTTTGGCGGCAAATTGATCCCACCACCCCCAATCGCCAGTTTGTTGATGAAGGCGCACAGTACCGCAGCGGCATCTATTACCATGATGAGGCCCAAAAGAAGCTGGCCTTGGCCTCTAAACGGGCCTTAGAACGCTCCGCTCGTTACGGGGGCAAACCGATTGTGACTGAAATTCAGGCGGCAGGCCCTTTTTATGCAGCGGAACTCTATCACCAAGATTATTATCTCAACAATCTGGTGAAGTATAAATTCTATCGCTACCGCTCCGGACGCGATCAATACCTCGAAAAAATCTGGAAAGGAGATGCACTCTTTGAAGCGTTAAAGCGCTAAGCCTTCACAGATGTGAAGTGCTTTCCGGGCTAAAACAGGGCTGTATGAATAAGTGTTACAATACTCGCGTGTGAGAGGTATGGTATCGCTTGCAACCGATTTTACGAGCGTGTCGGTCGATTTATCCGAAACTGCTCTTGTATTTTAGCTTGGCCGGAGCGAGTGTTGGCCTGAGTTGGATTGCCCCAGGAGCGGCTGCTGAGCCACGAGTGCCTGTGACATTACAGCTTAAATGGCGTCACCAGTTTCAATTTGCTGGGTATTATGCTGCCCTCGAAAAGGGCTATTATACGGAGGCCGGATTTCAGGTGCGGC
>DLGM01000457.1:0-14278 GCA_002482705.1 Cyanobacteria bacterium UBA7694
CCGCTGGCCTGGGTTAAAATCGAATCGTGAATAACAACGGCTTGCTCAACCAGAGTCTCGGATACAACATATACACCTAACGCTTGTTCAACGGCTTGCCGGGCCGCTTGGGCCAAGGCCTCTTCCCGGGCACGTCCGGCATTGCCAGCCAGCTCAGCCATCCCCTCAACCACAACGGCACGGGTGGCAGGAGCTTCCGCCCATACCGGCTGTATGCCCAATAAGCTCAGGGCCAAAGCCAATCGCAAAAGGTGTTGTGTTCGCATCCCATCATTCTCCTAGTCAGCTTTATAAAGAATCGTATAGGTGGTGTTACCACAAATATCGCCATCACTATCAGCGATTGCGCTTTCACTTTGGGTGACGGTGACAATGTCAACCGTGGCATGTTCGCGCAACCAGGCATTCACCGCATCCTGAAGTTCGTCAGCTTGTGCCGCTTCAAATACTTTGACCTTAAACATAGGTGGTTTGTTCCTTAGAGGAGTGTTGGCACCAGTATAACACCACCCTTAGCGCGGGCAGCAACGTCTCAGATAGGCGGCAATTTGCTGCATTGCTTGGGTAACACGTGGCCCAGGGCGAGAGATGAGGTCGTCGTCGACGCGTAAAATGCGCTGCTGGCGTACGGCCTGCAAACGATCAAACGGCGGTTTGTTAAAGTGCAAACGATCCGCCACTGACTGGGGCACAATCAAAACTTGTGGATCAGCTTTAAGCAGCGCTTCGAGGCTGTAGTGGGGAAAAGGCGCTTGGGTGTTTTTGACCACATTGTGGCCACCGGCTCGGTTCAAGACATCTCCGACAAAGCTGCTGGGGCTGGCCGTAATCAGGGGGTTGTCCCAGAGCAGATAAAACACGGATGGTTTCTGAGTTACGTGTGGCAGGGAGCGCAGTTCTTTTTCCATGGCCAAGGCCGCTTTTTCAGCCCCCGCCGCCTGAGCCGTATATTTGCCCAAGCTGCGCAAGTTAGCGGGAATAGCACTCATTTGGGGGGCTTGAAAAGCCAAAATCGGCACATTGAGGCGTTTTAAAGGGGCCAGCACGGTACGCATCTCAGCAGTGACCAAGATTAGATCCGGTTTTGCGCGGATCAGAGCCTCAAGGTTGACGCTGCCAAACTTGCCAAGCTGCGTTTTGCGGGCTGCCTCGGGGGGATAATTACAATCATGGGTCACCCCCACCAATTGCCCTTGAGCCCCGATAGCATAGATCATCTCGGTTGTGGCCGGTGACAGAGAGACAATGCGTTGGGGCTTTGCTGGCCACGACAGCTTACGACCGAATAAGTCTTCAGCAGCGGTGGCGGGCAAAGCCCACAACAAACACAGCAACAGGCACAGAATACGCATCAGAACTGGTCGCAGGCCAATACCTGAATACGGGAGTTGCCTTTATCGAGGACAAAGATTTCACCCTCTTCACTGACGGCAATGCTTTCTGGGCCCCAGAAATCGGTGGGTCCCCGGCCTTTGCTGCCAAAAGATTCGATGAATTCGCCTTTGGAGGTGAATACTTGGACCCGGTGATTGAGGGTATCGGCCACATAAATACGGCCTTTGATATCCACAGCCAAACCGCGAGGAATGCTGAATTCTCCTTCACGAACTCCACGGCGGCCAAATTCTAAGCGGCAAATGCCGTGGCGATCGAGCACTTGGATCCGGGGAATACCATAATCAAGCACATACAAATTGTCTTTGTCATCGAGGGTGATGGCATAAGGGGTTTTGAATTCGCCAGGGCGGGTGCCCGGACGCCCAAAGATTTTGGTCACAATCCCATTGGCATCCAAAACCTGGATGCGGGAGTTTTCGGTATCCGCAATATAGATTTCGTCATTTTTACTGACAGCAATCCCATAGGGGTTAGAAAATTCGCCTTTGGCCTTACCGGCGGTTCCGAAGGACTTTAGAAAGCGCCCGGATTGGTCAAAAATGGCGATCCGGCTGGCCGCAGAATCGACCACATAAATATTCCCAGAGCGACTCACGGTCACGCTGCTGGGTGCTTTGAGAAACTCTTTTTCGTTATTAGAACGAATCAGATATTGCCAATCACCGATTTTGCTGAAGACCTGAATGCGCTGGTTTTGGGTATCCGCCACAAACACCAAGCCTTGGTAAATGGCCAAACCGCGAGGCTGATAAAACTGCCCCTTACCGGCACCTACTTGACCAATTTTGTGTTTAAAGCGCACCCGCAAAGGTGTTTTGCTTTCGCCACCGCCTGTGGACGGAGCGGCCGCCGGAGGAGGTGGGGAAGCCGCCAAAGGAGCAGTGCCGGGGCGAGATGGAGGAGCTGCTGGCGCAGGAGCGTTACTGCCCCCTTGAGCCCCTTCAATCATCTGACGATAGGCCTTTTCATCCTGTTCACTCATGACGCCTTCAGCAGCCAATGACGACAACAGATCGGCTGTCGAGGGAACGGCACCAGCCCCGGCAGAAGAGCGGGGTGGGGCGGCAGGACGTGCAGCTTCAGCTTCATTGCGTGTATCTTTGGTACGGCTAAAGCTGAGACGATCAAGGGGAGTCATGGCATTGCCCTGATAGGTACTGGCCAGCTCCACAAGGCGTGCCAAACGGTCTTTAAAAGAGGGCTGATTGCGCTGGGCTGAAGATGCCGCAGTACGCGGTTCAGACACGGTCATGAACGAACGGCGCAAAGAGGTTTCAGGCACAAATACTTGCCGTTGCTCTTGAGCGGGCACAGCGGCGGCTTGATTTTGAGGCGCACCACAATGGGGACAGAATTTAGCATTGGCTGTCACCGGCTGCCCGCAGCTATGGCAAGAAACGGTTGCCGCAGGGGCCGGGCCACTTTTGAGGGAGCGCAGCTCGTCGGCAATTTCTCGCGCATGCTGATAACGCATATCCGGGAGCTTTTGCAAAGCCTTGAGGATAATCTGCTCAATCTTGGGGTGCATGGTGTGGTTGTAGCGGCTGGGAGGAACCGGGTCTTCCGAGACAATTTTGAGAATGGTAGCACCCAAGTTTCCGCCATCAAAAGGCAGCTTGCTGGTGTACATCTCATACATCATGGCACCCAACGAGAAGATGTCGGTGCGGTTATCAACGCCCCGAGAGTCTTGGAGCTGCTCAGGGGAAATATAACCCAAAGTGCCCAACATGGTGCCGTCTTGGGTCATTTTCATCATGGGGTTACTACTCGACATGCGGGCAATCCCGAAGTCGGTAATTTTGACCGTTCCGGTCGAGGTAATGGATATGTTGTCAGGCTTAATATCCCGGTGTACCACACTCCGTTCGTGAGCGTGCTGCATGCCTTCACAAATTTGGATCAGGATATCCACCAGTTGTTGATCGCTGAATTTATGGCCTTCTTCCATGTATTCTTTGAGGTTTTTGCCCTCAATGAACTCCATGGCAATATAGTGGTGGCCATCTTCTTCACCAAAGTCGTGAATGGTGACAATATTGGGGTGCTGGAGACTGCCAGCCGTTTGTGCTTCGCGGTGAAAACGGGCCACAATTTCCTCAGCAGCTTTAATTAAAGCTGGGTTAATCAGCAGCTCTTTGATCGCGACGATGCGCTCAATGCGGGTGTCCATCGCTTTATAAACGACGCCCATGCCGCCCCGGCCAATCTCTTCGATGATCCGATATTTGCCAAGGATAATTTTATCTTGTGTCATGCCGCAAGTGCCGGTTTACTTCCTCATTCGTTGTACAGAAGTACAACGGTAATGTTGTCAGTGCCACCTTGTTCATTGGCCATGGCAATCAGGGTTTCACAGGCGGGATGCGGTTCGGTCGAACCGGACACCACCTCGAGAATTTGTTCATTGGTGACCATATTGGTCAAGCCATCTGAGCACATAAGAACCCGATCTCCAGGCAATAGGTCCAGCGCCATCACATCAGGCTCTACAGAAGCCTGCATCCCCAAACAGCGGGTAATGACGTTTTTATAGGGATGGACCTGGGCTTCTTCTTGAGAAATTGCGCCCGCTTTCACCAATTGCTGAACCACCGAATGATCTTCAGTGAGCTGCTGAATTTGCTGATCACGCACCAAGTAGGTACGGCTATCGCCAATATGGCCGATATACAGCTGATTGCGGTATTCCATCGCCACAATGGCCGTTGTACCCATGCCTTGAAGGTGCTGATTGCTGAGCGAGGCCAACAGAATTTGTTCATTGGCTTCTTGCAAAGAAAAACGAATCAGTTCCTCGACGGACATGGCGTCCGTGCCTTCTTCGGCATCTGGAGGTTCATTGGCAAGGTCGTAAATGGAAAGGGTGTCAGTGATGGTTTTAACCGCAATTCGGCTGGCTTGATCACCAGCAGCATGCCCACCCATCCCGTCGGCCACAATATAGATACTTTTGTCTTCAATCAAATGGAAGCAGTCCTGGTTAATGGAGCGGACTCTTCCCACATCGGTTATACCAGCGGCTCGCACGATAACTCCTCGCAGTCACGAAAAGTGATGTTTGACACTCCNNACTCCTCGCGAAGAGGATTTTTGAGCGGAGTCGCGAGGCTGTAAGACACCGAGACTTTAACCCACGCTCAAAGGACCTGCCTGGCCCAACCGAACGGTGAGACAAACCTTTTCCCAGCTCCGTGGCACGTAATTTACGCGCTCGCTTGCGGCAACTGACGGGTTCGTTTCTGTCGTCAGGTGCAATTGTAGCATATTGTCTAGCGGTAAGCCAGAGCGGTTTCATGACAATGGCTAGACACCTTTTCTTAAGCAGAAAAAAAGCCCTGAACCATCATTGGTTCAGGGCTTTCTCAGCGCCTAGTTTAGATTGTTTTTTTCAAATAGGCGTGCAGGGTTTCCCAGTCCTGCTTCGAGAAGGTGGCCACGCGCGCGCGGAAACCGTTCTGTTCAGCATTTGCGGTCACGACTGCGACAAAATCTTTGAGGCTGTTTCTCCAAACTGGAGTATGGGCCAGCGTTGACAGGGCTCGGCGGGGCTGAGCAGCCGCAGCGAGAAAGAGTTGAGCTCCTTTTTCACTGTGGTGCGACTCAATATAGCTGATCTTTTGATCGAGCATTTTGACCTTGGCCGCATTTTCTTCCGTCAACTTAGCGATTGCCACGCTGACAGGGATCGGCATGACTTTTTTGCTGTTTTCAAGGCCTTTGGCAACGCCATAAGCTTGATCTAGCTTGGTCACTTCCGCATCTGTCAGTTTGGGATAATCGGCGGCGAGGGTACGCAGGTGATTGATAATCGCAACGCGGTCAGCCACGGAAAGGTGGCTATAAGCCCCCATCGCACCACCGGGAATCCCCTCTTCCAGAGTTTTGTACAGCCCAGAGAATTCACGGCCGTTTTTCCAGCCTGCGCTGGCACTGAAGTTACGCGGTTTCGGATTGAGCGCAGCCGCAGCCAGCCCATCCCCTTTACCCGCATCACCATGGCAAGAAGCGCAATTGGCTTTGAACAATTCGGCACCCTTTTTTTGCAGCTCAGGAGATTCCAAGGCTTTGATCAAAGCCTTAGAATCCTGTGCCTGAGCGGCACCCGGGCCGCCAGCACTCAGGGACCACAAGGTGACACTCACAAGAGCGGCAGCGATCAGAGAATGTATCTGCTTATTCATGGTTGATCTCCTTATAACCGGAACTCAAGGCCACGTTGCAGCTTGGGATCACCCACAGCAACGAGGTTCTTGCGCTTGGTTTGCTGATGGAACACGGTAATGATCACCCCAGCGGCCAAGAGCACAAAGCCGAGTTCATTCCAGCCAATAATCGGCCCTTGGGGGCGATAGGCGGGCATGACCACCCAGTACAGGTCAAACAGGTGCGCAAACAGAATCCAGACCGAAGCAAACAGCATACGGTTGGGGTTGCGCTTGTTCTTGCGCTGTACCAGCAGGAAGAAGGGAATGATGAAGTGCACCAGAATCTGGGCCAGGGTGATCACTTTCCAGTCGCCATCCCAGCGGTGAAGATACCAGGGGGTTTCTTCGGGGATATTGGCATACCAGATCAGCATCCCTTGGCTGAAAGCGGTGTACATCCAGAAGACCGTCGCGGCAATCATACCAAAGCCAAGGCTGTAATAATGGTCGCGGACAGTGCCCGGATGCAGGTAACCGTTTTCATTGAGCAACACCACCGCAATCGTAATCACGGCCAAAGCTGCGGTCAAAGAACCAATAAAGAAATTGACCCCAAAGATGGTCGAGAACCAGTGGGGCTCCAAACTCATCAAGAAGTCAATGGAAAGGGCCGTGATCGACAAACCCATGACCGGGATAAACAAAGCCGAAAGCTTGACGTTTTTAGCGGTCAGGGACTGATCTTGCGTGGTGTCCTGTTTGAGCGAATTGCCCGTGAAGAGTTTATAAAAAACAATCCACAGACCAATAATGACGGCCAAACGCACCATAAAGAAAGGCTGGTTGAGATAGGCCGCTTTGCGGGCCAAAATCTCATCCGTCTTATGGGTCCATTCGTAGAGATCCTGCATGCTAAACACAACCGGCAAAGCAAAGATCGGCAAGAAGAGAATCAGCGAGGAAAACATCTCAAAGATTCGGCGCAGGGGGGTGCTCCACACCGCTCCGGCGAGGTACTCGATGGCAACCATAAACAAAGAGGTGACCCCAATCCCGGCCAAGAACATAAACAACATAATGCTAATGAACTTGGTCCGCAACGGATCAACGAAAAAAGAAACCAGAGCCAACAGCAGGCCGACTCCGAGCAGGCCGAAGCCCACTTGTCCTACGACCGGCGGAAGGTCCTTTTTTTGGTATTGCGATGTATGCGTACTCATTGGACATCTGTTTCCTTCGGATTCAGGGATCGCTGCAGTGCGCGGACGTAGTGCACAATGGCCCAACGCTCGTCACGCGTTAACTGCTTGGCATAAGAAGGCATAATGTTTTGGCCGTTGGTGATCACGTGATAGATCTCCGCGTCGGCCCATTCGACCGCCTTCTTGGAATGCAGCGATGGCGGCGCCGGGTATTGGCCGTTCAAACGGCTATCCCCTTGACCATAGTTGCCGTGGCAAGCGCTACACATCGTCAGGTATTTTTGTTCACCCAGGGCAAACACCTCAGCGGTTGGGTCCAAGGGGTTGGCCATGGACTGACCAAAACCTTCTTTGGCTCCGACTTTGGCATAAGGAATAAAGCCACGGGCAATGGTGCCCTCAACTGGCAATTGCATAGACACACCATTTTTGAAGACGGTGTTGGTCTTTTGAGGCACAACTTTGGGTTGCACGCTCATCCAGTTATAAGGGGGCAGGAAAACCATGTGGTTGAGACCGAAATAAGCAGCCCCGCTGATCACCAGCACCACAGTGGCGGCAAAGCCGATAAACTGCGGCTTTAACACCGACATATTTTTCCCCGCAGCCACTTCTTCAGCGTCGATATAAATGGGAGCAATGTCTTTAGCCCCCAGTTGTTCGAACAGCTGACGCACTTCAGCCTCGTTAAAGGCCGGGTCTTTGGCTTCGACATAAATGCCGAAACGGTCGTCCGAAGTGCGCTTGGCATAGTTGGTGTCATGGATCGGGTGCGCGTTGTTGGGCAAACCACAGACCACAAACAGCAGGGTCAACACCGTGGTAACGGCCCCGGTGAGAATGGTGGTTTCAAACAGAATCGGCACATAACCGGGCAGGTTAAAATCGGGCTTCCCGGCAAAGGTGGTGGGGTAATCCACCAACTGAATCCAGGCAATAAAACAAAGCATCAGCAGCATACAGGTTGTCCCGACGACCAGGGTGACCCATCCGATCGGCGACTCGCCCATGCCCATCGCTCCGTCCATCCCGTGTACGGGATAGGGCGTATTGACGTCATACTGCTTGTACTTTTTATTGACTTCTTCCGCCGCATGCATGATTTCATCCGGCGTTTCAAATTGGCCACTCAGGGCGTATAGCTGATTACTCATGGCCACCTCCGTGGTGGTGATGGGGTTTCGCTTGGGCCAGAACGCCCTTGACTTCTGAAATTGCGACAACGGGCATGAACTTGACGAATAACAGCGTCAGGGTGAAGAACATCCCAAAGCTGCCAATCAGCAGGCCGAAGTCAACCAGGGTCGGGTTGTACCAGCCCCAGCTCGAAGGCAAGAAGTCGCGTACCAGCGTGGTAACGGTAATGACATAGCGCTCAAACCACATGCCAATATTGACAAAGATCGAGGCGATAAACATAATCGGTACCGAGCGACGCAGGTTGCGGAACCAGAAGATTTGCGGGGTAATGACGTTGCAGCTGATCATGATCCAATAAGCCCAGGCATAAGGACCAAAGGCACGGTTAATGAAGGCAAACTGCTCGACAATATTACCGCTGTACCAAGCGATGAAGAACTCCATGCCATAGGCATAACCCACCAGGGTACCGGTCAAAAGGATGATTTTGTTCATCTTTTCGAGGGTGTCGATGGTGATGATGTGCTCCATATCAAAGATATAGCGGATGAAGACCAAGACCGTCACAACCATAGCAAACCCGGAGAAAATCGCCCCGGCTACGAAGTAGGGAGGGAAAATCGTGGTGTGCCAACCGGGCAACCCGGCCACGGCGAAGTCAAAGGATACAATCGTGTGTACCGACAGAACCAGCGGCGTCGAGACCCCGGCCAGAATCAGGTAAACGCGCTCGTAGTGACGCCAGTGGCGGTTCGAGAAGCGCCAGCCGAGGCTGAGCACAGAATAAACGGTCTTGCGCACTTTGCTGATAAAGTCTTTGCCCAGGGTGCGATCACGCAGGGTGGCAAAGTCGGGGATTAAGCCCACATACCAGAAGCACAGCGAAACGGTAAAATACGTCGAAACGGCAAATACGTCCCACAGCAGCGGTGACAGGAAGTTGGTCCAGACCGCGTGTTTGTTGGGATAGGGGAACAAGTACAGCGGCAGCCAGGGGCGACCGGTGTGGAACAGGGGGAAGAGACCGGCAGTCATAACCGCAAAGATCGTCATCCCCTCAGCGAAGCGCGCAATCCCGTTGCGCCACTTCTGCCTGAACAAGAACAAAATGGCTGAAATGAGGGTACCGGCGTGGCCGATCCCGATCCAGAAAACGAAGTTAACAATGGGGAAGGCCCAAGCAACGGGGATATTGTTACCCCACATCCCGGTACCATAATAAAAGCTGATCCCCCAGCAGAAAATCTCAAGCATAAAGAGTGAAACAGCCACTGCCAAAGCAATGTACCATTTCATCCCTGCTTTAGATTCAATCGGCCGGGAGATAACTTCAGTAATGTCGTGGAAAGAAGGCGAACTGAGCACCACCGGCGTTTCTTTTGAGAAATCCGGTCCCTCCACGGCGTTGGTTTTGTTAGCTACCTGCATGTCCGTATTTCCTATGCATGAGTATTTCTAAGGGTGGCAACGTAGGTTACGTTGGGGCGAGCGTTAAACTCTTCCAACACGTGGTAACCGGTGACGTGCTTGCGGTACTGAGATACTTTTGATTCGGGATCATTGGCATCTCCAAAGATAATGGCATCCGAAGGACAGACTTCCTGACAGGCCACTACAACGTCGCTACCTTTGAGGTCGCGTTTGGCTTTGATCGCCTCTTGACGGGCGTACATAATGCGCTGAACGCAGAAGGTACACTTTTCCATAACGCCGCGTGAGCGCACGGTAACTTCAGGGTTGTGAATCAGTTGATGCACATCCTTGCGGTACAGGGCTTTGGCAAAGCGATCGCGGTAGTCAAAGAAGTTGAAGCGACGTACCTTATAAGGGCAGTTGTTCGAGCAATAACGGGTACCCACGCAGCGGTTATAAGCCATCTGGTTGAGGCCGTCCGGGCTGTGGTTGGTGGCGTTCACCGGGCAAACCACTTCACAGGGCGCATTGTCACAGTGTTGACAGAGCATCACCTGCTGGCTGACAACCGGTTCGTCTGCGGTCCCTGAGTAATAGCGGTCAATCCGCATCCACTGCATTTCGCGTCCGCGATCCACTTGTTCAGGCCCCACAATCGGCACGTTGTTTTCGAGGTTACAGGCAATCACGCAAGAACCACAACCGGTACACTTGTTGGCATCAATCGCCATGGCCCACTTCACGCCTTCATACTCACGCATTTTGGTGATGTTGACCAAATGGTGTCCATGGAAAGCGGCAGAGTTGGGGTCTTTGGCGTACTCTTGGTAGCTGGCCTCGTGAATAATCTTGCGCTTGAGGTGCAGGTCTTGCTCACGGGGGATATTGAAGTCGTGGTGGGTCTGGGTGGTCACCAAATGGTGGCGGCCAGAGGCTTTGACAGCCGTAGCAGCATACAACCAGGGATTGTCTTGCTGCTTGTGGCTGCGCAGAACGCCAGCATTCACACCGACTTTGGTGCCAATCGTGCCCGCATGTTCACGGCCATAACCGAGTTCCACAGCAATCACTTTGTCAACGGTACCGGGCTGAATAAAGACCGGCAGAACCACCTTGCGATCGCCCACAGTCACTTCCACTTGGTCATCGTTTCTGAGACCCAGCTCTTTGGCCGTAGCCGGAGAAATAGCGGCATAGTTATCCCACACCACTTTGGTCACCGGATGGGGGAATTCTTGTAACCAACCATTGTCGGCAAACTGTCCGTCACCCACGTTAAAACCACGCTGCAAGACGACCAGCATATCGCTCCCCGGCTTGATTGCTTTGAGGCCACTCAGAGCTGCGCCTTTAAAGGCACCTACCCCAGGGGTAGACTCGCTGTAAGTCACAAAACCATCGTGCAGGGCACTGTTCCAGAAAGTCTGGAAGTCGACCAGCAGGTTGAGTTTCGGATGCAGTTGCTTCCAAGCACCCACCAAGTAGTCATAATAGAGCTTTTCGTTATGGGCGGCAGAATCGCCTTTAATCCAGGTCAGCAGGGCAGCCTCTTGCTGGCGGCTGTCATGCAGTGGCTGAATGACTGGCTGTTGCAATAACTGGATACCCGGGCGCACCTTATAGTCATTCCAAGATTCAAGGTCATGGTGAATCGGCAGCACATATTTACTGTTCTGGGCCGTTTCATGATGCTCTTTGGTCAGTGAAACCACCAGGCCCACTTTGCCCAATGCTTCGGCATAACCGAGATCAGCGGGGAAGTGATAAACGGGGTTGCTGTCCAAGTGAACCACAACACCTACATTGCCCGCTTTCATGTCACTGACCAGCGCATCCCACTGTTCGGGGGTAGCAGCCGGAATGTGTTCAACGGGTGTTTCAGCGGTGTGGTAAAGACCCGTACTGCCCAGGGCATCATTGATCGCGTTAGCAACCACGTGGACCGCTTCAGGCAAGCGCGAACCGGCATACACCAGTGCTTTGCCTTTATTGGCTTTGAGGTCGCCGACCAGCAGTTTGAGAACCGACTCAGAAAGGCCGTGCTTTTTGGCCACGCTGCTGAGACTGTACTCCGCATCACTTGCGCCCTTGATTTCGTTGAGCAAGCTCATGGCGAATTCAAATTGGGCATCGGGACGCAGGCGCAGACGGTAGTCGGCATTCATCCCGGTCAAGCTCATGGGGCCTTCAACAGCATATAAACGGTTAAAGGGTTTGTCTCCCATTACATCGCGACGTTGGGCATAACGCATTTCCGTTTCGATGTCGCCTTCAGCGCCGAGGAAGTCGGACTCAAGGGCAACGACCACATCGGCTTCATGCCACTTGATCGGCGGGCAAGCGTTGCCGCCGTGGGTCTTTTTCCAGGCGCTATCACGGGCCGATTCGTTGTACAGGGTATAGCTGTAAACGCTGGTACCGGGATAAGCAGCCATCAACGAATCCAGCACTTGGCGGGTCGTTGGAGACATGACGCGGTTGACCACCAGCGCTGCTTTTTTGCCACCCAGGGCTTTTAGAGCAGCGATGATTTCCGTGTCAGCCTCTTGCCAGGTAGCAGGCGAAAAATTCCCGCCTTCACCTTTGAGCGGAGACGCTACGCGCTCGGGGTTGTACAGAGCCATAATCGACGCTTGGAAATGCGACGAAATTTTCCCTTGGGTGACCGGATGATCCGGGTTGCCCTTGAGATAAACGGGGCGGCCTTCGCGGGTGCGAATTAACACGCTACAGGCCTCGCCGTGAGTGGTCACGGTCGAGGCGTAATAGTTCGGTGTACCGGGCAGAATTTCTTCAGGCTTTTTATTGTAAGGTACAATTTTGCCCTGATCCCGGTAAGCTTTACAGCTGGCGAGGGTAAACGCCGCTGAGGCTCCCAATACGGCCAGGAACTTGCGACGTGAAATGCCGCTCATGGCCTGGGGGTCAAAGTCGTCTGTTACCCCGGCTTGGAACTCGTGCTGTTTGCCTGCGAGTACGGCCGGATCTCCGGCTAACTCTTCTAGGCTTTTCCAGTACTGGGTCGCAGGGGGTTGTGTTTGCTGCAAATTGTTGTCCATTTCAACCTCATGCATCTCTCTTCACAGCCATAGGGTGGATAGCCACCTTGACCGGGGATTTACTCGATAGGGGCGGCGCCTTCGGCTCACGGCGGAGCTTCAGGCCCGTCAGATTGGCGGGGAGCAGTTGCAAGAGCCAAAGGCCCAGCAGACTCTTTCCCACGAGCGACAAAAACCGCTTGCGTTCTAAGGCAGCGGGTTTCTGAACTTCAGATTGATTTTCCATGGTGTTCTCCGTTAGCGATGGCATGCAGAACAATTTTCCGGACCTTTTTTAAGACCGGTCAAGTTCACAAGATGCGGATATTTTTCTGGAGCGCTGCGGTGACAGGCCAGACAATCAGACATCATGAAAGACTTGACTTGCGCCACCTTCGCCATGTTTTGAACTTGGCCATGGCACTCTTTACATTCGAGCCCTTTGTTCACGTGTACGCTATGGTTAAAGTACACATGCTCCGGAAGCTTATGAATACGCTCCCAGGGAATCGGCTTGTCTTCATTGTAGAAGCTGGTCAGCTTAATGATTTCGGGCTTGTCTTTGCGCGCAACAGAGTGGCAGTTCATACAGGTATTGGCTGCGGGGATCACCGCTTGGCGACCTTTGGCCACGCCTGTATGACAATATTGGCAGTCGATGCCCATTTTTCCCGCATGGAGTTCATGGGAGAAGTTAATCGGCTGAGTCGGCTGATAGCCTATGTTGTAGCGCTCATTACGGGAAGCAAAATAGGTGACGCTGTACGTCACCAGCACAATCAGCAACGTTATCGGAAGATAAACGCGCAGTGCGTAATCAAGAACTGTCTTTTTCATTGATCACCTGATACAAACTTTTCTAGATCAAAGTGCCTTGAACTTGGTGCAAAGCGAGGTAACCCTCATCAGGATACCACTAAATGGGCTGCATGGCAGGGGTTTTTCTTGAAAGCAATGGTGCGGAAAGGGCTCTAAAAAAGACCCTGCCTTCTTTCAAATTTTAAGCAACCTTTACTTTGCACTAAACTGAGGATAACGTCAGTAGCCCAAGCAAGGCTGATCTACTCGGGTTATATCGTCTGATCCAGCGCAAAGTAAAGGTCCTTAAAACTCAGACCTCAATGTGTCCCCACGTGAACACGCACTCCGCAACGCGCACAGAAACACTATGCACATACGGGCAAAAACGAACTTACAGGCATTTCAGGCTTTAAGGAACTTTAACCCGCTCAATAATCTGTTGCACCAGCTGATCTGTGCTAATTTCCTGCGCTTCTGCTTCATAGGTAATGCTGACACGGTGGCGCAATATTTCCAGGGCAATGCGCTTTACGTCTTCAGGAATCACAAAGGCGCGGCCCGCTAAAAAGGCTTGGACACGGGCCGCCTGGGCCAAATAAATCGAAGCGCGCGGAGAAGCCCCAGCACGAATCAGGTTTTTCATATCCAAACGGTAACGCTCTGGATCGCGGGTAGCTACGACCAGATCAACAATATAGCGTTTGATCTTATCATCGAGGTAGATCTGTGCAATCAGGTTACGTGCCATCAAAATCGTCTCGGCATTGAGGACCGGCTGCACAACAGCCCGCTGTGATGAGGTCATGCGGGTCACAATTTCGATTTCCTCTTCCGGGGTGGGATAACCCACATGGGTTTTGAGCATAAAACGATCGAGCTGGGCTTCAGGCAAGGGATAAGTGCCCTCTTGCTCCAAGGGGTTCTGAGTCGCCAAGACTAAAAATGGGGCGTCCAAGCGCCATGTTTCTTGGCTGATCGTTACTTGCCGCTCTTGCATGGCCTCTAATAAAGCGCTTTGCACTTTGGCCGGAGCCCGGTTGATTTCATCGGCCAGTAACAACTGGGTAAATAAAGGACCACGCCGCACTTCAAACTCATTGCGTTGCGGATTATAAATGCGGGTGCCAATGAGATCGGC
>DLGM01000457.1:14305-28724 GCA_002482705.1 Cyanobacteria bacterium UBA7694
CAGGCAGGAGATCGGGAGTAAACTGGATACGTTGAAACTGGGCATCAATGGCCCGCGCCAGCGTACTGATCGAAAGGGTTTTAGCCAAACCCGGCACCCCCTCTAACAACACGTGCCCATCCGCGAGCAAAGCGACCACCAAACAGCGCAAAAGCTCTTGTTGACCCACAATCACTTTTTGCAGTTCTTGGGTCAAGCGATTGAACTGGGGGGTGATCGCCTGGAGCTTCTGCTGAAGCGCTTCGATATCGGCTTGCATATGCGGTATCTCCCGAGGAGTTAATGGAAAGTTCAAAGTATTTTAAACTGAAGTTTAATTTTACCAGACAAGATCCCCCCTTTAAAGAGGCATAATGGGTATAGGATCCTGCGTAGGACGAGAGATTAAAGAGGAACATGACCATGAAAACGTTGACCCTGCTTTCCTTGGGGCTGGTATTAGCCGGTAGTCTTACCGCCTGTGGCCGCAATGCAAATACCCTGCCTCCGGTCAACTACTATCCCAATCAACTCTTGGCAGCGCAACAGCAAAATAACCTCGGTGCCCCCAGTGGCAATAACCTCGGTAATGACAGCCTCCCCTCTGACATCACCCAAGGGCAGGTCGGTTCCGTGGTGGGTCGTATTGTCACACGCAGTGGCCGTCCGCTCCACAATGCCCTCGTCAGTTTGGAAAGTGACCCATCTATTCAAGCCTTGAGCGTTCAGGGCGATTTTTCATTGCTGAATGTCCCAGCCGGAGCCCAAACCCTCGTCATTCGTTTTGGCGACTTTGAAACCTCTATCAGCGTTAATGTCATCGCCAATACCGCCTCATCTCCCCAACCCAACCCGATTGTGCTCGAAGATGAAGCGGGCAGTGGCATGTTGGCATTCTCTCAACCCAACCGCCAACAGGCTGCCTTTAAAGTGGATCAGGATCTCCTCAACCAATGGCAACCCAAAGGTATTGTGGCCTCAGGCGGCATCTTATATGTATCTGCCGTAGATGTGCGCAATGTCTTTAAAAAAGGGACCGTGATCAAACTCAGCACTGAATCTGGCAAAGACTGGAAAAACATGGGCAGCATGTGGTTGGGTTTACGTCACCCGATTAGCAGCAACGCCCGTGGCATCACCCTCAATGGCAGTAATGCCCTGCTCGTGGTCGATGAAAAAGGCGGCATCTACAGCGTGGATGCCTCGACCAACAAAGTGACCCGCACGGAAGCCGAAGGGGCCTTGGATATTGCCGCTGGTGGAGGTAAAGTCTTTATTTACAGCCAACGCGGCCTCGAACAAGCCGATGACTCAGGCCAAGGAGCCACTTTGGTCAGCAACGTCAACGCGACAGGCGGCATTGATGTCGACGGCGAAGGCAATGCTTACGTACCGGTACAAAACACGGTTGTAAAAGTCAGCGCAGATGGCCAAGTGACAACTCTGATCAACCAATATTTAAGCACGCCCGCTGATGTGGCTATTGACCGTCGCACCGGTGACATTTACGTTTTGGATGCCGGAGAAATCAAGCGGTTTACCGCTAACGGCACCTTTGTTGTCGACTTTGGCAGTGGTGCGCTTTCGCCAGTCGCCATTACCTGTGATGAAAACGGTGCCCTGTATGTTGCCGACTTTGGCCGCGACCACAAAACGGCTCAGGTTATCCAGTATGAGCCCGCTTCTCCCGCCACTTTCCCCAGCCCCTCAGACACCAGTGCGGCTGATGTCGAAGAAAGTGAAGACGCAGAAGAAGAGTACACCGAAGAATAATATTTCCGCTCAACAAAAGGCCAGGGCTTTTGCCCTGGCCTTTTTGCTTGGGTTGAGATTATTCGCGCAGCCACGCAGCAGCGGCATCGGGATCGATCCGCTCTAACTCTTCGGCATATTCTTCCCAGGCATATTCCTGTTCTTGCGAATAAGAAGACAAGCCTCCGCCCTCGTAAGGATCATAGGTTTCGTCCTCTTCTTCTTCCCCATAGGTATCCTCTTCATCAGCCAGCATCACCCCCATTTCAAGGGTCAAGCGCAGCATTTGTAAAAACTGCAAAAATGAAGAGGCCACCAAAACGCGCTCCACATCCATCACCTTATAAAGGGGAGCATCTTCTTTCGATTCCGCTTCACCCAAGGCGCTGACCAAAGGGTAATCATGCAGAGTACCGAGGACAACGTCCCCCACAAGCCGATGACGCTGACGCGCCTGTAAATCGAGGAGCTCGCTGGGGTCCGCTAAAACAACGCTCATCTGCGCAGCCCGCAGCTCAGCCCCGTCCGGGCTCATCAGCGTCAGAAATGTGCGATAGTTATCTGGCACTTTTAAGCCATGCAGGAGCCGGTCTAACACTTCGGTAGGCAAAGCATCCTGATAATCATAGCCGAGACGGTCTAACACCATCTGCAGGGCCTCCGTTTCGGCCGCAATTCCTGAAGACATAGATCGTCTCTCCCTCAAATTTCATTGGCAGACAACTGTGCTGTCCACTCTCTCCTCAAGCTTAGCGAATTTTAAGCGAAAAACCAATTGGGTGTTGTGCATAAAATAACGGGCGATGGGATGGCGAAGCCAATGAACAACGCATATGGTAGGATAGGGTTACACAAGATTTGATGCAAAAGGATGCTGAAACCATCAAGCAGACTACTCTTCTCATTATTGATGACGACCCCAGTATCCTCGATATGGTGGTTGAAGTCCTGCGGAGCGAAAACTACCGGCTGCTAACGGCCCAAAATGCTGAAAGTGGGCTGCGTCAGTGTGAGCAAGAATTACCCGAGCTGATCATCTGTGATGTCAATCTTCCAGACATGAGCGGCATTGATCTGTGCCGCATCGTTAAAAATCATTATCCACAAGTACTGTTTATGTTTTTGTCAGGCATTGACGATGAAGTGGATAAGGTTTTGGGTCTCGAACTGGGGGCAGAAGACTATGTCACCAAACCCATTTCAGTCCGTGAATTTAAAGCCCGCGTCCGGGCCATTTTACGCCGCTTACACATCCAGCCCCGCCATACAAGCCCAGCGGCACCGCCCCAGGAACGCCAGACCCTGCGCTGCAAGGATATGGAAATTGACCTGCATTTCTGCCAAGTGCGGCTCTATGGACAAGAGGTCGATTTGACCAAAAAGGAATATGAGATCTTGGCGCTGCTGGCGACGCACCCTGGGCAAGTTTTTAGCCGCGAACATATCCTGAACCAAATCTGGATGAACGATATGCAGATCAGCGACCGCAGCATTGATGCCCATATCCGTCGCCTGCGTGACAAGATTGAAGAAAACACTGACAAGCCTTATTATATTGAAACAGTTCGCGGTTTTGGTTATCGCTTCCGAGCAAAAAACACGGCCCCTTGAGGTAATACATTCATGAACATTTTAACCCTGACTTGGGAATATCCCCCGCGCGTAGTTGGCGGCCTCGCCCGTCACAGCGAAGAAATCTCCGAAGCCCTGGTCCAAGCCTGGGAACAGGTGGACGTGATCACCGCCGATCACCCCAATACGCCCGAATACGCCCACGTCAATGGCGTCAATATTCATCGCGTCAAAGAATTTCAATTTGAAGCCCCCGACTTCTTCAGTTGGGTGCTGCACTTCAACTTTGGCATTCTGCGCAAAGCTGAACAGCTGATGCAGCAAAAGAAGTTCGACGTTATTCACGCCCATGACTGGCTGGTCGCCCATGCGGCCATCAACCTCAAACACAGATACAATATTCCCCTGGTTGCAACCATTCACGCCACCGAATGGGGTCGCTGGAACGGCATTCACAACAAAATGCAGGCCTATGTCCACAGCATGGAATGGTACCTCAACTACGAAGCGGCCCGCACAATTGTATGCAGTGACGCCATGGTGGATGAAGTGATTCGCAATTACCAGTTGCCCAGCAGCAAAATTGATGTCATCCCCAATGGCATCAAACGCGACAAGTTTTTATTCCCCTTCCCCGATGCGCTGAGCTTCCGTCGCACCTTGGCCGCTGACCATGAACCCTTAATTGTCAGCGTGGGTCGTATGGTGCCAGAAAAAGGCTTTCAGGTCATGGTGGATGCTGCCGCTGAAATCTTGCAAGAGATTCCCAATGCCCGCTTTATGATCGCTGGCAAAGGGGGCATGCTCGATGAACTGCGTCACCGCACCCAGGCCTTGGGCATTGCCGATCGTTTCCATCTGCCCGGTTATGTTTCCGATGAAGATCTGCTGCGCATGCTGCGCGTCGCTGATGTGGGCGTCTACCCCAGCCTGTACGAACCCTTTGGCATTGTCGCCCTGGAAGCGATGGCTGCCCGTACCCCTGTGGTCGTTTCAGATGCAGGCGGGCTTGGGGGCATTGTTGAGCACGGCGTGACGGGTATCAAAACCTACAAAGGCTCTGCCGACTCGTTGGCTTGGGGCATTAAACAAGTGCTTTATCACCCCGAATGGGCCAATTGGATGGTTGACCAGGCCTATCAACGTCTGGTGGATACCTTCAACTGGGAAATTATCGCCAATCAAACCCAGCAGGTTTATCACCGCGTTGTTGCGGGCAGCTGAGCGAACAGGAATAACTATGAGAATACTGATTGCCGTGGATGACCCCGTTGCCCGCCACGTAACGCAGGTTGCGTTGACCCAGTGGGGCTTTGAAGTCTTGGAAGCGGAAGATGGGGAACAGGCTTGGAATTTGCTCCAAAGCGAAAATCCACCTGCCATCTCGATTCTAGACTGGCAAATGCCGGGCATGGACGGCGTCGAACTCTGCAAAAAGATTCGCAATACCCTGGTGATGCAGTCGATGTACATTATCATGCTCACCTCCAAAGGGGAAAAAGAGAACCTGATCGAGGGCCTAGAGTCAGGAGCTGATGACTACCTGATCAAGCCCTTTGATCCAGGCCAACTGCGCGCCCGGCTCCATGTCGGGGAGCGCATTGTCCGTTTGCAGCAATCATTGGCCGATCGCGTGAATGAACTGGAGGCTGCTTTGACTAACTTAAAACAGTTGCGGGGCTTGTTACCGATTTGTTCTTATTGCAAAAAAATCCGCAATGACGACAATTATTGGCAGCAGTTGGAGTCTTATCTGTGTGAACACACGGAAGCCCAGTTCAGTCACGGGATTTGCCCCGACTGTTATCAAAATATCGTCCAAAAAGAACTCAACGAGTTCAAAGCCCAGATGCGGAAGAAACAAGACCCTCTGTAATATGCAGCGTTCTCTGATTGTCATCGCCGGGCCCACCGCCAGCGGCAAAAGCCAGCTCGCTCTGGCCCTATCACAGGCCTTCAACGGCGCCTTGATCTGTGCCGATTCACGGCAAATTTACCAAGACTTTGAAATTGGCACGGCGGCCCCTCCGGCAGCTGAGCGTGCTTTGGCCCCCCATCACCTGTTTAACGTCATTGACCCGCGCCACACCTACACTGTGGCCGAATACCAAGCAGCGGTACAAAGCCTGTTGCCTCAAATTTGGGACGCAGGACATGTACCCATTTTAGTCGGCGGTACCGGTCTGTATCTGCGCAGCCTGCTCTATGCTTACCAAATCCCGGAAGTGCCCCCCCAGGAAAATCTGCGCCACACCCTAGAAACTCAGGAGCAGGCCGATCCAGGTTATCTACACAGCCAATTACAACACGTTGACCCAGACAGTGCCGCGCGCTTACACCCGCGCGATATTCGTCGCATTATTCGCGCGCTTGAAGTGTATCAGGTCACAGGACAACCGATTTCGGCCATGCAGCAGCGCTCCACTGAGCTCCGTTATCCCCACTGCATTTATCTCGGCCTGCGCGTTGAACGCAGCCTGCTCGAACAGCGCATTCGCACCCGCATTTCCGCCATGATCAACGCTGGCTTCGTCGCCGAGGTCGAACACTTACGTGCCACTTATGGTGCTGATTTGCCACTGTTACAGACCCTGAACTACATTGAAATTGCCGACTATCTGGATGGAAAATCGACCCTTCCACAGGCCCAAGAACTGATGGCCATCCATACCCGTCAGTATGCCAAACGGCAAATGACTTGGTTCCGACAGGACCCAAGCATTCACTGGCTGGACTGGCAGGCCGAAACAAGCGATGTAGACAAGGTCCTCGCATGGGTGCAGCAGCGCTGGGATACCGAGGTGTCACTCCATGTCTGATGAAACCCAATCAGGCGTAGAAAATCACCCTGAAACCCGCTTATTACAGGTACTCACCCTGAGCGACGGTCGCATTGTGCGCATTCTTGAATTAAACGGGCGTTATTTCAGCCACGTGCGCACACGCAGCATCAACGATACGGGTAGCATCATGCCCCTCGATAGCCCAGAGCAAAGATCGCTGTTAAAAAAAGGCCCTCTCTCCGCCCCTATTGCCGAAAATTGGTTTGCCCTTCCACGCGCACCCCTAGGGGCGCGTCTCGAAACAGCCATGAACCAGTTCCACACCAACAATCCCAGCAGTTTTACTCCCCCAGCGCCCCCATTACAGGCTTATCTGAGTGCAGCCTTTAGCATGGCCGCCCAGGACACAGGCACCCGCCGCACCGAGGAAGCCCCCCTTGTACCTACCGTCCCCCCAGAAACAACACCTCCGTCGATGGCGACGCCAGCCGTTGAAGATCCCACCCCGCTCCCATCCCTGCCCCCTGAGTCACCGCCCAGCGTTCCCGAGTCCCCCGTTTATTTGGCCCTCGCTCAAGCGCACCACCACCAGCAGCAACAATTGCAACAGGCCCAACAACTCAAACTGCGCATTGAAGAAGAACAACAACAGATGGAGCACCTGCTGCTCACCCACCACACCCTGGCTCAGGAAGTTGCTGGCCTCGAACAGCGTCTGGAGCGTTTTGAACGCAGCAGCCACCATTACACCCAAGATGAAACCCAATTGCTCAAACAGACAGCCCATAACCTAGAAGCCTTGCAAGCTGAGCTGACCCGCCTCTTGGTCGAAGGGTGCGCCCTTGAAGCCCTGTTTCAGTTACACCCCGCTCATGCCCAAAGTTTGGCGGCGGGTTCAGCGGCCGCCCGGCTACAACACACCCTCCAAGGTGTCGTCCAGCAACGCCGCTTGGTACACCACTTGCTGCAACAACATACCCAAGCCCAGTTAGAGCGTGACCGGCGTGAAGCTCTGTTGGCCCGTAAACAGATCGTTGAACATGAGCTAAATCAGCTCCAACAGGCAATCAACACCCTGGAATACGCCAACCGTGAATTGTTACATCTGGATCCCTTGGCCTTGCCAGAGCCGTTGCCAGTCGCCGCCCTGTATGAGGTGGCCCGACTAGAGTTTGAACTGCAGGTGATTCGCCAAGATCCGGGCTTCCATCACCCCCTGTTTACCCTTGCCGAGGAGACCCCCTAATGCGCACAATGCTGTGGCTGTGTTTGTGGTTATTTCTAAGTTTTTTGATCGCCTGGAGCTACCGCCAAATCCCTTTTATTATGCTGGCAGTTCTGTTGATTGCAATGGTGTTGCTCCTGCGCCAAGAGCTGGCAAGCCCGGCCAGTTCATGAAGTTGTTACTGCTGCTTGCCTTGCTACCCGCCAGTACCGCATTGGCCAGTGACTGCGACACACGTCCGATTCTCAAAGCCAGCGAGGCAATTGTGATTTTGAGCGAGCCCAAAGCCCGCGTCCAGGCGCGTATTGATACAGGTGCCGATTATTCCAGCATCGACTTAGGCCTGGCTGAAAAATTGGGGCCTTTTCCCATTATTGGCCATTTGCGTGTGCGCAATGCCCATGGTGTCAGCGAGCGCCCCGTCATTCGTATCGCCTTTGTCCTCAAAGGTCAAAAACGCACCAGTGAGTTTACGGTTACCCCACGGGCCCATCTTGATTACCCCGTTCTGATTGGGCGCAAAGCCTTACAGGGTTTTTTGATTGATCCCAGCAGCGAGCCTCAACCTTAACATGGAACCCCGTAGCCTCTACGTTCATTTGCCCTTCTGCCTGCACAAATGCAGCTATTGCGACTTCACCGTACGTGTCCTGCATCAGAGCACCCAAATTGATCGCTACCTCGACCACTTAGAGCTAGAATTACAACATATTCCCCAGCGTTATCCCCTCGATACCCTGTATTGTGGCGGGGGCACCCCCTCACTCCTGAACACAGCTCAGTTCCAACGCCTCCATACCTTACTCAACCAAGCCTTTGACTTAAGCCAGTTGCAAGAATGGACCTTTGAAGCCAACCCGGAAACCGTGACACCCCTCTTGGCAACCGGTTGGAAATCAGCAGGCGTTCACCGCATCAGCCTTGGGGTACAGAGCTTTGACGACCAAGAATTGATGGCCTGTGGCCGCACTCACCGCAGCGAACACGTAAAAAGCGCCGTCGAAATACTCACACAGGCAGGCATTGCCCAGATCAGTTTTGATCTGATCTATGGGCTTCCCGGCCAAACCCTCCCGACCTGGGAACACACCCTCGAACAAGCCCTGCTCTTAAGGCCTACCCACCTGTCGCTCTATTGCCTCGAAGTCCACAATCAGACGGCCTGGGGTTACCTCGAACAGCAGCAGCGCCTCGATTTACCCGAAGATGAAACCCTGGCCCAATGTTACCAACTGGCCGTCGATCACTTACAGGCAGCCGGGTATCAGCACTATGAAATTGCCAATTGGTGCCGCCCCGGTTACCAAAGTGCCCACAATCTGGCCTATTGGCACAATGTGCCCTATTTGGCCGTGGGAGTTGGCGCCCACGGCTATTACCAAAACCGCCGCTACGCCAACCCCAGCTCACTCACCGCCTATTATGCCCAGTGCCAGCAAGGGCAGACGGCTTGGGCAGAAGCCCCACCCATGACCCTCCAGGCGGAAATTGAAGAAACGGTCTTTTTAGGTCTTCGCCTGCTCGATGAAGGCCTCGATCGGGCAAAATTTGCCCAACGCTTTGGCCAGACATTAGAAAGTGTCTATCCCCAAACTTTGCCGCAATTGATTCACAATGGTCAGTTGATTGACCAGGGCCAACGCCTGTTATTACATCCAGACGCTGTCTTGACCAGCAACGAGGTCTTTAGCGCTCTGCTCGAACCCGAAGGGCTTACGCCCGAGGCAGCACCAAACTAAAACAACTGCCCTGATCTTTCCCGGCACTGGCAGCACTGACCTTGCCGCGCAGACGGCGCACGGTTTCACGCACAATAAACAACCCCAACCCATTGCCCTTCTGGCTGCCAGTTAAAGCACTGCGGTAGAAACGGTTAAAAATTTTATTCAGTTCTGCCGGAGCAATCCCATACCCCTGATCACACACCTGTAACTGCAAAGCCCCTGTTGGAAGCACTTCAGCCTGCACCGTGATCTGCGGGGGATCTGCGGAGTATTTGACCGCATTGTCGAGCAAATTGATCAGCACCAATTTTAGAGCCGGAGGATCCGACAGCACAGTCAGCCCGGTCGGATGGTAAACCATCGTTTCGGGCGCTAACTGATAACGCCTTAACACCACTGCCATGGCATCCTGCACAATCGGGTCAAGATCTGTCAGAGTGAGCGGTTGCTGCGCCCCGCTGTACTCGGCTTTGGCCGCTTCTAAAACATGGTTGAGTAGGATATCCAGATGCTCTACATCTTTGAGCATGGTATCGAAAAACTGGGCCTGTTTGTCCTTAGGCAAATCGTGCCGCTGCAGGGTTTCAATATACAAGCGCAAAGAAGTCAGAGGGGTTTTGAGCTCATGGGTTACGCTGTCAATAAAGTTTTTTTGCAGTTGGTTCACAATGATTTGCCGCGCCATAAAAATAATGAACAGGGTAATCCCCACAATAATGACGACAAACAAAAAGCTGCCAATACCCAGAATGATCCACTGATTCCAGACTTTAACCTGAACCGCTGGCCCTGCATACTGTTTCAGGCGATCGAGTTGGAAATAGTTATACACCAGGACAATATTCCACAGAGTCGTCAGAGCCAAACAGAAAAACAGCAGCAGTGAGCCCAGGGTAATGGTTAAGGGCAGAGCCCGATTTTTTTTATGCTTGGGCGGCTTCACAGGGTGTCCCGATAAGCCAAACCCGCTTGCCATAAAGCGGCAAGGTCGCGCTCATAGGCTTCAGGTTGGCCGTTCCAGACCGCCGCATGTTTGCCATGGGGATAGAGTTTAAACTGATGGGGCAATCCCGGTGGCAACGCCGCAAACACCTTGCGGGCCATATCTACCGAGACGATCGTATCGCCTTCCACCTGATGTACCAGCACCGGACGCTGCAAAGCTGCCACCTGACGAATCGGGGCACAGGCGGTAAAATCGTGGCCACTGCGCAAACCCGCCAGCCAGACCACCGCATCAATTACAACGCCCGGAAAACCCTGTCCATCGCGGTGAAAGCCCACCGTATCCCGCAGCGAACTGGGCGGGTTTTCGAGCTGGATCGCCACAATGTGTTTCGCTTCAGGTAAAGCCAATAATTCATCAGCGGCATTGGCAATCGCCATCGTTCCCATAGAGGTACCCGTCAGCATCAGATCCCGACCGGGATACCGACGCATCAGCTCTTTGACCACCGTCAGCACATCGGCCTGTTCCCGACAGCCATAAGCTGCGCCCTGAGCATTGTTTCCCGAAATGCCGTGGTTACTCAAATCGAGGGTCACCAGTTGGAAACCCAGGCGGCCAGCCATGGGATAATAACGCGTACCATCGAGATAGGTGCTGGTAATACCCGGCACATGTAACATCAGGGGTGCTCCTGGCTTCGGGGCCTTATACACCTTGTAGTGGATATCCAAACCCTCGGGATTACGCGCAAAAAAGGTCTGGGCAGGCAGCGCTTCAGCGGCTTCACAGCTCAACTCCAGAGGTTTATCCCCTTTCTGACCGGGGCGCATATCAGCATAAACCAAAGCCTTGCGGCTGTCACTGCACTTGGCTGGGCGCTGCATGGCCCAACCCTGTTCACCATATTTAAAAAAGATAATGTCACCGGCCCGGTCGTACAACACCAACACCCCCAGCAGCGGGAGGCTGAGCAGGAGCAACCCCAGGATCTGAAGATAATTGTGGCGAATGCGCGACCAAAGGGGAGTGGCTGGGGGCATGGGGTTCATCCTTGCACAGAACAACTTGTATTTGTATACGATGACGATTCAGTTAGAATTGTAAGGAGCATTCTGTCCTAATTACAATACCGAGGCCCTGATATTCTATGGATCGCATCTTGATTTACCTCCTTTTCACCCTCTCAGGCTGTGTGGGTTTAATCTATGAAGCGCTGTGGTCTCGGTATCTCAAGCTATTGCTCGGTCACGCTTCTTACGGGCAAGTCTTAACACTGGTGATCTTTATGGGGGGCCTCGGCATTGGTGCCTTTTTAGGCGGGCGTCTCGCCGCTAAACACCGTTCGCCGTTAAGGCTGTATGGCATTATCGAGATGTTCATTGGTCTTGGGGGCCTGGTGTACCACAATATCTACCAAACGGGCAGTCAGCTCTTTTACCAGCTTTCTCCCTCTTTGCCCACCGGCTTGATCCTGCCGACCAAATTATTGATTGCTTTTGCCACCACCGGGCCTCTGGCCATTTTATTGGGAATGACTTTCCCAGCCTTGGCCATTGGCCTCATGCGCCGCCATGGGGATAAAGGTGAGGTATCACTGCCTTGGCTCTATTTCACCAACTCGCTTGGCGGTGCAATGGGTATTGTGGGCGCATCTTATTGGTTGATTCCCAATTATGGTACCCTCGGAGCCCTCAATCTGGCAGCAGCCGGAAACCTCCTGATTGGCGCTGTTTTTTATCTCTTGGGTAAGCCCACTGAAGCACAGGCACAAGCCGAAGAGCTGCCCCCACAGCCCAGCACCCAGAATCTGCGCCGGGGCCTGATCCCTCTCCTCATGGCCACTTCCCTGCTGACGGGATTGTCTTCTTTTATTTATGAAGTGGGCTGGCTGCGTCTTTTGAGCATGATTATGGGCTCATCAACCCACTCTTTTGACATTATGGTGTCAGCCTTCATTTTTGGCCTCGCAGGCGGGGGATTGTTTGCAAGGGTTTTGCTCAAACGCTCCGGCAATCATATTCTGACCCTGGCCCTTGTCCAATTGGCCATGGGGCTATTGGCCGCACTCAGCTTAGGGCTGTACGAAACCTGTTTTGGTTTGGTCAATAGCGCCAATGAAGTGTTGCAACGCAGTGCAGCCGCTTACCCGGTCTACAGCACCTTTAAATACCTATTGTGTCTGCTGTTGATGTTCCCAGCCAGCTTCTGCGCCGGGATGACGTTGCCCGTTATCACTTGGCTGGTCCTGCATCATACCCAAGAAGACAAATGGGTCGGAGCCGTTTATGGCTGGAATACGATCGGAGCCATCCTCGGTTCGGTATTGGGTGGACTCGTCCTCATGCCTCTCTTGCAACTCAAGTGGACGTTGCTCAGCGGTGCCCTCATTGACCTCGGTTTAGGCGTTGTCTTATTGGCCTTTTTACCCGTGCAGCCCCTACTATGGGGGCTCAGTCCCTTGGTACTGGCCCTCCTGCTCATTCCCATCTGGCGCTTAGAATTCGACCCCACCTTGTTAACATCAGGTGCTTACCGGCGTCTATTTCATGCAGAACGTTACCGTTATACCGAAACCACGATTCGCCATGGCAAAACCGCCAGCATTTCTTTCCAGCGTGATCCCCAGTCGCTGGCTTTGTTTACCAATGGTAAGCCAGACGCCAGTATTGATATTCAACCCCAGAGTGTGGCTTCCGCAGACGACACCACCCAAGCAGCTCTGGCAGTATACCCAATGCAAGCCATGAACAAACCCTATCAAGCGGCCATGATTGGGATGGGCAGCGGCATGACGGCCCACTTTTTACTCACCGACCCGCTCTTACAACAGCTCGATCTGATCGAAATTGAAGAAGAAGTCTACCACCAAGCCAAAGGATTCTTACCCTATAACAGACTGGCTTATGAAAGCCCCAAAGTCAAACACATCGTAGATGACGCCAAAACCTACTTCCACGCCCAGAAAAAGACCTACGACCTGATTGTCTCTGAACCCTCCAATCCTTGGGTCAGTGGGGTATCGAGCCTGTTTACCCAAGAGTTTTACCACGATATCAAGCGCTTTTTAACCCCCGAAGGCAGCCTGGTACAGTGGATTCACACCTATGAATTTAACAACGGGCTCATGCTGTCGATTCTGCGTGCATTGAATGAAGAGTTTCCCCATGTACGCATTTATGGTCAGCCGATGTCGAATCAACTGAGCCCGGGTACCACTGATATTTTTATTATTGCCCGACAACAACCGTTTACCCTTCCCACCAATGCCCGCGTAAGTAATAATCAAGAACTCAGCGCTGAACTCGACCGGGTTAAGCTCAAGGCATCCGACTTTAGCGATTTGAATCTGATCGTAGATTTAGAACGCTTAAAACCACTATTACAAAACTACAACCCCAACTCCGATTTTTTTCCCTTGGTTGACAACGGCGCCGAAAAAGCCTTTTATCTACGTGAAGGGGCCAATGTAATGGATCTTTTCCTCAATTCCATTTTGGCTTACCAAAGTTTAGCGCAACCCAATTTTGCAAGCGAACAGGCCTTACGTCTGCAAAGCAAAATGCAGACCACACGGGTACAAGCGAAACAACTCCTTGTTAAGCTCAAAGATCCTTCCAACGCTTTTCACGGTAGCGACATTACCCCCTCATTTTATCAGTATATTTCCCTCTTATTTCCGATCCTTAACTGGGAACAAGATGAGGTGGTCAAAACATTTGGACAGTGGCCGAAGCGGCACCCAGAATACCCCCAAAATCAACTGATTTTTGATTGGCTCGGCCATCTGCGTCGAGGAGACGATCACCACGCACGCGCCCAACTGCCGCAGTTATTGGGAGAGTTAAACAATCCCATGGAACCCGAGGTTGTACGTGCCATTGCAGTATATACGCTACAAAAGCGCCCAGACCTGACGCCCGAATTAATCCAATTCATTGGCATTCAGTCAAAACTCAGCCCAATTGAAAAGGCTTACCTAGATGTGTTAACACGTACACCTAACGAGGGTTAAACGTATTGATCCCCTCAGGGTCAAGCTGCAACAGCGGTTCGAGTAGGGTCAGGCCATATTCAGGCGGATACACCACATTATAAAAGTACAGCCCATGAGCCGGAGCCGTTAAGCCAATCTGAGCGCGATCCGGCTGGGCCAAAAGCGTTTGAATATGGTCGGCGGGAAAACGCCCACGGGCAATGTCCAGTGCCGTCCCCACCAGCGCACGCACCATATTGTGCAGGAAGCGATCGGCCATAATGTCAAACTCTAACCAAGGCCCTTGCTGACGCACCCGCGTCCAAAGGACTTCCAGTTCATCACTGCGGGTATACCCGCTCTGTTTACAAAAGGCCCCAAAATGCGCCTTACCGACCAATTGCTCCCAGACTTCTGTCAGCAATTGCAGATCGACTGTATGGGGATAAGCCCAAAAGCGCT
>DLGM01000457.1:28742-39712 GCA_002482705.1 Cyanobacteria bacterium UBA7694
ATGGTGTTGTTTGGTCAAGGCCACACGGTAACGGTAATGACGCGCCAAGGCTTTAAATCGCGCATGAAAGTCGGGGGGAACGCTCCAGGCTTTGACCACGCCGATATCGTCCGGTAACAATCGCTGTAACGGAGACAGCATGCGATCTAAAGGCAATGCAGAGGGTGTATTAAAATTGACCAGTTGGGCATAGGCATGCACCCCTGCGTCCGTCCGCCCCGCCGGGTTGGTCTTGCTGATCGCTCCCAAAAGCTTGTTCAGAGCCGCTTCGAGTTCGCCCTGCACCGTGCGCAGGCCCGGCTGAACCTGGTATCCGGCAAATTGGCTACCATCATAGGCCACTTGTAAAGCCCAATACAACAGGGGAGGAGATTCTTCAGTCATGTTTCATTCTAGGGGTGAAGTACCTATGGGGCCAAGAGGGTCAGTCCACCAGTGGCCCGGATCTTGCCCGNNAAGCCGCAGAGGGAATTTGCTGGTCTTGAAGCGTGGATAAAGGCTCTGGGTAATCGGGAGTCACCCCCCAGCGTGGATCATAAAGCGCTCGGCAAAAATACAGTCCATTGGGGGGTGCAGTCACACCCACAGCAGCCCGATCAGGAGTGAATAACAACTGTTGCAAATGGTTCTGTGGCAGTCGCCCCCGGGCAATGTCTACCCCTGTGCCCACCAACGTGCGCACCATCGAATATAAAAACCGTTCCGCCACCAAATCTAGGCACAGCCAGGGGCCCTCTACCCGCACTGTTGCAAGCCAAAGGGAAAACACCGTGGTGTGTTGTGAACCCCCACTGCGCCCCCAAGCCGCAAAGTCATGGATCCCCACCAGTTGCCCCCAAGCATCTGCCAGCTTGTCCAAATCCAACGGATAGGGCACATGCCATGCATATGCCCAAGCAAAAGGGTCTGGCTCCGGGGCCATCCAAATACGATAACGGTAGTGGCGACCCCGCGCACTAAAACGGGCATGAAAGTCTGCTCCTACGGGCCAAACAGCTTTGACCACGATGTCTGGAGGTAGCTGCTTCTGTAATAATGGGCGCAAGCGCGCTAGGGGAAAAGGGAGATTGGCCTGAAAGCTGACAACCTGACCATAAGCATGAACCCCCGCATCAGTGCGGCCAGCAGCCACCGTCCCCATCGGTTTCCCCAATAAACGTATGAGCGCTTGTTCTAGCTCCCCTTGTACGGTACGCACTTGGGGTAAGGCCTGGAACCCGGCAAAACGACTGCCATCATAGGCCAACTGCAAGGCCCAGTAGGTCACGGTTGCAGGCCCAAACGCTGGAGATTGACCACATCCCCCTCCACAATCACCGCAGAAGGCGACACAATCCCCAACGAAACCAGGGTCGCAACCCAGTTGGCAAAGGTTTTTTCGTGGCGGATTTTGAGGTTAATCACCCCCTGACCTGGCCCCACGTGACGCTTTACCACATCCTCAATCAGATGGTCAGTGCGCAATCCCTCGCGGGTACCCATGGGCAGATTGGGAATTCCCCCCCAATAATAGATCCACACCTCTTGGGAGAAATAACGCCCGGTGCGCTCTAGACGATAACCCCGCAAATGGCCGGTTAAGGACATCGGGATCTCAGAAACCGGTTCACGCAAGACAACGGTCATACACCCAGCCAATAACAGCGTTGTCAAGAGCAGTCCCAAGCTGTGACGGAGTCTTACTCCCACACCAGCACATCCCCTTCCACAATAATCAGTGAGCGACTGTAAATCCCCAAGGTAAACACGCTCACCACCCAATCGAGAAAGCGATAGGTACGGTGGACCGACAGATTGACCACCCCCCCCTTGGGGGAGGTTTCTTCTTGCAAAACACCCGCAATCAGGCGCTGTTCTTGGTCATTGATGCCAAAGATATATTCCACCAATAGCTCACGGTGAAAACGGCGCTTGGCCTGATAACCAGGGGCTGCATCCGCTACCTGCGGGCCATTTAACAAAATCGGCTCGGTGCCAGAAGCCTGAAGGGTCATGCGATAACAGCCGCTCAGTTGCAGACATACACAAAACATTAAGAACATACGCATATGCCTCATCATACACAAAAGACGTGGCCCAGCAAAATAATGCAAAATCCCTCATCTGTAGCTCCCCTGCTCAAAACAACAGTTACAATAAAAACGGAGGATGCACAGCCATGAGCAAGATCACGATCAACCCGTCTTTGTGGGCCAGCTTGATTCCCAACGGCTTGGGGGAAGTCAAGCCCCACCACATTCTGGAAATGTTCAAGACCATCGGCGACAACCGCGATGAACTGCAATATGCTTGGAAAATCCTCAACGAGGGCGTGTGTGACGGCTGTGCTCTGGGCACTACCGGCATGCGCGACTTCACCATTGACGGCATTCATTTATGCACTGTGCGCCTCAATCTATTGCGCCTCAACACCATGCCCGCTATGGATGAGAAACACCTCGAAGACGTGACCTCCTTACAGCAGAAAAGCAGCAAAGAACTGCGTATGTTGGGACGTTTGCCTTACCCCATGATCCGTTATAAAGGGGAAAAAGGCTCTAAACGCATTAGCTGGGAACAGGCTCTGCATACCTTAGCCCGCAGCATTAAACGGGTTGACCCCAAACGCTGGGCCCTGTATCTGACTTCGCGCGGGATCATGAACGAAACCTATTATGTCGCCCAAAAAGTGGCCCGCTTCCTGGGCACCAACCATGTCGACAACGCCGCCCGCATTTGCCACTCGCCCAGCACGGTCGCCCTCAAACAGAGTTTGGGCATATCCGCTTCCAGTTGTTCTTACAAAGACTGGATCGGCACCGACTTATTGATATTTTTAGGCAGCAATGTCCCCAATAACCAGCCCGTCACCACCAAATACCTGTACCACGCCAAGCAGGCCGGTACCCGCATTGTGGTGATTAATCCCTACAAAGAGCCCGGCCTGGAACGATACTGGGTCCCTTCAGTCTTTGAAAGCGCCCTCTTTGGCACCAAACTCGCTGATGATTTTTTCAGCGTTCACACCGGCGGTGATCTGGCCTTTTTAAATGCCGTGCTCAAGCGCCTGATCGAACAGAATCAGGTGGATGAGACATTTATTCAGCAACATACCGAAGGCTGGCCGACCCTGAAAGCAGCGATCAAAAACCAGTCCTGGGAAGAACTGGAGCGCTTGTCTGGAGCCACGCGAGAATCCATCGAAGCCTTTGCTGATATATACGCCAAGGCCAAAAGTGCCGTCTTTGTCTGGAGCATGGGCATCACGCAACATGCCCATGGTGTGGACAATGTGCAGGCCATTATCAACCTGGCTCTAAGCCGAGGCATGTTGGGCCGGGAACACTGCGGCCTCATGCCAATTCGCGGCCACAGCGGCGTCCAAGGGGGCGGAGAAATGGGCTGCGCTCCCAATGTCTTGCCTGGCGGCATTGCCCTCAACGAAAAAAACTGCCAGGATTTTGAAGCCCGCTGGGGATTTCCCATACCACGCTGGGAAGGCATGATGGCCGCTGATATGATCGATGCCTGTGATGCCGGAGATCTGGATATTCTCTACAGCATCGGCGGCAACTTTCTCGAAACCCTGCCCGACCCCGATTATGTGGAAGGTGCCTTGGCCCGCGTCCCCTTACGAGTACACCAAGACATTGTGCTCACCAGCCAAATGCTTGTCGCCCCCCATGAGTGTGTGCTGCTCTTGCCCTCCCAAACCCGTTATGAACATGTGGGCGGCGGTACCGAAACAACCACAGAAAGACAGGTCGTCTTCAGCCCCGAGGTCAAAGGACGTCGCATTGGCGAAGCCCGCGCCGAGTGGGAGGTGCTAATGGAGCTGGCCCAACGGGTCAAACCCGAAGCAGCCAATCAGATCCACTTTGAAAATACCGCAGCTATCCGCCGCGAAATTGCCAGTGCCAACCCGCTTTATACAGGCATTGAAAAATTGGCAAAACAGGGAGATCACTTTCAGTGGGGAGGCCGTTGGTTATGCCCAGACGGAGCCTGCCCCACTCCCGATGGCAAAGCCCATTTCCATGCAGTCCGCCCGCTGGAGAACAGCATTCCCGCTGGTTATTTCGCCGTCAGCTCCCGCCGCGGCAAACAGTTCAACAGCATGGTGCACCAAGCCTATGACCCCCTGACCGGAGCCTGGCGTGACGCCGTATTTATGAGCCCAGAAGATGCCCAAGAACAGGGCCTGTCCGAAGGGGACCAGGTGCTGTTGCGTTCAGAAGTCGGGCAGATGCAAGGGCGCATCAAAATTGTACCGATCAAGCCGCGCAATTTGCAGGTACACTGGCCGGAAGGCAACCCCCTGCTGCGCCGGGAAAAGCGCTCCCCGGAAAGTGGCGTACCCGACTACAATGCCTGGGTCGAAGTCATTCCCCTCGCAGTCGCAGCAGCTCCATGATTCCGCGCAAAGCAGCCCAGCAAGTTCACATCCAACGCTGGGAAGCGGGCCAATGGCAAAACCCTCGCGACTGGGTGGCCGTGGAAGCCCCCCTAGAAATTCGCTTGACTTGGGAGACACCCGACGGGGAAGTGATGCACCCGCTGACGCTCACCATGCGCACCCCCGGTGAGGACTATGCCCTAACCGCTGGGCTGCTGTTTGCCGAGGGCATTCTCAGCCACCCGGATCAGATTCACAGCATCAGCTACTGCCGAGGGGGCAATAAATTAGAGCAGGATTATAATCAGCTCAATGTGCGGTTACGGCCTGGCGTCATCCCAAATCTGAACCACACGGAGCGCCGTTTTTACAGCAATGCCAGTTGTGGCGTGTGTGGCAAAACCAGTCTGGAAAACCTCCTCAGCGGAGTTGCCCCGATTTCCTACGATCTCCAAAAACTTGACCCCGCTCTCCTGTGCAGTTTGCCAGAGCAACTACAGACCCAACAGCGCACCTTTGCCCGCACCGGAGGTCTACACGCCTCGGGCTTATTCAATCCGCAAGGACAACTGCTCGACTTACAGGAAGATGTAGGCCGCCACAATGCCCTCGATAAACTGATTGGCACAGCTTTTTTAGCGCATCGCCTGCCTTTACACCCACATATTTTAGTTCTCAGTGGCCGGGTCAGCTTCGAACTGATGCAAAAGGCCCTGCGGGCTCAGATTCCAGTCATTGTGGCCGTAGGCGCACCCTCTTCATTGGCGATTGAGATGGCCCAGACCTACGGTGTCACCTTGTTGGGCTTTGTCAAACCGCAGCGTTGTAATGTGTATGCGCACCCGGAGCGTTTGTTGCCAGCGCCTTAAGGCCCTCGGGGCCCCGCTCGAACAGCCACTGCAGATTGTGCATGGCCCAATCAATGCGTTCGAGATTGCTCTTGAATACTGGCACCGTCAGACGCACCTGCGCGACGCGGCAGGCAGACAAGATGAAACGGGCATAAAAGTCGCTGACATTGAAGCCCGCTTGGGCATAGGCCTGCTCAATTTCGCCCAGATGCGCAAAAATTGCGGGGCTCTCGCTGAGCAGCAGTAGCTTGGCCCAGTCATATACAAAGTCGCCCCATAAAAAATTATCCCAGTCGAGCATGGCCACAACTTGCTGGCCATCGGTCAGGAAATTGGAGGCATTCATGTCGCCATGTAACAACCCCTGAAAATCAGGCACGTGGGCATGCCCTTGCAGGGCCTTCATCGTGTCGATAAGTTGCCCGTACAGCGGCACATGCTCAGCCATATAAGCTTGGTTCACGGGCGTCATTTGCCCATAACCCGCCACCGGCATCAGCAAAAATTGCGGCCAGGCCAAAGACTGACACTGGGCCGGTTTGAGCGGATATACGGCCCCCGGCTGAGGTCGCCATTGATGCAGGACCAACAGCAGCGGCAGCGCCTGGCGCAAGCGTTCGTGCGGGGAGAGCGACCAGCCATCTTGGCCCAAACAGCGCGTGCTCAGGGCATAATAGCCATGTTTCCATTGGCCGATTTCGTGCAGTTCGGGCACCGGAATACCCTGGGCCACCAGCGCTGGGCGTAGGCCATGCTCCCGCACAAAGCTCTCGGGCTTGCTCGCAAAGCGCAGCGCCCAATATTGCGCTTGGTAAAACACCGAATAGACGGTGCTATTAAAACCGGTGCTCAGCCATTCGAGCTGGGTATAACCCGGCATGTGCGAACTCAGCCACAAGTGCAAATCGAGCCAGGGAAACGTGGGTGCCAAGGCCATGAGAAACACCTTCAGACAGCGGAATAAGCACGAGTATAACGACTCTCACCGGTAACTGCAAGCCAGCGCTCAGGGGCTTTCCGAGGCCAACCAAGACGCCAACACCGCCCACGATTTTTGCAGCTGATAGCTCGGATCGCCGTACACTGGCAAGGTCAAGCGCACCAACATGACCCGCAGGGCACAGCCCCAAAAGCGCGCCTCAAAGCCAGTGGTATCCAACCCGGCATCGGAATAAATCTGCTGCAAACGCAATAAAGGAGCTATATCACCGGGTATCAAGGTCGGCAATAAGAGCTTGGCCCAATCGATGCAGACATCGCCCCAGGCCAGATTGCCCCAGTCGAGGATCCCGGTAACCTGATGACCGTCCAGACACAGGTTGGCCGGGCTGAGATCCCCATGGATCAGCCCCAGCGGCGCCTGCACCAAGGGCTCCAAGGCTTCATTCAGCCGCGCTAAGGCACGCGGATACAGGGGCAGATACTGCTGCAACAAGCGGGCTACATTCGGTGACATCTGGGCGGCCTGCTGCACAGGAGAAGCTAAAAACTCGGCCCACCGCCTAGGCTCACGGTCTGCCAGTGGCAGGGGAAAGGGCTGATCAGCACACGGCTGCCAAGTATGCAGGCGCAGCAACACCGGGCTGACGGTTTCCACCAGTTGTAAGGCCGACACCTGCCAAGCCGCGCCCCCCGCACAGCGCTCGCTCAGGGCATAAAAGCCGTGTTTCCACTCTCCAGTAGCCACCAGGGTAGGCACCAACAGCCCCCGGGCCTGTAATAACGGCGTCAGCGCTTGCTCCTGAGCAAAAACTTCCGGGCGGCTCTGAAAGCGCAACACCCATTCTTTGCCCTGATAACGCAGTCCATAGACGGTGCTCTCATAACCACGCCCGATCCACTGCAAATCGGTGTGCCCCGGCAAACGGGCCTGCAACCAGATTTGTAAATCGAGCCAAGGGAACTCAGGGGCAAACGACATCAGCAACTCCGAAGGCAAGCAATATGCCAGTGTAGCGGGGCTTAAAGGCCCATGGCAAAGATCTTAATATGAGACTAAGATCATGTTAAACTACCCATAGATTGTGATCTTTATCTCCAGGAGGTATGCGATGAGTACATCTACGTCGCTGCATGAAAAAGGCACCATTGCGGTGCAAATGGAAAACATCTTTCCGATTATTAAAAAATGGCTCTACAACGACAAAGAAATCTTCCTGCGCGAACTGATCTCGAATGGCATGGATGCCATGCAGAAGTTGCGTCACTTGACCGTGATCGGCGAGGCAGAAAAAGACGAGCAAGAACTGTGCATCGAGCTCAAAATCGACAAAGAAGCCAAAACCCTGTCGATTATTGACCACGGAATTGGTTTAACCGCTGATGAAATCAAGCAGTACATCAACCAAGTTGCCTTCTCCAGCGCCAGCGAGTTTATGCAGAAGTACCAAAAGAGCGAAGCTTCCGGCCAAATCATTGGTCACTTCGGGTTGGGCTTTTATTCGGCGTTCACCGTCGCTGACAAGGTCGAAATCCACACCCACTCTTACAAAAAGGATGCCCAGCCCGTCATCTGGCGCTGTGATGGCAGCCCCAACTTTGAAATTGAGCCGGGTACCCATGCCACACGCGGCACCGAAATTCGTCTGTACATCAACAAAGACGAAGAAGAGTTCTTGGAAGACGCCCGCATTGAACATCTGGTGAAAAAATATTGTGACTTCTTGCCCTTTGCCATTTACCTTGATGGTGAAGTGATCAACAAACAGACCCCACTCTGGGACCGCAGCCCCAATGAAGTGACCAAAGAAGAATACCTGGAGTTTTATAACTACCTGTATCCTTTCCAGCCGGAACCCTATTTGTGGGCACACCTGAATGTGGAAGTGCCCTTCCGCCTGAAAGGGATTCTCTTCTTCCCCAAACTGACTCACGAACTCGACCCCAACAAGGGCGACATCAAGCTGTTCTGCCACAATGTCTACGTCAGCGACCATGTCGAAGAGTTCATCCCCCGTTTCTTGGTCACCCTGCGTGGGGCAGTGGATTGCCCGGACATTCCCCTCAATGTCTCACGCAGCATGCTGCAAAACGACCCCTATGTACAAAAGGTCTCGACCTACATTACCAAAAAGGTCGCTGACCGCCTCAAGGAAATGTACACCAAAGATCGGGAACAGTTCATCAAGAGCTGGCAAGACATCCACGTCTTTGTCAAAGTCGGCATGATGGAAGACGATAAGTTCTATGACAAGGTCAAGAACATTATTCTGTTCAAATCCAGCAAAGGCGATTATGTCACGATCGAGGAGTATCTGGCCCGCAACCCCGGCCAAGAGAAAAAGGTCTATTACACCTCGGATGAAAAAGCCCAAGCCGGGTACCTCGACATGTTCAAAGCCCAGGGCCTTGAAGTGCTGAGCATGAATACCCTGATTGACACCCACTTCATCCAGTTCCTGGAATACAAAAACAGTGACAGCAAAGTGCGCTTTGCCCGCATCGACTCGGATATCTCTGATACGCTGGTGGAAAAAGAAAAAGCCAAAATTGTTGACCCCAAAACCAACAAAACCAGTGATGACGTGATCGCCGATCTGTTCCAGCGCGAACTCAAGCAGGACAAACTCACGATTCGGGTTGAAGCCCTCAAAAGTGAAGATGTCCCCGCCTTGGTATTGCTGCCGGAAAACATGCGCCGTCTGCAAGAAATGCAGCAGTTCATGCAGAACCCGGAAATGCAGGCGTTGATGCCCGATGAACATACGCTGGTACTCAACAGCAATAATCCCATGATCCAGAACCTGCGCAAGCTGGCAGATCGCAATGACAGCACCGCCCATCTGCTGTGTGAACACGTCTACGACCTGGCCATGATGCAGCACCGCCCCCTGCTCGGTGAGAAGCTGCAACGCTTCCTGAGCAACTCCGCCAAAGTCATGGGTCTGATGACCGAACGCCTCTAAGGGCAGTTTTGCCCACGGGAAGGTGGATGCCACCTTCCCGATTTTTATTTTTAAGGAGCCTTGTATGCAATACGCAAATTCAATTCTCGAACTGTTCGGGAATACCCCGCTGGTCAAGCTGAATAAAGTAGTGGGCGACATTCCGGCCACCATTTTGGCCAAAGTCGAATACCTCAATCCCGGTGGCAGCGTCAAAGACCGCATCGCCATCACCATGCTCGATGCCGCTGAAAAAGAAGGGCTCTTAAAGCCCGGTGGCACAATCGTTGAGCCGACCTCTGGCAATACGGGTGTAGGCCTCGCTCTGGTCGCCACCCAGCGCGGTTACAAATGTATCTTCACCATGCCCGACAAGGTCAGTGTCGAAAAAGAAAACGTGCTCAAGGCCTACGGGGCCGAAGTGGTACGCTGCCCCACCGCCGTTGAACCGGAAGATCCCCGCAGTTATTACAAGGTGGCCGAACGTCTGGCTTCAGAAATTCCCGGCGGCTTTGTGCCCAACCAGTATGGCAACCCCAACAATCCCTTGGCCCATTACCAGAGTACAGGCCCGGAGGTATGGGCCCAGACCGATGGCCGCATTACCGCTTTTGTGGCCGGTATGGGCACAGGAGGCACGATCACGGGTACAGGTCGCTATCTGAAAGAAAAAAACGCCAACATCCAACTGGTCGGTATTGATCCCGAAGGTTCGATCTATTCTGATCCCAGCAATATCCACACCTATTTGGTCGAAGGCATTGGCGAAGACTTTTACCCCACCACCATTGACCTCGACTTGGTCGACCATGTGGTCCAAGTCTTTGACAAAGAATCCTTTGATATGACCCGCCGTTTGGCGCGGGAAGAGGGGCTGCTCGTCGGCATTTCCTGCGGTTCAGCCGTAGTGGGTGCTTTGCGTTATGCCCGCGAAGCCCATCTCACCGCTGACGATGTAGTCGTGGTCATTTTGCCCGACTCCGGGCGCAGTTATATCAGCAAAGCCTTTTCAGACGAGTGGCTCAAAGCCAATAATCTGCTTGATTAGGTTCGCATAAAAAAAGCCGCTCGGTTTGAGCGGCTTTTTTTATGCCCGTTATTGGTATAACATCAGCGGCAATTTATGGGTTGCCATCAGCTCGGCATAGGCCAGCTCTTCCAGGCTGCCGCTAAAACCCAAACCGCGCACACGGGTGCTGAATGAAGCCAAAATATCGTTGAACGAAGGCTTCATATAGTCTTTGACCTTGGCATCTTTACCCAATTGGGTGGTTTTACGCAAGAGTTCTAAGGCCTGGGTATAATCGCCGAGTTGGTCGATTAATTTGAGTTGATGGGCTTGGCGACCACTGTAGATGCGCCCATCCGCCAAGGGTTTGGCCTGGGCTTTGGTCATTTTGCGTCCGTCGGCCACAGCCGTTAAGAACTGGTCATACACATCGTCAATCATGGCCTGCATCAGCTTTTTTTCCGCCTCGCTGGAGGCACGGAAGGGAGAGCCGATGTCTTTATAGGCCCCGCTCTTGATCACGGTTGCAGACACCCCCAGCTTGTTCATCAACTCAGAAAAATTGGTGAACTGGGAAATGACGCCAATACTGCCCGTAAGGGTGGCTGGGTTGGCCATAATCGTATCGGCTGCACAGGCAATATAATAACCGCCAGAAGCGGCCACATCTCCCATCGCCGCCACGACCTTGATTTTGGAGCGCTTTTTGACCCGTAACAACTCTTGATAAATGGCATCAGAAGCGGCCGCAGAGCCGCCAGGGCTATTAATTTGCAACAAAATCCCTTTGACGCCGTCTTTTTCCGCTTGCTGAATGGCACTGACCAAACGCTCGGCTGCCGCCCCACTGC
>DLGM01000457.1:39722-50861 GCA_002482705.1 Cyanobacteria bacterium UBA7694
ACTGCCACTGCTGCCAAAGCCCCCGCTGGAAGCCTTGTGCATGATTTGCCCTTCGACGGTAATAATCGCCAAATCAGCGCGATCAGCCAATAGGGTACTGGTCAGATCCCGATTGCCAGAAGCGGAACCCGAGGCAGGCGCTTTGCGGGCCAAACCAAAGCTCCAACTCCCCGCAGCCGTTAAAAAACAAAAAGCCAGCAGCAGTCCTGCGATCATGGTTTCGCGCCGCCCGGAAGTGCCTGAGGTGGTCGGAGTTTCCGAAGGGGTGGGAATGAGTGGGTCCATACAATTACCTCAAAGCAAACAGAGTAGGCCTATTATAGCGGAGGTCATGGGGCACGTGCAGATTTTTGAGCATTCAGAAAACCTTACGAGCAACAACCGTTAAGGCGCAGATGCACCTGTACTTTCGCCACCACTCATACGTCCCATACGACCCCCACCCACGGCAGCGGATTCTGTTAAACGTCCAGACGGGGGGCGCACATACGTCGGGAAAGCCTGTTGCATGCGGGTTGTTTTAGCCGCCTCGGCAGCAGCAGCTTGACGCTGTTTTTCTTCTTTTTTGGCTTTTTCTTTGGCAGGGTCATATTCTGCCCACACAATGGCTGTGCCTTTGCCATATTTCCGTGCTACCGGCATGCGCAACTGAGGCGGGAATTTATCCGCCGGACGCTTTTTGAGCGCTTCGACCATAAAGTCTTGGAAGATCGGGGCGCAGAAGACCCCACCCGTGGCTCCGTACATGCGGGTCGGCGTATCGTTGCCCACCCACACAGCGGTGGCAAGTTGAGGCGTATAACCCACAAACCACGCATCCCGGTGGCTGCTGGTGGTTCCGGTTTTACCGGCAACATAGTGGCCGGGTACGCGTGCCGCTGTCCCAGTGCCGCCTGAAACCACCCCTTGCAGCGCATAGTTGAGGGCACGCACTGGCGCCTGTCCCACAACCCGCTTGCCCTGAGGTTTGGTGTTATCAAGCACCACATTGCCAAATTTATCCACAATCTTAGCAATGGGAGTGGGCTCGACCCGGACTCCGTCATTGGCAAAAACGGCATAAGCAGCAGCCATTTCCAACGGTGTCACTTCAGAGGCACCCAAAGCCGATGAGAGGTACGGCTGCACCGGACTGCTAATCCCCAAACGCTTCGACATTTCAACCACTTTATCAATCCCGACTTTGTCCATGACCTTGACCGCCACCACGTTGACGGAGCGAATCAGGGCACTGTAAATGGTAGTCGGGCCACTGTAGCTGCGGCCATAGTTTTGCGGGCTCCAGGTCGAGCGCGGCCCCATACGATAAACGGTCGGGCCATCCACTTCAACCGTGGAAGGGGTATAACCATTTTCAAAACCCGTCAGATAAATGATCGGTTTAAACGAGGAGCCGGTTTGACGCTGTGCTTGGTAGGCGCGGTTAAACTTACTTTTAGTAAAATCAACGCCCCCGACCATGGCCCGCACATAACCGGTTTTGGGCTCAATGGCAACCAACGCACCCTGCTGAATATTGTAATTGGCCAATTTTGCCAAGCGTTCTTTAACGACCTTCTCAGCATGGATTTGGGCTTGGGTATCCATGGTGGTATACACTCGGAAACCACGGGTTTCAAGTTCAGTTTCAGTAAATTTTTGCTTGAGCACATGCATGACATAACTGGTGAAATAGGGGTATTGCATGCCCCGGCGAATGCCATTGAGCTTGATCGGCTCTTTTTTCGCGGCTTCTGCTTCTGCAACTGTGACATAACCATGCTCAGCCATTTTGTTAAGAACGAGAATTTGACGGGTTTTGGCAATGCTGTAATTGCGATAAGGAGAAAAGGCCTCAGGCCCCCGAATCAGGCCCGCCAAGAGAGCAGCTTCGTGAAGTTTAAGGTAACGCGCTGACTTCCCAAAAAAGGTTTCGGAGGCCGCTTCAATGCCATAGGCATTGTGCCCCCAATAAATGAGGTTCAGGTAAAGCTCAAGGATTTGGTCTTTCGAGAATTTCTGATCCACTTGCACCGACAAAACGGCTTCAGCAGCTTTCCGTGCCAGCGTGCGCTCCGGGGTGAAGAATAGGTTTTTAACCACCTGCTGGGTAATGGTACTCCCCCCCTGCACGGTGTCGTTGCTGTCAATATTGGCTTTAACCGCACGCAGGATACCAATAAGGTCAACCCCGGTATGTTCATGAAAACGGGCGTCCTCAATCGCCAGAACAGCACCGCTGACATGTTTGGGAATGTCTTTGAGCAACAGGACTTTGCGGTTTTCTTCTCCGAAAATCTGCGTCAAAACCTTGCCATCAAGGGTAACGACTTCGGAGCGCTCATGGGCATTATAATATTGCAGCTTGCCCACATCGGGCAGCGTACTCAAGCGGAAATAGGCCCCAGTCGCCAAGCCACCGGCCACTGACAAAATCAGAAACACAACTAACGCCAGCCCTTTGAGAAAGACCTTAAACAGGAAAAGGGCGACATTGGTAGAAGGCGTCGGAACAGGCTGATGAAGGGGGATTGAGCTATTCATAAGGGAGTTAAAACCAGGTTACCTCTAGCTTTATTATAACTAGATCCACATGTTTTGGCGGTCATTCCGGTCACAAAACACCCTAGAATAGCCACAACACCTTACGCACCCTCTGGGGCTCAAACGCACCTAAATAGCATCAAAGCCCCCCCTAAAAACTAGGACGGCTGGGTAATATCTTTACGCTCCAAACGGGTCTTTTCGCCAATTGCCGCCCAGGCCGGGGATGATTCTGTAGTGGTGAGTTCAATCGTATTGCCCCCATCCCGAATTGAATAAAGGGCTTTGACCGTCACTGGCAGAGGAGCACTGTACTTCAGGGTCGCCTTGCCATCTTCTCCATAATGGAGGGTCCCAGCGACAGGCACATCAACTGGGATACCAAAAAAGCTGGTGGGAAATTTGCCGTTAAATTTAAAGTCACGGGTTGCCGTCTTCACTGTCGCAATGCTGCTCTTGTCACCTTTGCTCGACACCACATCCCAATTTTCTACGGTATCCACCGGCAGATCCAAACTGGACTGTGAAATGCCCGGAATCAATAACCCACCCCCAGGACCACAGGCACTGAGAACCAAACAGAGGCCAAGTATCATGCGTTTCATAAGAACCTCCTAGACAATTGCTCTAACTTTACACATCTTAACATTTAATATGACAAATTGGCCAACTCACCCCAACAACACATCGGGATTAAAGCAGTACGATCATTGCTCCATCACCCAGTTTAAGGGTTCGTAAATCAGCCCGATCAAGGCTGAATAGCAGGGGCATAGAGATGAGCCAAGCACCGCTCAGAGATGTGCTATATTGGGATATAAACTCCCCTATCAAAGAGCCCGGTAGCAGATCACACTATGAACTCATCGAGCACCGTTATTGAAGTTGAGGCCCTTACCAAACACTATTACAGTGGCTTCTGGCGTAAAAAAGTCCAGGTACTGCGCGGCATCGACTTGACGATTCAGCAAGGCGAGACCTTTGGTCTCTTAGGGCCCAATGGCGCGGGTAAAACCACGCTGATCAAAAGTATTGTCGGTCTGATACGCCCCTCCGGTGGCAGTGTTTCCCTGTTTGGCAAAGATCCACAAACGACGCGCATTCGTGCCAACATTGGTTTTCTGCCCGAAACACCTTCCGTTTATGCCTATCTCACAGGTTACGAGTTTTTACAGTTGTGCGGCCAATTCTTCTCCCTGCCCTCAAGCACGCTGAGGCAGCGGATCCCCGAACTACTCGACCGGGTCAAGCTCAGTGATACCGCCGCAAAAAAACAAATTCGCACCTATTCCAAAGGCATGATGCAGCGTCTGGGTTTTGCCCAAGCTCTGATCAATAACCCCCAGTTGCTGCTGCTCGACGAACCCATGTCAGGTCTTGATCCCCTCGGGCGTTATGATGTCAAAGAACTGGTACTAGAGCTGAAACAAGAAGGCAAAACCATCTTGTTTAATTCGCATATTCTCTCTGATATCGAGGCCATTTGTGACCGGGTTGGCCTTTTGGTCGATGGGCGGATTGTCCTCGAAAGCCCCATTGAGCAACTGCTACACCCACTGGATAATCTGTACCATATTGTCGTGCGCAAACTCGACTCGGTCGGGCAAAACAATATCAAACGCCTGTCATTGCGCTGTGTAGAGCAGCACAAAGGGCAAATTGAAGCCACTTTTAACAGCCTCGATACGGCCCTCAAAGGCATTGCTGTGGCCCGCCAATCGGGGGGGGTACTGCTCGAACTCAAAACCCACCGCCGGGGTCTCGAAGAAATCTTTGTAGAACAGGTCAATAAAGCACGGGAGGAAAACGCATGAAAGCCATTCCCTTAGCGTTTAATACTCTCAAAGAGGCCATTCGCGACAAAATTCTGTATGTCATTTTGGTCTTTGCCCTGCTGATGTTAATGTCAAGCATTCTGCTGAGTACCCTCAGCCTGAGCAGCCAAGACAAAATTGTCATGGATTTGGGCCTGTCAGCAATCAGCATTTTTGGCGTCATTATTACCGTCTTTTTGGGCACCAACCTGCTGCACAAAGAAATCGACAAAAAGACGGTATTCCTGTTACTGCCCAAACCGATCAGCCGCAGCGACTTTATCCTCGGCAAATACATCGGCATGTGCCTGACCCAACTGATTATCACATTGGCCATGGGCTTGGCCTTTTATGGGGTCTTGGCCTTTGTCGCCCCCACCGAAGTCAGTGGATTATTTGGCGGCACAGCCCAGGCTCTGATACTGATCTACCTAGAGCTAATGGTCCTCAACGCGGTTGCGGTCTTTTTCTCAACCTTTGCCACCCCGATTATGAGTGCGGTGTTTACAATTGCCACTTATGTGATTGGCCATCTCAGCAATGACGTGATCAGCTTTGGGAAATTGTCCGGAAACCCCGCTTTGGCGAAACTGACGGAAGGTCTGTTCTATGTCTTGCCAGACCTGGAACGTATGAACCTGAAAAACCAAATCATGGCCACCGGAGCCTCCTCAGAAGTGATGCTGGGCAGTATCGGTTATGGCCTACTCTACGCCGCCAGCCTACTGGTCTTATCGATCCTGATTTTTGACGGACGCGAATTCTAATGTGGGGTAAGGTCGTTTTAACGGCACTGCTGTGCCTGTTTACGATTGGCACCCACGCCATGCACCGGGAAACCATCACGGCCATCCCAAAGGTGCGCCCAGATCAGGGCGATGGCGCTCTCTTATTGCCCCCCACCATGACCCAGATTATGGCCTTGGGGCACGATAGCCTGATGGCCGACTTTTTCTGGTTGTACACCATTCAGTATTATGGCGACCAGATGCTCAAAGAGCGCGACCCAGTCCACCTTTACCACTATTTTGACACCCTCACCACCCTCGATCCCGACTTTGAATACGCCTATATCTTTGCCAGCTTTGTACTGTCAGGCACCCCCGAAGGCCGTGCCCAAAGCATTCAGCTCCTCAACAGGGGTATTCGTCTCAACCCCCAAGCCTGGATTTTGCCGTATCAGCTGGGTTTTGTCTATTATATTTTTGAAAAGAACAACCTCGCGGCTGCTGAACAGTTTGCCAAAGCCAGCAAACTGCCCAATGCGGCCTCTAATGCAGCCCGCTTGGCGGCCAAGCTCTACGAGCGCGAAGGCGTTGATGATTGTGCCATCACCAAAGACCTATGGGCCGAAGCCGCCAAGAGCGCCAGCGACAAAGACACTGCCGTCCGCGCCCAAAAGTATTACATCGAAACCACGATTCGCTGCGATCTGTTAGACCTCAATCGTGCCGTTAAAACCTATATCAGCCAGCAACAGACGGCCCGCAAACAGGCGGCTGCCAAGGTCAAGCCAGCTCCAGGGGCATCACCGCCCCCTGTGGCCGTCGTGCGCCCCCCCGCAAATCCGCAAACCTTGGTCAATGCAGGGGTAATCTCCGGAATTCCCGCTGATCCCTTGCGTCGCGCCTATCGTTATGATGCCCGCAGTGGCCAGTTCAAGGCCGAAACCCTGCCCTGGCAGCCCTACGAGTTAAAGCCCGAACAGTTCGCGCGTTAACGCTGGCACTGCCCACAAAAATGTGTGCCCCGCTGAGCCACCACCGTTTTGGTCAGAGGTGTGCCACAACGGCGGCAGGGTTCACCACTGCGCCCATACACCCACAATTCCTCTTGGTTAGAACCTTGTTGTCCATCGGCCTGTAAAAAATCCTTGAGGGTCGTACCCCCATAAGCAATCCCTTGCTGTAGCACCTCGGGAATAGCCTTGAACAGGCGCTCTTGTTCTCCTTTACTCAGCCCTGTGGCACCGCGTTGGGGACGAATCCCGGCTAAGAACAGCGCCTCATCACAATAGATATTGCCTATGCCCGCCACCAAAGTTTGATCGAGTAAAACCGCCTTGATCGAGCGATTGCCCTTTAAAAAACGGCGAAACAGAGGCAGGGTAAAAGCCTCGGTCAGGGGTTCAACCCCTAACTTTAACAGCCCTTTGTGGGTCGCCAATTCGGCAGGGGTACACAACTGCAAACGGCCAAATTTGCGACTGTCGCGGTAATAGAGCCCGTTGCCATCTTCAAAGGTAAAGAGCACATGGGTGTGTTTATCGATCGGTTGCACCTGCAAAGCACGTTCCAAGTAAGTGGCAGGCTGGACAATCACGCGCTCCTGCGCGGAGCGGTCGTGATAGGTCAGTTGCCCGGTCATGCGCAGATGCACCACCAAGGTATCTCCGGAAGAGATATCGAGCAACAAATATTTGGCACGACGGCGGGCAGCCACTACGTGTTGTCCACGCAAACGGGCGGAAAACCACTCCGGGTTATTCACCACCACCGCCGGACCTCGCACCGCCACTTCGGCAATTGTTTTGCCCACAATCTGCATTTCCAGGCCACGGCGCACAACTTCAACTTCGGGTAACTCAGGCATACAATAGCTCCTGCTCAATCACGGATCGGGGGTACGCGTTTGCTTAAGATGGTCATAGACACTTCCGGCATACCAAATTTCCCAGAGCCAGTATAAAACGAGCAATAAGACACCCCCAAGCATAATCCCATCGGCCAGATGCTCACTGCCATGCATCCAGGTCACCACCACCAGCCCCACTCCCAGTTTCAGCAAAGAGGCCAGCACGTCCCCCAAACGCATAATCGGCCCTTCAATCAGCGGCTTTTGTTTAAATTTGGTTTCTTCAGAAGTGGAGGTATAGAGCAGTTCTTTGGTGGCATTGTTCAAGGAATAGTTGAGAGCCCCGCCGACAATTAAAAACACCTCCAGCAGCATCAGTTCAAGGGGGAAAAACAGGGCAGCACCGATTAACAAAAATGCCGCCGGGAGAATAGCTGCCGCAAAACGGACACCCACCGAGCGGAATAACCAGCGCGAGACACCCAACAAGAGCACAATGCCGAGCAGTCCCTGATACTTGTACACATTCGAAAACAACTCACGGGTACGCGACTCTAAACCATTGCGATAGGCCGGGTAAACCGCCATCAAGCTGGCTGGGGTACTATTGGCCACAGGGTGGGTGTGTAAAAACTGCTCTAACGCTTGTTTTCGTTCTGTTTCACTGGCTGATTTCAGCCCATAAATCAGCGCAAAGCCATCACTGTTAAGCCCTTCTGATGGTTGATTTAAGCGCAGATTGAGGCCTTGATTAAAAGTTGCAAAAGTAGCCAGATATTGCTGTTCTGACAGACGTCGGTCAATCAATTTTTGCCCTTGAAATTCGAGGGTGGTATTAAAAATCCCCAGGGTAAAGACCATCACGGCAATCGCCCGCACGTACCGGTTGGCAAAAATTTTGCTCAGATCAGAAAAGAAGTGTTGCTTCGGCGCTGCCAACAGTTCGGGAGCCGCTACCAGTTCAGCCGTCATGGGTTTGTGCTGACTGGGAAGGGGAGGGGGACGCAAACGCATCGCTTGCAGCAATAATCCCATGGCCAGCAACATGGCCGCCGCAGCCACAGCCAGCGTGTCCGACAGGGTCGCCTTGCTGCGCGCGGAGGTTCGTGCTCTGGAGAAGATNNCATAGTCTTTTAAAACTTGAGAGCGGGCAATCACGCTCGAAATTTCCGCGCCTAAAATATTGCCCAGAGTCCCCCCCAGGGCAATAAAACCAAAGCTGCGTTCCCCTTGCTCCGAGGTGAAAATATCGTTGATGCAGCCCCACAACACCGCAATCGCCAGCAAGAAGTAGACCGAAGCCCAGAAATAAAAGGCCACAATCACCACGGGCCCACCCCGGAACAGGCCGATCAAGAATAGGCCTTTGCAGGCAACAATCATCCCAAAGGTCCAGATTACCAGTTTGCGTTTGGACATGCGGTCATAAAAATAGTTAAAAACCTTGGTCAGCGCAAGTGACAACAGTGGCATGATCAAAAAGAAAAATGGCAGCAAATTGGGATCAAACTCTTTGAGAAACTGGGAATTGCGTAGGGGTTTGATCAGGTAATAAGATACCAGCAGAAAAAAGAGGGCGGAAAAGCTGTAAAGTGTGCGGGCAATGTTGCCGGGCTGCGCCCCGGTCATCCACTGGAGAAAGCGAAACATGGCTGCCATCAGGCAAGTCCTTAGCGGATTGTTGACGATGAGTATAACAGAACGGGCGGAACCCGTCAAAAGCAGGGATCACACCTCCACCGGATTTTGTATTGGGGGTACGGTTCTTGCTCGTTAAAAAGGAGGGCTACGTGTTGGGAGCAGGGTGTATTAGGCCCTGACAACAGCCGTTCCATCGCAGTGTGGAGAGCACCTGACTTTTGGATGCCTCTGAATCAGGCACAAGTTTATTCTTCTTAGCTGCGATATACTGGATACAGTTCACTCTCGTGAAGGATGTTATGGGAAATATCTTTAGACAGCGCCTCGATACCGTTTCCAGAGATCAGGTCATCGACCGCCGTGATTTACAGGATCTCAAAACCGCCCTCCAGGCCAGTAAAGAAGTGGCTCCAAACAGCCAAGACGTGCGCACGGGTGAACACTTGATGGGCTTTTTAGACACCTTCAAAACAACCACCCATATTCGTTATACCGTTCAGGATCATTCTCAACCCGTCCTTTACAGCTTTGCCTTAACCCCCAACTACAGCGAAGCCGATGCGGTACCCGGCCAAACCCCGGAAGAACAGGTCGCCCATCTCTCTCAGAATGACAGCCTGCCAGAAACCAACGCCGACAATAGCCGCTGCGGAGCCGCCTCATTGCTCAATGTGTGGCTGCTGACCGGGGGCCGCTTTGAAGACGCTGCCCGCCGTTTTGGCCTACCCAGCACCCAGCACAGCCTCACCTATGGCAATGCCCATCGCCTACAAGAAGCCATTTATAACAGCGTCAACCGGGATGGGGTTGCCGGTCTGACCACCCAACTGTCCTATACCCACCGCGATGGCCAACTGGTGACCACCCAATTTGGCGGAGAAATCACCGCTGCCGCTGAAATCTTAGGCCTCAAAATCTTTCCCCTGACCGGAACCACGACCCACACCCTCCATGAACGGAAAGCAGCCGTTGACACCTTTTTAAATCAAAATTATCGCGGTGCCCTGCTGGTGGGAGTCCACCTCGACCAAAGCAGTGGTGAACTGCTCAGCGTCAATGCCAATCGCCCCCAAAACCACTTTGTCACGGCCTACCGCCGCAATGGCACCTACACACTCGTAGATACGGGGGCCTCGGACAATGGGGCCCGCAACAGCTCACGCACCTTAGACCGCAAACAGATCGATGCCCTGATTATGCAGGGCCAAGGCCATGTGGTCGGGCTGGCGCGCTAGGGGTCCACGCCATGCCCCAACCCATAAGAGTAGACAGGGCACCCAATGCCAAGTACAAGGAATTTCCATTACAGGGCAATATTCCAAACCCTGAGGAGCTTGGCCATGAACACATAGAGTACAATTGTCAGCAGACAGCCCAAAACAAGAGCAAACAGCAAGGGCACCCGGTATTTGAGCAACAGCGGGATCAACAGAAACATCGGCAGTGATGGCAATACAAACCAAAAGACGCCGATGCAATGGGCTGACACTTTTTCTAAGTCACGGGTTTCGCCGTAGATCCAGAACAGGCCAATCAAAGACGTGAGGGGCAGGGAAGCCAGCAAACCACCCCACCCAGGGTAACGTTTGGATACTTCGCTGACGGCCACTATCATGGCCGCTGATACAACTAATTTAATGAAATAAACAGTCATTAACGACGTTCAACCTCCGCAACTGGCCACAGTTGGGGCTGAAACGTAGAGCAGCGCAAAGCCGCCAGCCGCTCAGCGTGATGTGCCTCTAAGACTTGCTGACGCTTCCGCACGACTGCTTGCTCAGCAACAATCACGTCTTGAGCCGTCTGTTTCCCAGCGGTGAGAGCTTGATGAAAAGCAACCGCCACTTTTTCTAAGCGCATTTGCTGGGCTTCCACCAGTTTGAGCTGTTCCCGCGCAGCCTCCCAAGCGGCATAAGCCTCTTGCCAATCGCGCTGGAGGGCCTTGCGTTCTTGGGCATATTCCTGGGGCAATTGCTCCAGAGCCAGTTGGGCCGCAGCAATCTCGCCTTGGTTGGCATTTAAAATGGGCACAGGGGCACGCACGGTAAACAATAGGCCCCAATCACCGGGCGGATGATAACGCGGCCCCCCTGACAAGGTTAGCGGCGGAATTGCCTCTGCTTGTGAGAGTTTTAGCGTTTCTTGGCGCAAACGCTGCCACGTTTCCCAGCGCAATAAACGGGGATGTTTCTCAAGAGCAGGTATCACCCTGGGATCAACAGGCAGGTCAGACGGTTGCACCTGTTTAAAATCGACCGTTTCACCGCCCCATAATCTCACCAAACGCAGACGCTCTTGCTGTAGTAGCGTTTGCCAGTGTTGGGTATCCGCCTCCTGTTGTTGCAAGCCCACTTCCGCCGTCAGCAGAACCGCCGGAGCCAAACGCCCCAGTTCAACCAAACGTTGGTTCAAAACCAGCAGTTGGGAAGCCTGCTCCCGCAACGTATTCGCCAAAACCACCTGTTGTTCAAGATAGCGTATCTGGTAAAAATGCTGCTGTAACTCAAACCATAACTGCCGCTGAGCCAAGGTATATTCCCAACGCAAAACGGCAATGTGTTGGGCGGCCACCTCTTGGCGCAAAGCC
>DLGM01000186.1 GCA_002482705.1 Cyanobacteria bacterium UBA7694
CGAAGCCCCTTCTCCGGGTGTTGCGATCCGGGAGCGATAAATAAACCACACTAAAACACCCAAAGTGAAAGCGGCAAAGGCCCAGGCCATTGGGCCATCCGGCAAATTATGCCCCAGGGTGGTGCCCAACGGCACAGCCCCCACTGAACCCAATACCAACAACAGCACCATCGGCGGACGGATATTGCCATGGCGCAAGTGCATCAGGCCCCCGGAAATGCTGGTGCAGCTGATATAGACCAAACTGAGGGCAACNNGAGGGCAACCGCCTGGTGCAGCGGGATGCCTAACAAAGTTAGCATAGGTACCAAAACAATGCCACCGCCGACGCCAAAGAGCCCGGCCATACTGCCTGCCAAAAGCCCGCTCAAGAGGGCGAGTACATAAGTCGACACCTAAACAGAATCACAATCTATCTTCATACAAGGCGGTATAACACAGATAGGTCTGTGAGCCCAAGTTATCGGAATACAGGCGTCTTGGGACTGAGATTTTACAATAATTGTGTTGAGCGCCCTCTTCTGGATACCTGAACAACGCCTAAGAGGCACTCAAATTATGCCTTGCAAAAGACCGGGGGGAATGCTATGATTAGCCCTAGAAATAAGTGCAAGGATGCACTCTATTTTCAGTTTTGAGTTTCCCGATATTCAAGGAGGAATTCCCAATGGGACTTCGTATTAATACCAACATTGCGTCTTTAAACGCCCAGCGTAACCTGTCCGTTACCAACCAGTCTCTGAACAAAACCTTAGAGCGTTTGTCTTCCGGTCTGCGCATTAACCGCGCCGCTGACGACGCCGCCGGTCTGGCCGTCTCTGAGAAACTGCGCACCCAAATCCGCGGCTTCAGCCAAGGTATTGCCAACGCCCAAGATGCCGTCAACCTGATCGCCACCGCCGAGTCTGGCATTGACCAAACCTCTTCGATCCTGCAACGCATCCGCGAACTGGCCCTACAATCCGCCAGTGACACCCTGGTCAACTCCGACCGCCAAAAGATCCAGGAAGAAGTCAACCAACTGCGTTTAGAGCTGACCCGCATTGCTGAAACCACCGAGTTCAACACCCGCAAGCTGCTCGACGGCTCGATTGCCGCCTCCACCTTCGGGGAAGACGCTGCCATCAGCATCAAACAGAACGTGCGTGTGGGCGACACTTCGGCCACCGTTCCCGCTCTGCAAACCTTTATCAGCAGCGCTCAGGTCTCTACCAGCGGAGCCACCATGGATGCCGCCTTCCAATTCAAGTTTGTGTCTTACCAAATTGGGGGTTCAACCTCTCCGGTCAGCGTTGCCATCGAAGTGCGTTCCTCCGTCGACGGCGTACTCACCACCATCCAACTGGGCAATGGCGGCACCGCTCCTACCAACGTCTTGCTCACCGTCAACGGTGTCTCCTACGGGACTGTGGATATCAACGCCGGTTCGATCTCTCTGGGCGACATTGGTAAAACCTCACTGGTACAAATCACGGCCCGCCGTGAAGCGGTCACCACCGACAACTCCCTCACCTTCCAGGTGGGTGCCAACGAAGGCCAGTTCCTCAAAGCCGGTGTCCAAGACCTGCGTGCTTCTGCCTTGCGCCTTGAAACCATCAACGTACTCGGCACCAACGATGAAGACAGCCGCGTCAAATCCCAGAACGCGATTGGCGCTCTCGACCAGGCCATCGACTTTGTCAACACTGTCCGTTCCCGCCTGGGTGCCTTCCAGAACCGCGTTGAGTACAGCATTGCCAACCTGCAAGTCTCGCGTGAAAACCTGGCTGCTTCTGAGTCCCGTATTCGTGACGCAGACATTGCCGCTGAAACTGCCAACCTGACCCGCGCTCAGATCTTGGTTCAGGCCGGTACTGCCGTGCTGACTCAGGCCAATATCTCGCCCCAGTCAGCCCTCAACCTGCTCTAAGCTTAGGTTGATAGACAAGCGCCGGGAAGCCCTCTTCCCGGCGTTTTAATTGGAGAAAACGTATGTGGAAAAAGACCAATGCCATGCGCCAACTGGATACCCTGGGGCTGGCCTATGAGGTACGCAGTTACGAGGTCGACGAAAGTGACCTCAGCGCACCCACCGTGGCGGCCAAAATTGGCCTAGAAGCGGCCCAGACCTTTAAAACCCTCGTGGCACGGGGGGATCGCACAGGGGTCTTGCTGGCCTGCATTCCAGGGGATGCAGAACTCGATTTAAAAGCCTTGGCCCAAGTCAGCGGCAATAAACGCGTTGAACTGGTTCCCCTCAAGGAAGTCTTTGATTTGACCGGATATATCCGGGGTGGGGTCTCCCCCCTGGGAGCAAAAAAAACCTATCCCGTTTTCCTCGATGAAATGGCCGAAGTCTTTGAGGTCATTTCTATCAGCCCAGGACAGCGGGGCCTGCAGATGCTGCTGCGCCCTGCTGATCTGCAATTAGCGACCCAAGCCAAATTGGGCGCACTGGGGCGCTACTCCAGCGAGGTTTAGGGATTGATAGCTTGGCGCTCGGGGGTCAGCTCACGGTGATGGGCCAATAATTGTAGACCCTCTTCTGCGGCCTGGCGCAAATCCCGATCGGAACTGGTCAGACAGCGCTCAAAAATGGAGCGTACGGCCTCGGGATTTTGCCGAACCAGTGCTTTGGCAGCCAGTACCCGCAGTTCCCGGTCTCCCCAACAGGGTTGTAACAAGACCTGCTCAAAGTCAGGCAATGACGAGGGATGGGCATACCGGGCCAAAGCCGCCACCGCCGTACGCAATACGGAGATATCCATGAGATAAGCCGGGCGCTCTAACATCTGGTGCAAGGTGGGTAAAGCACGCAGATCGTGCAAAGACGCAATCACAGCCCGGCACACTTCCGGGGCCGAATCCTGTTCCAATGCGGTTAAAAATACCGGCAAGGCCTGTGCCGCATCGAGTTCCCCCAAGGTCAAAGCAGCGGCCTCACGGACACTGGCGATCGGATCAGACAGGAGCAGCCCTTCAATATCCGTTTGCGCACCCAAGGCCCGGAGCGTTCCCAACCAGCGCAGCGCTCCTGTCCGCACTTCTGGATCGGTGTCCTGAAGGGCCCTTTGCAGTTGTTCGATCGCGCCAAGGCGTCCCAAAACCGGCAAGGTGGCTTGCCGTACCCCGCGATCACTGTCTTGCAGTAAGGGAATGAGCCGATCCAGTGCATCAAACGCCGCGCAAAGCCCCAGGGCTTGTACACTGGCTTCGCGAATGTCGCGGTGTGCATGCTGTAAGAAGGGGGTGATCCGGCCAATGTCTTCATCTTGGGCAATCCCCCCAAGGGCGCGCAACAGTTCGCGCAGCACGGCAATATGGGTTTCTTCTGCCAGGGCCTGCCGCACATTCACGAGTGCTCTGCCATCGCGCTGCTCTTGTAGCCACATGGCTGCCGCCAAACGTTCCGGGGCATCTTCGCTATTGAGCCCCAACAATACCGCCCAGAGCGGATCGGTACGCTGCAAATAAGAGAGCAGCTCAGCGGTGGCAAAACGCACCCCCCGGCGCGGCGAGTCTAAGAGGGCCAGCAGCTCAGGGCGGGAACCGGGCTCCAAAGTGCGCAAAGCATGGCTTGCCGCCAGGGTTAAATCGAGATTTTCACTTTCCAAAATCCCGATCAGGGGTTCAATCGCCTCCGTTGGGCGCAAGCGCTCAAGCAAATGAATAATGGCCATCATCACCTCTGGGGGGGCTTTTTGTAAAGCCGCCAATAACCCAGGCACGGCCATGTGGCTGAGCAGGCGTAAGCTGTCCCAAGCCCGCTGACGCCATTCCGGGTTCCAACT
>DLGM01000408.1:0-3718 GCA_002482705.1 Cyanobacteria bacterium UBA7694
CCTGGCCCCAATCACGAAAGCCAATCCAGCAGCAACCCTCATGCCACCCCAGAAATATGGGCGATCAGCAATGGCTGGAGAGCCCCGGCGGTGTGAGCTATCACATTAGCCTTTGCTCAAAATTTGTTACAGTACATACATCCTTCTAATGTTGAGTAACCCTATGGATATTTTAGCGATTGATTTGGAACGTGTCTCAGGTGATCAGACCTTCTGTGGTTTATTGACCTATTTGCACAGTAATGGCCAGCAGGGCACGCTGTTTTGGACGGTTAACTGTGTGGGCCCGCTCAAGACGGATATTGCCTTTGTCCATGGGGATCAGCCCAATTGGTTTGAACTGACCCGCGATTATGTACATCGCTTCTCAGACCAAATCTTAACCGTGATTGCCCATCGTCATCAGCCTTCAGCGCGTATTGATCGCGCTTCTCTGCCGGTTTAACACGCGAAGACCCCGGCTGTATGCCCCCATGCGTTTTTCCGGCCATTGCCCGGCTTTAAAAATAGGGTATTCATGCACTCATAGCAAAAGCTGATGCCAGCATGCTCTGGCTCACTTTTTTTTGTCAATTGAAGAGCGGTCTTTCCCCCTTGCGCCGAGTGGGGTATACTTGGCTTCAATTTTCAACTCTGGCCTCCTGGGGACAGCCTGATCTTTTCATAGAAAGGCTTTGGGGTGCCTGGCAAACAGAAGGAAACCATGAATAAACGACTTTACCCTATTTTTACGCTGCTCATTTTTGGGGGCCTGTGCTTCTTTTTGAGCCAAGCCCGCCCGGATCCGGGGTATTTACAAGACTATACTGTGAAAGTGTTGCTTGATAAAACCAAAGAAGATTTGGTCAAAGAACTGGCGGGCAAACGGTTGGTGCTTGATCGACGCTCAAATGTGCCGCCTGGGGCGGAGGGGCGCGTAGATAAATGGATTCAGCAGTGGAACCAAGATCTGGATGCAAAAGCCCCTTCATTTCCACTGGAAATAGATTTCATTAGCGCGAATAACGGCATGGTGATTGAAGTGGGTGAAGGCGGAGCGATCACCCCGTTGACGGCCCACCGCCAGCAGCCGATTCGCTGGTGGAGTATTTTGCCCCCGATTTTAGCGGTGATGATTGCCTTGTTGACCCAGCGTTTGGTACTTTCGCTGTTTATTGGACTGTTGGTGGGAGCGGTTTTTGCCTACGATTATAATGTGATAACCGGCAGTATGGCGCTGTTTACCAAGTATATTTATCACTCCATCAGTGATACCCTGCACCTGCAAATCATTGTCTTTTCAGCGCTGTTACTGGGCATGGTGGGCGTGATGAGCTGCAGTGGCGGTATTCGCGGCATTATTGATGTCATGCAGCGGTATACCCGTGATCGGCGTTCAACCAAAATGATGACGTTTGTAATGGGTTTATTGATCTTCTTTGATGATTATGCCAATTGTTTCATCATTGGTGGAACCGTTCGCCCATTGACCGATAAACTAAAAATCTCGCGTGAGAAATTGGCCTATCTGATTGATGTGACGTCGGCCCCGGTGGCCAGCTTGGCTGTTGTGTCTACCTGGATTGGCTACGAAGTCGGCCTCTTGCAGGATGCCATTCGCACGACCGGGGTACAAATGGGCGGATATCAAGCTTTTATTAGTGCCTTACCTTTCCGCTTTTATTGTTATTTTGCCTTGATGTTTACCTTTCTGGTGCTGTGGATGCGGCGGGATTTTGGCCCCATGTACAAAGCCGAACGCCGGGCCTTGGAAGAAGGCCTGGTCATTCGCGAAGGGGCGATTCCGATGACCTCGCGCAGTTTCAGTGGTATGGAAGCCAAAGAGGGGGTGCCCTGTCGCTGGTACAATGGCGCAGTACCTGTATTACTGGTTTTGCTGGTGACCATATTTGGCCTGTACGTAGACGGTGGGGGATGGGCTGCAGTACAGCAGAACCCGGCCAATTTATTCAGCTTTAAGATTTTTAGTGACAGTTTTGCCAGTGCCGATAGCGGGAAGGTTTTGTTGCTGTCTTCAGCCGTGGGCGCTTTTGCCGCGATTGTGATGGTGCTCTCCCAGCGCATTCTGAGCGCCAAAGAAACCCTGGTGGCTTTTAGCAAAGGAGCAAGCTCCATTACCTTGGCGCTGTTCATCCTGGTGTTGGCATGGTCCTTGAGCGATGTGTCCAAGGATTTGGGCTCTGCCGGGTATCTGATTTCCCTGTTTAAGGAAATGGCCCAGCCGATGTGGCTGCCGGTGATTCTCTTTTTGCTGACCGGGGCCGTCACCTTTGCCAGAGGCAGTTCCTGGAGCGTGATGGCGATATTTGTGCCCATGGCTGTGCCTTTGGCCTATGAAGTCGGTGGGGTTCCCCTGATGCTGATTTCGATTGGGGCTGTGTTTGACGGGGCCATGTTTGGAGACCACTGTTCGCCGCTGACGGACACGACTCTGCTGTCTTCGATTGCGGCTTCCAGTGATCATATGGACCATGTCAAAACCCAATTGCCCTACGGCCTGCTCTGTATGGCATTGGCGGCTGGCTTGGGCTATATTCCTGCGGCCATGGGTTTACCCGCTTGGGTGTCCCTGTTGGGAGCGATTCCCGTGTTGGCGTTATTTCTGTGGGTGTTTGGGCGCAATCCTGAAAAAGGTCTCAGTTCTCCCCCTGCATCCCAGTCTCATTATCGCGGAGATTTGGCCGCATCGCGCAGCCAGTCCTAAATCTTGTAAATACGAACCGTTGCTTGATGAAAGCAGCGGTTTTTCTTTTGCTCAAGGGGTTTCTTCTCGACCCCATTACATGCTATATAACCAATCAGTGGGAGCTACACATTGTGGGGTGTGGCCACTTTTTTGCTTGATGGTGNNAAAGACTGGGTGGGAATGTCCCCAGACCCTCGCGTAGATTAGAAATGGGATGGATGCGATTATGTATTTAGAGCCTGGAACGACCTTTGCCAATCGCTACGTGATTGTCGATATTAAGGGGCAAGGGGGGATGGCGGTGATTTATCGTGCCATGGATCTGCACAGCCATCAACAGGTGGCCATCAAACACTTGCTGTTTGACCCGGCAGCCACGCCCGAAGAACGGGAAACGCGGATCCAGCGCTTTGACAGCGAGGCGCGTTTATTACAGTTGCTTGACCATCCCTATATTCTCAAATTGCTCGATTATTCCCCGGAACAGCATTATATGGTCTTAGAGCTGTTAGAGGGCCTCGACTTTAAAACCCACGTCATGACCTATGAATTGTCTCCTCGGGCGATTTTAATTCTGCTCGGGCAGTTGGCTGAAGCCTTGGAAGAGGTGCATACACGTGGGATTGTGCACTGTGATCTCAAACCCGATAACNNNNAGAACAACAAGGTCAAACTGCTCGACTTTGGCATTGCGCGCTTGCCGGGGGGGGACAGCCACGCCTCGCGCCATGCACTGGTGGGAACCATGGAGTATATGGCTCCCGAACAAATTCAGAATAACCGCAGCGCCTTTCCCCAGAGCGACATTTTTTCGTTTGGGGTGTTAATGTATGAACTCTTTACCGGGCAGCTTCCCTTTGCCGCTGACAACCCGGCGATGGCCACCTATGCCATTCTCAACCAAGACCCTGTGCCCCCTTATGAGTTATTGCCCCAGTTGGGAACAGATCTGAGCCATCTGATTCTCACCTGTTTACAAAAGACCCCTCAGCACCGTTTTTTCTCGTGTCGTCAGCTGCAGCCGCTGCTGCG
>DLGM01000408.1:3814-4413 GCA_002482705.1 Cyanobacteria bacterium UBA7694
GTGCGCCATTTCGAAGACTTTGGCCTTGAAACCTTAGTCAAAACACTTTTGGAAGAAGAACAAACGGGGCAGTGCCTGCTCTGGAACTCTTTCCAAGAAGGTGGGCTCTGGATTGGGCTGGGACGCATCCTGCGGGTTGATCTCAAAGGCAAACAATTAGAGCCAGAAACCATGCTGCAAGACCTGATGGCTTGGGATAGCGGCAATTTATTATTTGTTCCGAGGGACACCGCTTCTGGCGTCTGGAACCCTGTCAGCAATGCCCAGATTGAGAGTGCGCACCATTATCGCCAGGCATTTTCCCAACTGTGGATGGACTATCAGGATGCGGACTTACCCGAAGTGATCATGCGTCCCCAACGGACAGACACTTTGTCGGTAGTGGCTTTACAACTGCTCGAATCGATCGATGGAAGCCTGTGTGTGGGGCAATTGCACAGCGTCTTGGCCTTTGATCGCTTGACTTTACTTCAGGCGATGAAAGAACTGGAAGACCGTCAGATGCTCTTTATTGAGCGAGTGCGTTAAGTTCCGCCCACCAAAGAGAGTTCGCCCGTGGGCATCCGTGTTTCGAGTACCGTTTCAATGATTTGACGCGG
>DLGM01000408.1:4420-6831 GCA_002482705.1 Cyanobacteria bacterium UBA7694
TGGTAACCGCGCAGACGGTTGTGGTAGAAAAACAACAGGCGCATGTCTTGAACGTGGATGCGGTCCTCGCGGGCAAAAACGATCTCTTTGGAATAAAACATTTGTAAATACTTGAGGGCTTCGTCCAAAATCTGGTCGGCGGGTTTCTTTTTCAGGGTGGTGGCCAGGCGCAGGATGCCTTTGTACTCTTGGTCAGCCAGAAAGTGTTTAAAGCTGTCAATCATGCGAATTAAATCGGAGCGCTGAATGACTGCTTCGCGGGCACCAATGCGAATGAGCTGGTACAGGTCGAGTTTGGGGTTAATATAAACCATATACCGGAACAGGACATAAGAGACCAAATGGGGAGAGAGAATGACGTTGTTTTTGAGATAACTTTCAGCCACCAATCGTCCGGCTTCGCGGGTGTATTCGTGGTCGCGGTTGCGATCTTCAGTGATTTCACCGCCCCAGTTTTTGACATAGCTGCTCGGATCAATGGCGCGCCCCTGGCGGTCCTAAGAAACCCCTTCTTCATCAACCAAGTTGCCAAAAATATCCATGGGTGGGCAATAGCGGATAAATAAACTGGCGTCGAGCTGTAAGGTTTTTTTGAGATAACTGGCTGTTTTCAGAAATTTAGACGATTCATCATCTTCAATGATATAGCGCGATTGGCCCTGTTCTTTGAGGTAGTCATCAATCAGGGTTTCGGCTTCCAGCACCAAATAATAGTTAATGGTACAGGGCACAATATAAATATTGGGTTTGGCTTTTTTGTTGCGCAAATTGTTGATATAGGCTTCTAAACCCGTCCCCATCAAGCCCAGTTTGAGATGCTGCTCGACCAAACCAGAACGGCTGCGCGTGCCACCGGGGAAAAACAAGCTGTGGAACCCACGTTCGAGAATGACCAATGAATAGGTCTTGAGGACGGTTTTATACAGCTCGTGTTTAATGCGGCGATCGACGCGGTAGGCACCCAAGTTTTGCATAAAAAAGCTGAGAATGCGATTGGTAAAGAGGTTTTTCCCCGCCCCGTAGGTTACGGGGGGGAGCCCGGAACGGAAGGCCGACCACCCTACGGCAATTGAATCCATATTGCTGCTGTGGGTAGGCACTAAAATAACGGTGCCCTTTTCACTCAATTTACGGGCGGCTTCAACGTGCCCCTCAATCATGACCTTTTCTTGGAAGGAGTCCTTGCGCCAAGAGAGTTGGGAGTCGAGAAACAGGGACATAATGTGGGGCACCATACTGGTGGCAAAACGGTAGACTTTGGGGTCAAAGTGGCCAATCACGTCACGGGCATATTCTTGGGTGAGCGTGGTCAATTGACGAATTTGTTCGTCACGGGTTAAGCGGTTGAGGGAACCGTAAATATTTTGCCAGTAGGCCACTTTGGGGTGTTTTTTGTGCAGACGGAGCAATTCGCGATAGGCCACTTCATTGAGGACAAATTCTGGGGATTGACTGGCCAACGACTTTTCGAGGGCGCGCTCGGCCACTTCGGCCAGAATTTCGGTCTCTAGGTGTTGCATCTGAAAAATGGGGGAATCGCTATTCATCAGCCAGCTCCATCGCGGGGGTAAGGTCGTTTACCATCATAGCACCGAAAATGGCGAATATCCATGCTGTGATCGGGATTTCAGCCCAAAAGTTTTTGACGCTGTGCGTTGAAAGCAAGGGGGCCCCCACTTGCTTTGCCATAATTTATGTGGATAATGAAGGGAGATTAGAAAAATGTAGGTATTTATTATGATTATCACCAACCTAGAGTCTGTGCCCGGTAAACGTATTGTGGAGCATTATGGCGTGGTCAATGGCAGTACAGTACGTGCCAAACACGTGGGCCGCGACATTATGGCCTCGTTGAAAAATATTGTCGGGGGCGAACTCAAAGGTTATACCGAGTTGCTGCAAGAAGCCCGGGAAGAGGCCCTTAACCGTATGACTGCCCAGGCCAGAAGTTTAAATGCCAATGCCGTCTTGAATGTGCGCTTTGCAACTTCGGCTGTGGCACAAGGGGCTGCAGAACTCTATGTTTATGGCACTGCCGTACGGGTGGAGTAAAGATGGATACTCTGATTGTTTTCGCGATCCTCCTCGCGATTGGTTATTTTGCCGGGAGCCGTGCCGAGGCCAAACACTATGCCTCGATCAAAGAACGAGAAGTACAGTTTTTACAGCTCCCTGCCACCAATTTTAAAACCTTGCCCGACGACCGGGAAGTGGCTCACTCCCAATTGGTGGTCGGCAGCGTTGTGATTGCTGTCGATTACTTCAAAGTGTTTCTTGCCAGCCTGCGCAATTTGGTGGGTGGCAATGTCAGTACCTACGAAACGTTACTCGACCGGGCTCGCCGTGAAGCGACCCTGCGCATGAAAGAACAGGCCAAAGGGGCCGATTTAATTCTCAATGTGCGTTTGGAG
>DLGM01000455.1:0-3889 GCA_002482705.1 Cyanobacteria bacterium UBA7694
GCCAGAAATGCCATTCGGTGGCGAGATCGGAAGCCGGGTCAATCTGTTTGGGAGGGAAATTGCCAACGCGGCGGAAATAGTCCATTTGAAACAGGCTGTAGCTGAGTTGGTCTTCGGTCTGGTTATTGCCATAACGCACATAGTCGAGCAGAATGCCCTGAATGGGATAGGTGCGGGCCAAATCGGTGGCCATGGTAATCAGAAGTTCGCGCCACTCTTGAGAGGCGGGGCTCATAAACGATTTGGATTCGTCTTCCAGACCCTCGCCCGTATCATTGCTGGGCACCGGCTTCATGGGCTGGGCCGCTAGCGCAGGCAAACGGGCCGATACCGGGTTGTCGGTGCTGAGACTGGGGGAAAAGACCCGGAAGGCCCACAACCAAGGATAGACCTGCATATTCCGGGCTTTGGCCTGTTCCGTGAGGACCCGCATGACGTCAATGCCACTCTTGGCATAACGGGGCTCCACTTCGGCCACGCGGTTGGGGTAAAGGGCATAACCGCGACGGAACACCTCAGGGAAGATAGCGTTAAACCCGGCGGCCTGGAGTTTGTCGAGCAATTTGCCAATCGCGTCAGCATTGGGCTGGATTAAATCGGCATCAATGAGGGCTCCGCGCAGCTCAACGGTACGGGAGGGCATCATGAGTATTTGGGCATTGAGCAGGGCGGTGTGGGCGTCACGCAGTTTTTCAGGGGCGGTGGCGACCCCGCCTTGCAGGATTTGCCCGGCTTGAGTCAGCAGGGGTTGAATGGCATTGCGGTCCACCGGGCGGTAGGCGGCCTGTACCTGTTGCCACTGGCGCAGCACCGTATCCTGTAAGCGTCCCACCTCGTCAAAGGTCATGGCGGCAGGGCTCTGGATTTCCCAGACCACAGGAGTCGCCGCCTGAACAGCAGGGCTCAGGCTGAGCGCCAATAATAAAGCAGCAAAAAAACGTTGGGCTGGCATTTACAGGATGAATAACTCGTTGCTAAGACCGGGCATGGGCACTTCTGCAACCACGGGAGTGGGGCCGCTCAACTGGACTTGGCTGACCTGGGTTGTCCCTTCATGGGAGACGTATAAGGTGCGGTTGTCGGGGGATAAGGCCAAAAATCGGGCTTCTGGATGGCGCAGGGGAATGGGGGGCAAACGGCGTAACTGGGTGCCTACCAACTCATAACGTTGAACTTTGTCATCGACGGTGGCATACAGGAAACGTCCATCCCGGCTGATGGCGCTGCTGTACAAAACGCCCAGAATCTGGTCTGTAGAGACCAAGCGATTAGAGGCCCCATTGGAAATGTCAAAGGCAAAAATTTCGACCTGCCCCTGTAACTGGTGCAGGGTATAATAAAAATCGCCTTGGGGGGCTGCAACGCCAATATTGTTGCCAAAGGGAACGCCATGGGCATAGGTCTGTACGCCAGTAATGCGTTTGGCGACAATGTCTACAGTGGTACGGGTGATGTTTTCGTCATCAAAGGCAATCGCTTGCAGAGTGCGGTTATCGCGCCCCCATTCAAGAGCACCGGGTTTCAGGCCATAGGCCACATTCTGCCATCCGCCGCCCTTGAGATTATAAGACAGCAAAACCCCCTGGTTTTGGCGGGTACCCACCGCATGTACCATATCCCCATCGACGACAAAGTCGGTGGGGCGGAGACCAGCTTGTGAGAAGGAGGCAATCCGGCGAATGGCGAGGGTTTCGACATTGACTTCATAGAGAGAGTAGTCGGGCTGCTGGGTACCTTGCTGAGAGCTAATATACAGCTTGCGGGCACTGGGAACCCCATCGATACTCAAAATCCGGCCGGGCACAAATACGGAGCGCACGCTGCCATTGGTCAAATCCTTGACCTTGAGCGAAGCCGTATTGTCACCGGGTTCAATGGCACACAAGAAACGCTCACCCAAGGCCAGGGGATTGCGATTGGCCTGCGCTCGCAGGGCCGGATTGGCCACGGGCAGTGAAACTGGAGCTGATTGGCAAGCGCTCAAGAGGGCGACGATGGAGAGGGCGAGGGTGAGCTGCGTTTTCATGGGTGTTTAGTACAGTCCAGCCAGACGGTAACGCTCTTGTAATTCGCGGTGAACATCGGCCAAGCCACTGTTGGCGGCCAAGCGGATGACAAAGGTAGCTTCCGCCGGTTGGGTGGCATATTTGCGTTGCAGAGATCCGTTTTGCAAAACGGAAGTTTCAGCGGTGACGCTGCTGCCGGTGGTGGGACGGCGAAGGGTGGTGAACAGCTTGGTTTCGCCATTGTCATAAATGACGGTGCCCGTCAGTTCGGTGCGATCGCCATTAAAGGCAAAGCGCGACTCTTTGACCCCTTGGGTACCAATGGCGGAAGCGGCATTGAGGCGATTGGGGGTCGGTTGGAAAGCGGAAGGAGCAGCGGCATTACAGGCTGTGAGAGCCAGCAGGGTGAGCGGGAGGAGAATACGAACCATGGGAATAACCTCTTGGGATGTCAGGTTAAGCGAATATAAACATAATTTTAGTACAAAATTAACATTATTACAAGAGGGGCTTGCGATTCCTACTTTACTCCAGTCACACCTGCGTTGGCTCCAGCAGAACTGCGGTTTAAGCCATAGGCACTTCAATGAGCAATAATTCGGTCTCGGAGCTGGCCTGGAAGGTCACTTTATCGGTTTCCCAGAGGCCGATCCCGTCGCGGCGATGCAGCGTTTCTCCGCCGATTTCGACATCTCCGCTGATCACAAAGGCGTAGACGCCATGGTGGGGGGCGTGCAGGGTGTACTCGCCTGAAAATCCGGCGTCAAAGTGCCCAAGGGAGAACCAAGCATCCTGATGTAGCCATAACCCACTGCGATCGGGGGAAACCACTGTCTGCAAGCGATTTTTCCGATCTTCGCGGGCAAAGGTTTGCTGCTCATAACGGGGTTTGACGTTGGCTGCGTTGGGTATGATCCAGATTTGCAGGAAGTTGACCGGGCGATCCGCATTGGGATTAAATTCTGAATGGGTTATCCCTGTACCTGCGGACATGACCTGAATGTCGCCTTGGCGGATCACTTCGCCATTGCCCATGCTGTCTCGGTGTTGTAAATCGCCGAGCAAAGGAATAGAGACTATTTCCATATTGTTGTGAGGATGGGTGCCAAACCCGCCCCCTCCCTTGACCAGATCGTCGTTTAAAACGCGCAATGCACCAAAATGCATGCGATTGGGATCATAATAACTGGCAAAGCTAAAGGTGTGGTGAGTATCTAAGAAGCCGTGATTTGCGTGACCTCGGGTTTCAGCACGGTGGAGAATGGACTGCATCGCAAATTCCTTTCATATTGAACGGTTTAATATCTAATTAATAGATTAACGCTTCCCAAACAGCTTGTCAAGGCTGGGTTGGGGTGTTGGCAACAAAAGAGCCCCCGAAAATTCGGACGCTCTTGAAAGGGGATTAGGGGTTAATAACGACCGTAGCCGCCACCTTGGCCACCTCGGCGTTGGCCTTGTTCACGCGGACGCGCTTCGTTGATGTTCAACTGACGTCCCAAATGTTCTTGACCGTTCAGAGCTTCAATCGCGGTCCGAGCCTCTTCATCCGAAGCCATTTCGACAAAGCCGAAGCCCCGAGGACGCCCTGTTTCGCGGTCAATGACGACGCGCACGCTGACTACTTCTCCGTAAGTGGCAAACAGATCGCCGAGATCCTGTTCATCCGCTTGGTAGGACAGGTTTCCAACGTAAATGTTCATGGGTTTGATTCCCTTTTCTTCTTTCAACAAAATATCAGACTCTTGGTTGTTCATACCCAGAGATACAAGGAAACGATCACAGCGCGAGGCTTGGCCACAAGCAACTGAAAAAAGACGTCACGACAAGATCCTAGAGGTGCTAAAACATCACCATAAAAGCCTTTTGGAGACATAATACCT
>DLGM01000455.1:3897-8183 GCA_002482705.1 Cyanobacteria bacterium UBA7694
ATGCTTCAGAAACCGACGATGTAAAAGGCGCTAAGCCAAGAGCCTAAAGTGGAACTGACTGCCAATGCCTAACGTACTTTCACACCAGAGCTGTCCCTGCTCAAGACGCAGAAGTTCTTGACTCATCAGTAGACCGAGCCCCAAGCCTTTGCTGCGCGGCTGGTCCCCCAACGTCTGGCGACGAGACCAGTCAAACAACTCAGTCTGGCGTTCGGCGCTGATGCCCATTCCCGTGTCAGCAACGGTAATATGGATTTCCGGCCCCTGTTGTGAAGCCGTGACGGCAATATGCCCGCGTTCGGTGAAGCGCAGGGCATTGTGCAACAAATGGTGGAGCACAAAAGTCAGAATTGGGCGATGTCCCCAGACCTTCAGCCCTTCGGGCACAGCATTCACGAGTTCAAGCTGTTTTACATTGGCCGGAGTGCGAATCGTGTGGAGCGCCCGTACCACTTCCGGGCGCAGCTCGATTTCTTCCGCAATGGCTTGGCCTTCGCGGTACTGTTGACGAATTTCAATCCAGGCCAATAACCGTTCAAGCAGGTGACTGCTCTGGTGAAGATCGGCGTGCATCCGTTCGGCAATGTCACGGGCGGCATGGGAGGGCAACAAACCTTGGCGGTCTAAAATTTCCAAAAAAACTTCGGCATTCCAGATAGGATTGCGCAAGTCTGAGCCAATAACCCGCGTTAATTGGCGCTGAAGGGAATCTTGATTGGCAGACTGCTGTAATTCTAGACGCTGTTCAAACAGGCGTACGACTTGTCGGGCCAGTAGTTTGAGCGAAGCAATTTGGGAGGTATTCAGGGTGCGTTTTTGCCGGTCAAGTACACACAGCGAGCCGAGGCAGGAACCGTCTTTCATCTCCAGGGGAATGCCTGCATAAAAACGGATGCCTGATTCAGCGAGAACCAAGGGATTGTCAGCAAAACGGGGGTCTTGGCTGGCATCTTCGACAATCAAGGGTATCGAATCGAGAATTGTATACGCACAAAATGCCTGAGTGCGCGGTACTTCATCGACCTCCAAACCATGCCGGGCCTTAAACCACAAGCGTTCGGTATCGAGCAAAGAAATCAGAGCGATCGGCATATCTGTTAACGTAGCGGCCAGTTCGACCAGCTCGTTAAACATCTCCTCAGAGGGAGTATCGAGTAAATTTTGGCTGAGCAGTGTTCGCAGGCGCTCTTTTTCATTGCTGGGGAAAGGGGCTTCCGGGGGCATGCGAGCATCTCCAATCCTTGGGGTATTTCAGGATCACTTCAGGGAAGTGCGATCGAGGGAACTGGCATGGCCCAAATAACTTTGGGTCAGTAGCTCAGCCAAGGCCTGACGCCCTACGGCACCATTGTCGAGAATATATTTGAGTTCAACAGCGGTGAGCAGGGTGATCGGTACCAAACGAATTTCTCCGACAGGAGTGTTGAAGTGACGAGGCAAAGAGGAAGCAGCCAGACCAAGCATGACCCCCGTTTGGCCTTCCGGGCCCAAAAACGGAGCAGGGATATCCACATCCCATACTTCCATGGATAAAACGCCGTGACTTTCGAGTAAACGGGCAATACCCCCGTGATCAGCCGCCGTTTGGGCCACTTGTAACAGGATCTGAGTGGCCCAACTGTTTTGCAAATGGGCGATCTCGGTACGCAGCCAAAGATCAGGAGATTCGAGGATAAACTCTAAACCAAAGCCCGTGCTGGGGCCATCTTCATAGGGGTCAGAAAGGCCATCACTGGCGAGTAAAATACTTTCCGGTCGTTCAATTTTAACAAACGCTTGGCGCAAGGCGGGCCATGCTGGTGCACCCATCAGAGCAGGGTTAATAATGGGGGCCAAAACGTCTGAATCTAGCTGTCCAAGGCTTTGCCAGGTGTTTGTTCGGGCCTGACAAACCTCCGCTAATAGGGCCGGATAATTCATGGCTATCTCTCGCTGACTGGATATGCAAAGTATAGCGTTTGAATCGCTTATTGACCAGAGCCGTGAGCCAGAATCTTTTATTTATAGATATGAGGAATGGCAGTCGTTACGGGCTTTTTACAATCGAACAGCTCAAGACTCTGTGTTGATATAGAACAGAGGGACATATTTTTGTATGTCCCCCGATAAATTAAACCAATGCAGCTTGTTTTTCAGTTTTAAACTTGGGCATCTGCGTCAAATTTAAGCGTTGGTGCTGAACAAACCAAAGAACTTCATCACGGATACTTTCGTCCAAAGGACGGAACCGGATTTTGAGTTCGCGGATTGCACGTTCAGAATTGACTTGGTGTTGATCCATCATCGTTTTCACCCCATCCACGCTCATAACACTGGGTTTACGCGTCAAACGCGCCTTATTTTCCATGAGTGCTGCCACCAATAACATCAGGCCCTTGGGAAAACGTCGCCGGGGGGCCTTCACTCCCGTGACACGCTCAATGGCCTGCATCATGTCTTGCATACTCACATATTTTCCGGCCACAATATACCGTTCACCGGGCTGCCCATGCTCCACGGCTGCGACCATCGCAGTGGCAACATCCCGGGCATCCACAGTACTGGTGCCCCCCTCAAAATAACCCGGCAGTTTGCCTTGGACAGCATCGAGAATGAGCTGACCGCTGGCGGTGGGAGCCTCGTCTCCCGGCCCTAACATCCAACCGGGCAAAATCATGACCACAGGCAAATGATGGCTCTGGCAAAAGGCCTTGACCCGCTCTTCAGCAATAACTTTGCTTTTGAAATAGAGGTTGTGGGTAGCGGTCGGGTTGGGCCCACTGCTTTCGTTGCCGGAGGCTTTATCAATAACGCCCGAGGAGCTGGTATAAATGGCCTTTTTAACCCCATGGGCTTCCGCAGCCTCTAAAATCTGAAGGGTGGCGTCGATATTGTAGCGCTGGAGCAAGGCCCAGTGATCACCCGGCTGGTAATACTCGCGGAAATAAGCGGCGGTGTGGAACAGGACATCACAGCCCGCCATGGCAGGAGCAAAGGCGGGAATATCCCCCAAATCACCCTGCACAAAGGTGACGGGTAAGTCACCGAGAATGCGTTGGGCTTTGTCCAGTGAGCGCACCAAAGCCTTGACCTGATAACCCTGTTGAACCAGTTCGCGAACCAAATTTGAACCCAATAAACCCGTGGCTCCGGTAACAAATGCAGTGGGCATACGTAGCCTCCATTAAACTTATGATAATTTTGTGACTATCGGTCATATTTACGTTAAAAAAATTTAGCTGCCCAAGGTTTTACGGGTCAGCACAAAGGCATAAGCGTAGAGATCTCCTTCCTTGAGGCCTTGGTCGGCAAAATATTGACGTTTGGCGGCCATGATTTCGGTCAGCCCCGAGAGTTGGGCCCACAGCAACATGGCCGTGGGAAAAGGCTGTAACTGGGGATCAATGCTGCCATCCTGCTGTCCGGCGACAATCGTGTCAATTAAGATGTGCAGGGCCTTTTCACCATAGAGATGTGCTTCCTCAGCAAAGGGATTGTGTTGGGTGAGGCCCTCCCCCTCTTGATTCATGCAACTGAGCATCGTGGCATGGTAGTTGGGGTGTTCAAGGGCAAAACGCAAATACACCTGCCCCAAGGCCACAACTTTTTCGAGGCCGGGCAACCCTTCTGGCACATGACACATCATGTCATAAAGTTGGCGTTTGGCCCGCACGTTGAGCCCGAGCTGAAGCTCTTCTTTGTTTTTAAAGTACAGGTACAGGGTGCCTTTGCTCAGCTCGGTGCGTGTGGCCACGTCATCCATCGTGGTAGCGGCAAAACCTTTGCCAAAAAAGAGCGTTTCAGCCGCATCCAGAATGGCATTGCGGCGCTGTTCTTTTTCACGGAGACGACGGGCTTGGGTGGTCATAGATTTAATTATGACTATTGGTCATATTTTTGTCAAGGAAACATTTCTATCGATTTCCCCTTTACTTCCACTGCAACAGTGCCCCCCTAGACACACAGAGAGGCGCGATAAATCGCGCCTCTCTGAAACAATGGGTCTGAGCGGGGGCTTTAGCCGAGTAATTCCTGAACGGCTTCGCGCTCTTCAAGCAATTCCTGGGTGGTAGCCGCAATCTTCTCACGGGAGAAGTCGTTGAGTTCAACCCCTTGGAGAATTTCCCACTCGCTGCCGTTAGAGCGAATCGGGAAGCTGAACATCAGGCCTTCGGGGATGTCATAGCTGCCATCAGAGCTGACGGCCACCGAGAAGTATTCCCCTTCGGGAGTGGGGTTGATCAGGTTCTTAACGGTGTCAATCGCGGCATTGGCGGCGGAAGCGGCCGAAGAAGCCCCACGGGCCT
>DLGM01000152.1 GCA_002482705.1 Cyanobacteria bacterium UBA7694
GGGGATAGGGGAAGCGATTCCCCATTCATCCCCCGAGGAGACTCCCTGATGCATCTCTCTGAACTGGAACAGGAAATTATGACCTTTCGCGACCAGCGCAATTGGAAGCAGTTTCACACCCTCAAAGATTTATTGATTGGCTTAAACATCGAAGTGGCTGAGCTCGGTGAGCTGTTTCTCTGGAAAAACGAGGCCGAAGTCGCTGCGGTTGAGAAAGAAGCCATTGCCGACGAATTGGCGGATGTGTTTGTGTTTGTCAGCTATTTGGCCGCGCATTTTGAGATCGATTTGACCCAGGCCGTGCGCCAGAAATTGGCCAAAAATCAGCGCAAATATCCGGTCGATAAAAGTTATAACTCGAATAAAAAATACACCCAAATTTGATACACTGAGGGCAAACCCGCAAAGGCAGTGACCCCTGTATGAGCACCGACCCGAACGATTCCCCGCGCCCGCGTCGGCCCCGCTACAAGGGCACCCATCCCAGCCACTTCCACGAAAAATACAAAGAGCTGAACCCTGAGCAATACCCGGCAACGGTGCAAAAGGTGGTGGCCAAAGGCAATACCCCGGCGGGCATGCATTTGTCGATCTGCGTCAACGAAATTGTCGAGATTTTGAACCCCCAGCCCGGCGAGGTCGGTTTAGACGCCACCCTCGGCTTTGGCGGCCACACCCAGGTATTGTTGCCCAGGGTGCGTCCGGGCGGCCGCATGATTGGCATCGACGTCGACCCGATTGAACTGGCGCGCACCACCCAGCGTCTGCGCGCTCTGGGCTTTAGCGAAGCAGAATGGCGCTCGCAACAGCTGAATTTTGCCGGGATCCCCAAGCTGTTACAGACCCTCGACAGCGGTTTCGACTTTATCCTGGCGGATTTGGGTATCTCTTCGATGCAACTCGATAACCCCGAGCGGGGTTTTACCTTTAAGCGCCACGGGCCGCTCGATTTGCGCCTCAACCCCCACCAAGGCCAACCGGCTTCGGCCCTGCTGCGCAGCCTCTCCCCAGAGGCTTTGGCGCAGATGCTCAAGGATTATGCCGATGAGCCCTATGCGCGCCTGCTGGCCCAGGCGATTTGTGAACACACAAAACCGATTGCCACCACCTCTGACCTGACGCGGGTGATCAAAGCGGCCTTAAAAAACACCCAGGCCGACGTCAATCGCTCGATTCGCCGCAGCTTCCAGGCGCTGCGCATTGCCGTCAATAACGAATTTGCGGTGCTTGAGCAGTTCTTGCGGAATGTGCCCTTTTGCCTGAATCCCAGCGGTCGGGTGGCCCTTTTGTCATTCCATTCCGGCGAAGACAAGCGCGTCCAACAGGCTTTGGAGGCGGGATTGGCAGCAGGCCTCTACCGCGAAATCAGCCCCGAGGCGATCCGCCCCACACCCCAGGAGCGTTACGCCAATCCGCGCTCAAAAAGCGCCCTGCTGCGGTGGGCGATTCGTTCTGACCTGCGCTAAGGGGCCGCAGCGGAGCGTTCAGGCGGGATATGCCTGCGGCCCGGCCAGGGGGGCGGAACTGCACCTGGATTGGATCAGGTCGGCCCAGCCCAAGTGGGTGGCGACCGCCATAAAGTCTGGGCTGGGCAGGCACTGGAGGTGCACCGGCTGCTGCGTCAGGGGATGGGTAAAGCGCAGTTCGACCGAGGCCAATAACAGCCGGTGGCTGTCGAAGTGGGTTTTAAACAGGTCGTTGTGGACGCGCTTGCCGTAACGCGGATCGCCAATGATCGGGTGGGCGAGATGTTTCAGGTGGTAGCGCAGCTGGTGCCTTCTGCCGGTGTGCGGCCTGAGTTCGACCAGGCTGTAGCGGCTGTGGGGGTATTTGTCGTTGGGGATCGGCAGTTCGCAGGTGGCCAGCCGGTAGAGGTCGGTAATGCCCTGGGGCTGACTGGCTTTGGTGTATTTGTCGACCTGGGCTTTGACGGGGTGATCGATATGGGCGTTTTCGGGGGCATATCCCCTGACAATCGCCAGATAGGCCTTGTGGATCGTGTGGTGTAAAAATTGCTCCGAGAGCCCTGCTGCCGCTTCGCTGTCCAGGACAAACAGCAAGATCCCCGACGTGGGCCGATCAAGGCGGTGCAGCGGATACACATACTGGCCAATTTGGTCGCGCAGCAGTTGCACGGCAAACTCCGTTTCCGAGGGGTCGACCGGAGAGCGGTGGACCAAGAGCCCGGCGGGTTTGTGAACGGCAATCAAGTGTGCGTCGCGGTAAATGATTGGGAGGTGCATAGGGGGATGATAACATGGGCACAGGCTCAAGCGGTGGGGGCCACTGCCATTGCGGGGGCTCAATGGACGAGATGAGCCGCGATATTGGACAATAAGCCACAGGGGTCACACCGGAAATAAAAGTGCCCGTGCCAAGCCTCGGGCAAAAGCCATGGCTGGTGACAACCGGGACATTGGCGTTTTTGTTCGGCGGCCACACTTTTCTTGACACGGGGAAAGTTGTTGCTTAGCCTAATCAGGCTTATTTGTCACGGTACCGTTATCATTGCTCAATTCAAATTTTTCCAGGCCAACAACCACAGATAAAGGGACATCGATCCATTTGATTTGTGAGTTTGAGCTGCTGATCTCATAAGAACCGTTAACATACCATTGACCTGTTTCCAGGGACAGTTTGGCTTCTCCGTCGAGATCGGTTTTGAATGTATATACTTTTTGTGTTTTAGACCATTCTTCAATTAAAGCTTTTTTGCCTTCATATGCTTTCAACTCCCAGTGCAAAAAAGCCAATCGGGCTGTGTTTTGTTCGAGTTCTTTCTTCAATTGAATGGCTGCTTGATCCCATAGATCAGAGGTTTTACTTCCGAATCGGTCAAACAGAGTTTCCACAAGCTTATTTTTGTCGTTGGGGTACCGCTTTGAAACGATTCCAAGGTAGGTGATGAACTGTTGTATTTCTGGTGTGCGCTCAGGTTTTTCCAGTGCTTCGGGTGGCTTGGGTCCCGGATTATTTCGTTTGATTAATTCCTGCTCAACAGAGGCCATTGTAAAGGGGGCAACAGTAAATTCATTGCGGGGAACTGGCTTGATATCACCGTTTTGCATAATTACGGCAGATTTAAATTTAAAATTCACTACCGGAACAGGTGTGGCTGTAGGAGTGATTTTGGAAGCTGGCTTGGCTGTGGCTTTGGGGGTTGGTGTGGCTTTAGGGAGTGGTTTGGCTGCCTGAGCGATATCAACTGTGAATAAGTTCATTCCTAAGGTGCCTGCGATAAAAGTAAATTTGAGATGCTTATGCATGGTTGCTATGGCCTTGTATTTTGGGGATTTTATGAAAAGGGTTATCACTAGAAGTGACTAAATAAGGGGAAAAACACCCTGCTTCGAGTTCAGCTTTCACTTCTTTGGGTATGCCGTTTTTGTTCATGAAAGATGCCTCTTGTGGGCAGGTAATGTGAAGGATTTCTTTTGGGATCTCATTTCGGGACGGCGAGCAGGCCTGTCATTTTAACGAGTCCTTCCAAAAATGCGACGGTCTGCTGATGCACCGTATCAGCCATGACATCACCGTGCCT
>DLGM01000133.1 GCA_002482705.1 Cyanobacteria bacterium UBA7694
GGTGTTCTTGAAGTCGATGACGCGACCGCGAGAGTCGGTCAGGCGGCCATCTTCCATGATCTGCAACAAGACGTTGAAGGTATCCGGATGCGCCTTTTCAATTTCGTCAAAGAGAATGACGGAATAAGGCTTGCGGCGCACCAGCTCCGTCAATTGCCCACCTTCTTGGAAACCCACATAACCCGGGGGCGAACCAATCAGCTTGGACACGGAATGGCGCTCCATGTACTCGGACATATCCACACGAATCAGCGCTTCTTCAGAGCCAAAATAGAACGAGGCCAACACTTTTGCCAACTCGGTTTTACCCACACCGCTGGGGCCGGAGAAGATAAAGGCACCGATCGGACGTTTGGGGTTTTTCAGCCCGGCACGGGTGCGGCGGATGGCGCGCGAAATGGCTTCCACGGCTTCCGTTTGGCCAATAATGCGCTGGTGTAACACTTCTTCCATTTTGAGCAGGCGTTCGGTTTCCCCTTCGGTCAGTTTGGAAACCGGGATCTTGGTCCAACCGGCAACCACTTCGGCAATATTGTCCTCAGTGACGACGAGTTTGGGAGTTTGCCCCTTTTTCTCTTTCCATTCCAGGGTCATTTCACGGATTTGATCGCGAATGGTTTGTTCCTGATCACGGAATTGACCCGCCAATTCAAAGTTTTGATCGCGAATGGCCTCTTCTTTTTTCTTGATCGCTTCTTTGAGCTCTTTTTCCAATTCTTTGGCTTCTGGGGGCAACATGGTGTTGCGCAGACGCACTTTGGAAGAGGCCTCATCCATCAAATCGATCGCTTTATCGGGCAGGAAGCGATCGGAAATGTAGCGGTCGGCCAAACGGGCCGAAGCTACCAGGGCTTCATCGGAGATCTTGAGTTTGTGGTAAGACTCATAACGGTCACGCAGGCCCCACAAAATCGAAATCGTATCTTCGACCGAAGGCTGATCCACGGTGACGGGCTGGAAGCGGCGTTCTAAAGCCGCATCACGCTCAATGTGTTTGCGGTATTCATCAAGGGTGGTGGCACCGATACATTGCAGTTCACCACGGGCCAAGGCGGGCTTGAGAATATTGGCTGCATCAACGGCTCCTTCAGCGGCGCCAGCGCCAATCAAGGTGTGCATTTCATCAATCACGAGAATAATATTCCCGGCATTGCGAATTTCTTCCATGATTTTTTTCAGGCGCTCTTCAAATTCGCCCCGGTATTTGGTACCAGCAACGAGCGAACCAATGTCGAGCATAATCACGCGCTTGTCAGCGAGAATATCCGGCACGGTGCCCGAGGTGATCATTTGAGCCAGGCCCTCCGCAATTGCGGTCTTACCGACACCGGGCTCCCCAATCAGTACTGGGTTGTTCTTGGTGCGGCGGCCTAAAATTTCGACCACGCGCTGAATCTCTTTTTCCCGGCCAATGACCGGGTCAAGGCGATTGTCCTCCGCCTGTTGGGTGAGGTTGGTACCAAACTCATCCAACGTGGGCGTCTTACTGCGCGCCTGGGAAGTGGTGGTCGTGGTGGTGGTTTCGCCCAACATCCGAATCACGGTGGAACGGACGCGGGTCAGTTCAACGCCCACATTTTCGAGCACACGCACGGCAACGCCTTCCCCTTCCCGGATCAGACCGAGTAACAGGTGTTCGGTGCCAATATAGTTGTGACCGAGCTGGCGGGCTTCGTCCCAGGACAACTCAAGCACACGCTTAGCGCGCGGAGTAAATGGGATTTCCACGGCCACAAAACCGGAGCCTCGACCAATAATCTTTTCGACTTCAACACGTGCATCGCGAAGGGTGACGCCCAGGCTTTTTAATGTCTTTGCGGCAATGCCTGTCCCTTCACCGATCAGACCGAGCAGAATTTGCTCTGTCCCTACAAAGTTATGACCCAGGCGGCGGGCTTCTTCTTGGGCCAACATGATCACCTTGATCGCTTTTTCTGTAAACCGCTCAAACATGTACCTAGCTCCTTGGTTTGTCTCTGCTTGATTCTAGGACTTACTCTATTCTATACCATAGTTGATGAAGACCCTACCACTCTTTGCCTAGAGCCGAGCGCAATCGCTCTGCGTTAATCCAGCAAAAAGTGCTAAGCGGGCCAGCCGGAAGGCTGACCCGCTCAAAGTGTCAGACGCGTTTAACGAGTGGCTGCAGCAGGGGGGGCGGCAGGATCAGCAGGAGCTGAACCACCAGCAGCGCTGGGGTTGGTCATCGCAAAAGCAACAAGGTTTTCGAAGTCAGTTTTGCGCAGATAATCCAGGGGCTTGCTGCTGAACATGGGCTTGCTCAGGAACTTGTCATAGTTGGGAGCTACACCCGGAATGAAAGAAGCAGAAGCTTCTGCACGGCTCAGTTTTTTGTCATTGTTGCGATCCAGTTGGTCGAACAGGAAGCTGGCCATAGCTTTAATTTGGAAAACGTCTTGAGCGCGGCTGAAGAAACCAGGGGTGAATTCGCCTTTGCTGAGCTTGCCATCATTGTTACCGTCCAGCTTGTCAAAAGCCATGAAGGTATCGGGGTCAGAAACATTAAACTCGTTGGGGGTGATAAAACCGCTACCATCTTTGTCTTGTGCTTTAAAAGCAGCTTCTGCACCTTGGGTGATTTGTTTATAAATGCCAGTCAGGGACTGAGCTTGTACAGCGGTGTTGGGCTGGGCAGCAGGGGGCATAACAGCTGCATTCATGTTGGCAGAGCCACAAGCAGTGAGCATGCTGAAGAGAGCGGAAGCGGCAAGGAGAGAAGCAATCTTTTTCATAACCTGACTTAAAACCTCGTTTGGGAAATGTGCGTAACTGACAAATTGATCGTATCCTACCTATCGGCAGAAACCAAGGGGGGCTTGCGTGATGTTAACCAAAAATTAATTATTTCATTAACTTTACTTAAACACAATCCCGCACTTATCTGAGTTAAAACCCATCTATCTCCGCATGATACATGAGTTTCAAGCCAAATGAAAATAGCCGTCCTCAGACAATATGAACCAGAAGTTCGGAAAAGTCCGCTAAATTTACTACAATTTTAGAAGCTCTTAACCAAACCTAAAGAAAGTTTTTGCCACTTCTCTGGCATAATCAAATTAGAAAACAGTTATCGGAATCTCGTGGAGGACACTCAAATGGAAATCACCAACCCCACCGCCGCTCGCATCCAACAGTTCCTGGCTCCCGTTGAAAAAGCAGCCAATAACGTCAACCAAGCCATGTACCAAGGCATGACGGGCATGACCGCTGATGCTTATCAAGCCAATAGCTTACCGGTTACCGTTCAAAAAGTTCCCCTCCACCAGTTCTTTGATGACACCATGCGCCCACCCCACCCCCTGAACTACAAAATCGCCAACCGTTTGGCCATGGTCGGCATCACCGATTCCGAAAAGTTCTTAAAAGCCGCTGACACACCTTTTAAGCGCACCATGATGTCTTATCTCGCTGGCGGCCTCTTCTTAGGCAAACAAGAGCGTGAATATGTCAAATACCAACTCAGCGCCTGGGCCGGTCAAGCCGACCTGATGCGCACGGGCACCGATTTACCAACCGCCCGTCTGATGCAAGTCAGTGGCGCAGGTGACATCCCCACCCTGGCCCGTTACGGCAACGGCATTGACAAAGGTGCTCTGTATGCCGCCATGGCCGCCAACGCCATTCAATATGGTTATCATATGCCGCCTATGGGCGCTGTCTCCGCCGCTGTCGAAAAAGCCCGCACTCTGCCCCCCCAGATTCGCTGGAACTAAACATTCTTTTCTCTCTTTTTTCCATTTCCGTATAACTATCCCCCACCCTAGGTGGGGGTTTTTATTTGCGCCAAAACCTGTAAAGGCCCTGTGTTACAATGAATCTCAAATTGCCCCCTAAGGACGCTCGGTATGGACAAATACGATTTCATCAAAAAGGTTGTGCGCGAGAAGCTCAATCGCTCCATTGCCGTTGATCCCCAAGTCTATGATGTATTGGCCAAGGATCTGGAGATCAAGCTCGAACCCATTTTGGGGAAAGCCGTTGAATATGCCCAACGGGAAAGCCGCGACACATTGTTGCCCGGCGATGTGGTAAAAAGCATCAACTTTAACGCCGGGAAAAAATCCCCCCGCATTTTAATCGCCCATGTCACCGCCGGGGCTGGCCACACCCGCGCCGCCGAAGCGATTGCCAAAGCGGTACAGAACCTCTACCCCGGTGCCAACGTCAAACTGGTCGACACCCTCGATTACATCAATACCGTTTATAAAAAAGTATATGGCGGCACCTACCTGGCCTTGGTCAAAAACACCCCCAAACTCTGGGGTTATTTTTACGACCGTTATGACCGCGACGAAAAGCTCGACGACAAAATCCGTCAGTCGCTGGAAACCATGCAAGCCGGCGACTTCCGCGACCTGCTGGACGACTTCTCCCCAGATGCGGTGATCTGTACCCACTTTTTACCCATGGAACTGATCTCCCGCTGGAAAAAGAAGCGTAAATCTTCATTGCCTTTATATGCCGTGGTCACCGACTTTGCGCTCCACGCCTTCTGGATTGTCGAAGAAGTGGATGCCTATTTTGTCGCCAACCAAGAAATTGCCCGCGAATTGACTACCCGTGGTGCAACCGTGAAAAGTATTTACCAGACCGGGATTCCCGTCGACCCGATCTTCGCCACCTTACCCTCACCGCTAGAGATGCGTGACCGCTTAGGCCTCAAATCCGATTTGCCCACGGTCTTGATTATGGGCGGAGGATACGGTGTGGGGGATATGCCCGGCCTGCTGCGCTCTTTTCAAAATGTCACCACCCCCATGCAACTGCTGGTGGTGGCGGGTAAAAACGAAGCCCTGCGCTCTGAGCTGGCACAAATTGGCCAAACATTGAATATCCCCTGTAAGGTATTTGGGTTTGTCAGCAATGTGCATGAACTCATGCGCGCCTCCGATTTGATGGTCACCAAACCTGGCGGACTCTCCAGCTCAGAATCACTGGCCGCCGGGTGCCCGATGATGATCATCAACCCCATTCCGGGGCAAGAACAACGCAACAGCGACTATCTGCTTGAAAATGGAGCCGCCAGTATTCTACATAATATAAGTGATGGCGCTTTTTACATTGAAAGTCTGCTGCGCGATACCGAGCGTCTGGGTTATATGGCTCAGCAAACACGGCGTATTGGCCGTAAAGACGCAGCCCTGGAAATTGCCCGGCGCGTGATGGATTTAGCCCAGTTGGAAGCCTAAGGGCAAAGGAGAGTGCGTGTGGAGAAAACCATTCGGGAACTGCTAGAAGAACGGGAAGCGGGCTTTTTGTCTGAAAAAGCCACCTTCAGT
>DLGM01000011.1:0-2745 GCA_002482705.1 Cyanobacteria bacterium UBA7694
GATGGAATCTGCGGTCATGCGCGTGTGTTAGGCGTTTTTGCCCAGCGCAGTCAACGGCTTGAGTTGCTTGATCAAGATGATGTGCCTCAGAAAGCCCTGTGGCAAAATTTGCGTGAACTAGAGACCATCAATACCTGTTTGGGGGGATATCGCGCGTCGTTATTGGGCTTGGAGCGCGCCTTGAGTCATCCTGAGCAACCATGGCAGGTCTTGGATATTGGCTGTGGGGGCGGAGATACGCTGGTACACATGGCCGCTTGGGGGCGGAAACGGGGGTATGTCCTCAAGCTCTTGGGGGCCGATCTGAAGGCGGACTGTATTGTTTATGCCCGTGAACGCTGTCGTCTATGGCCCGAGGTCAAGTTGGTACAGGCCGATTTTCGCGACATTTTGGCGGCTGAGCACCCACAGATTGTACACGCAGCGCTTTTTTGCCATCATTTGCGTGATGCTGAAATTGTTGAGCTGTTGCGTACCTGTTATACCTCTGGAGCTACCCTGATCATTAATGATCTTGAACGTCACCCATTGGCTTGGAGCGGAATATGGGCTTTGACGCGACTTCTTCCCAGCTCGTATTTGGTACGCCACGATGCGCCCCTGTCGGTGAAGCGGGGGTTTACCCAAGCTCATTGGCATCAACTTTTGGCCAAAGCAGATATTCCCACCTACCATTTACAGGCAGTTTGGGCCTTTCGCCATTTACTTGTGATTCCGCCTAAAGAGTGAGCAGCGGGCGTTCCGCAGGGGGTGTCGCTTGGTTTTGCACGCCCTCGGTGGTGACCGTGACGTCTAAATAGTCTTGAACCTCAAGTTCGGTTTGGGTGACTTGGCCACTGCTGGGCTGTACATATTTGATTTTCACCACAGTGCCCTGAGAGACGTGGGCCTTTTGTTGTTGCCCGGCAGCAATTTTTTCGCTGTTCAGTGACAGGGTGCCCGATTGGGAACTCTGTTGCTGAAGTGGATCCATTTCTTGACGGGTAGAAAAACGGGTGTAGTCCAATTCGATCGGAGTGGCCAATTGATTGGTCACACGAATGACACAACAGGTGGTGGCTGGGCTTGCCTCCGGGGCTTTTTCACGAGCGGCACAGCCTGCCAAGAGCAGACAAGAACTAGCAATGAGCGCTTTTGTGAACATAGGAGATCTCCAAAGTCAGGGTATGAGGATCATTGTAACGCGTTAAGCGCTGTATCTCGCATAGGTGCCCCGTGATGTCAGATCCCGTTAGTTCTTCTATTCCCAACATAAATGCAGGGCAGAAAACTTTCTGCCCTGCATTTACATTCCCTTCAGTTGAATAGCTAACCTTAGGGGATAGGTAATATATATCAGTTTTTAATCAGCACGCTGTAAACCAGCTGAAATAGCACCGCTGGTAGCGCCTGCAACGGCCCCAATGACGGCAAATACGAGGCCAGATTTGGCGCTCTCTACCAGGCCAATCCCACCGCCGATTAAGGCGCCACCAAGGGCTCCCCAAGCAGCTCCTTCGGATTTGGTTTCGACGACTTGACCAATAATGGCACCGCTGACAGCACCATAAACCAGACCGCCCATAACGCCGGTGATCATGCCCGCAGACACGCCGGAGTTACCCGTTTCACCAATGATCATACCCGTGAACCCACCCGTGAATCCAGCACCCAAACCGCCCAGGACCGTAGCACCCGTACCACGCAGCGCTTTTTCGCCGAAGCTCATACGATCAGCTGGCATCGTTGACGCTTTAAGGGAATTATCGGCCTGTGTTGTTGGTTTTGGGGTGGAAGCTTGCCGTTGGGCACCAGCGGTGGCAGCAGCAGGGATCACGGTCGGGTTATTGGTTACAGTTGAGATGCTCATAATAATTCCTTCATGAGAGGCTAAAAAACAGGAGTGCTAAACTGATGTTAGCCTAGTTATTAACACACCTTAAACATGATACTAACAAATATGGCGGGCGTTTGTCTAACAATGGTTTTGAACAAATTTCACTTCAATTTGGTTGTATCCGTGCCGATGTATCTAAATCTATTGTACTTCAAATGCGATTAATCCACGGGTTTCTGGGTTTGCCAGCAGATGTGGCGCCCCTTCCCAGGGTTTAATATAGGTGCGTGGTAACGGTTGGGGGTCTAGGTATTCACCCCGCAGCAGCGAACGATAGAGTTCGGGGGTATTGTAAACAAATTGTGCCTGTAAAGGGGCCACGCGATAGGTTAGCCCCAGCAGGATTTTGCCCGCTTCAATCCAGTCGTGTAATAAGTCGGTAGGGACCTCTATCTTTAGGCCGCGCAGATGGCGTTTGATCAGATATTCAGCCTCTTCAAAAAAGGGTTGGACTTCGCGTTGGGCAATTAACTGCAGCCCGACAAATGCATCCACACTCCACCACACCTCCGGGATCGGGGTTCCCAGTTGACGGCAGTACTCGATTTCACCTTGTTGCACGGCGCGGGCTTTGGTGAATAAAAAATTCACCATTTTGCGCAAGGTAGGCAATTCTGGCGGAGGGTCTAAAAATGCCTCAAACAGAGGCAGATAGTCAATGCCATAAAGATGGTGAAGCGCCATAAACGCGGCTTTGAGCAGTTTGCTATCATAAAAGAGTGCCCCTGCCAGCCAGGCAAAAGCCCGTGTTTTGACCCAGTCCTCTGGGGGCATGGCTGCTGTACCCACCACAATTTCTGCCATTTCATAGAGCCCGTCCGGGGGCTCGGCAGCCGGGGAGCGCACCGCCACACTGGGTACCCATACAC
>DLGM01000011.1:2771-11174 GCA_002482705.1 Cyanobacteria bacterium UBA7694
ATACCCATACACTTTGAATCCCGTATTGGGCGCGTACGGCCGGTTGGGAGAGTTCCGCATTGGGCAATAACAGGGCTGTATGCAGTTGTAGGGTGCGATACTGGCCGTGTTCCATGAGGCGCACCATGCCCTGGGAAAAGCTGGTGTAGGTTTCGCCTGGAAGGCCAATAATCACGTCTGTATAGGTGGCAACACCCTCACGGCGAAAGCGTCGATGTAATTCGTGAAAGGTATCCAGCGAGATATTGTCGCGTTTAACGGCTTTAAGGGTGGTGGGATCGACGGACTGGAGCGAAAGGGTTACGGAAGTATCAAGGCCTGCGGCAATCAGGGTTCGGTGTACTTCATAAGCCCGTTCGGTGGCATTTTTGGTATTCTGGACGCTGAGCATTTTCGGGTATTCGGTGCGCTGTTTGAGCGCAGCAGCATAACGGGCAATCTCCAGATCGCGTGGCAAGATGCCAAAATTGGCGTCACAACAAAAAATACTGTGAATTTTTTGCGCGGCAAACCATTCTAACTCTTGCTGCAAGCGCTCTAGGGCAAATCCATAGACTTTGCTGCGGGTGGCCGATCCCCAGTCACAAAAGCTACAGGAGAAGGGGCAGCCCCGATTGGTTTCCCACAGCGCTACCCATTGGGCTTCGGGCTCTTTGTGCAGCAGCGGTAAAAATACGTCTGTTAAGTAGGGAGAGGGGAGGCTATCTAGGTCTTTGCGTCGCCCGGCAGCAGGCGTGTGGTGGAAGTGCCCGTTGTCATCGCGCCAACTTAAGCCTGGGATCACATCCCACTTTTTTGGGGGGAAGGTTTCTAAGAGTTGTAAGAAGGTCTCTTCCCCTTCGCCGTGAACACAGACATCGATATAGGGGTGTTCACGCAGGAAATTTTCCGCCTGTTGGGGCACATTGGGGCCCCCCACAATAATCAGCCGTTCAGGCCGGGTCTGTTTGAGCCGTTGCGCGACAGCCAGCGAACGGCGCGAACTCCACATGTACAGGCTGAACCCTACAATGTCGGCACTTTCTAGCCGTGTGGCAATCATGGCCACCGATTCGGCTTTGTAGACATGGGTTAAAAATTGATAACGCTCTGGATTCGGGGAATAGTGCTGGACATATGTTTGCAAGATTCCGCACACATAGGGCAAAAAATTGGTGCCCTGAATGGTCAACTGTACCAAGCCAATGGTGAGAGGGGTGTGCATATCTTTATTCTACCTGACCCGGTTGTTTTTGCTGGCTGGATTCCCGGGATTGGGTTTATGCTTCTGAACGGCAGGTGTTTTATGTTACCCGTTTGAGCACGGTCCTGGAGCTGTTTCTGGCAGCCAAACAGCCACATTTGGCATCTGTAAAAAACTGGCATATGCTGGTGGTTATGAGAATATTGATAGGAATAATCATTGGCAGTTTAAGCTTCACTTTTCAAGCCCAGGCGAAACCTGTAACTGTGGCTGTACGTTCGCTGGGTGGGGTGCGTGCCCAAGTTGCAACCATTGATTTGGGCGATGCTCAGACCCATCTCGATATCGTGTTGGCCAATAATGCGCCTCGGGCCAATAGCAGCCAAGAACAGTTTGGTGATGAACTCTTTGGCAGCATGGTCAGCCGCGCCAAGGCGGCTCTTGTGGTCAACGGTACTTTTTTTAGCAAGGATGCCCAAAAGCGTGTGATGGGCAATATGGTGCGCAGCGGCATCTTTGTTAAATATAGCCGCTGGGAAAACTTTGGCACCACCTTTGGCCTCAATCAGCATAACCAGCCAGACATGTTTACCCTCCGCGCCGGGGATGCTCCCCGCTGGGAAAAACACTGGTTTTCCCTGACCTGTGGCCCCCGTTTACTCAAAGATGGGCAAGTTTGGCTTTCGCCCAAAACAGAGGGTTTTAGTGACCCCCATGTGCTCAACAGTGCCTCGCGCTCGGCTTTGGGGTATTCCCAAGATGGCAAAACCCTGTGGCTGGTCACTTTTTTAAGCCCTTTGAGCTTGGCTCAAGAGGCTGCTGCCATGAAAGCCCTGGGGGCTTATCAGGCCATGAATTTAGATGGGGGAGCCTCGAAGGGGTTGGCATTTAAGGGGCAAACTTTAATGGCTCCAGGGCGCAAAATTACCAATGCTATTGCCGTTTATGACAGTGTCAGCCCTGCTTCGCAAGCTTTAAAACAATCCCGTACAACGTTTACCCTGGCTCGTTTACCCAATGGCGATCTGCCCATTCTGAGCCCGGATCAAAAGGTGGCGATGAACCCGACTCCCAAACCTGTGGTGACACCTGCTCCCTCTCCGACATTGAGTGCTCCGGTGGTACCGCTCCCCAGCAGCTCTACGCCCCAGCCAGTGATAACGCCTGTCCCTACAGCGGCACCTCGCTTGTGGCGTGGTGAGGATGTGCAACACCATCCTGAGGCCCAGCAAGTTCTGGCGGCCCCTAAATATTTCTTTTGGTATCTCTATCGCAAAGATTACCCCAAAGCATGGCAGGCATTAACCGAAACCAGTCGCCAGTCGATTGTGCGGGAAATTGTGGCCACCTTGGAATCCTCGCAAACCGAGGCCCAGGTGCGCCAGGCCATGGATAGCTACGATCCTGATTTTGCTCCCACTTTCTGGGAGGCCTTTCGCCATACCATTGACAGCGAAAAATGGGTCAAGCACAATTTTGTACTGTCTGAAATTCAAGGGGACAGTGGCCAAGTACTCACCCAACCCAGCAATATTCAATTGCAAATTAAAAAAGAGAAGGGGCATTGGCGCTTTGGTTTTAGTGAGACATTTTCATGAGTTGTGTGCAAGGGTTGTGTGTAGCTAAAGACCATTCGGTCTTTGAGTTTGAGACCTATGATGATGGTTTTATATGGGTTTTTATGCAACCCAAATGAGTGTGGCTTTATGTGGGGATTTGAATCATTTAAAATCCCTGCTGCAATTACGGCCTGTTTGTCTTGGGAAATGTAATGGGAAAACGGTGTTGGAAAATGTACCAATAAAAATTCTGTGGACGTGTTTATGGCAGGGCTTTGAGCTTATTATTTTATTTGTCCCCATGATGATCACATTGTCTTTTCGATAGCCATCCCTAAAAGGTCAGAAAATAGGGATGAATGGGGTATGTTATGCTAGAGAGATATACACATCTAAAAAGCTTGTATCTGGCTTCGATGGGGGGAGATATTGTGGTTCTTGAACTGCTCAAGGGCGTATCCCTATTGTTGGCATTGTGTATGTTACAAAGTTTGAATGTTCGGTTGTGGCGAGATGAACAGCGTTATGTAGCACAGATTGTTTCAGGTCTCTTGTTTGGAGCCGTGTGTGTGTTTGGGATGATGTTGCCTGTCACCTTGGTACCGGGCGTAATTTTTGATGCCCGGTCAGTTGTTTTAAGCATGGCCGGGCTTTTTGGGGGGCCTCTGGTCGGGGTGATTGCAGCTCTTCTCGCCGGAGGCTATCGTCTTTGGCTTGGCGGGTCGGGGGTAGAAATCGGTCTGCTTGTCATCTCCATCGCCGTATTCTTTGGGCTGGGTTACCGTTGGGCTGCGCACCATGGAAAGATCAAGTTGGGCTGGCTTCAGTTTTTATTATTTGGATTTTTGTTGCACAGCGTGATCATTGGCATGTTTACCCAACTACCGGCACCGATTGCCACAAATGTTCTGACCCACGTGGCTGTACCTTTTGTGTTGATATTTACCGTTGCCACGGCTTTGCTCGGAGCCATGTTGCATGATCTTGCTGCACTGGCAGAAGCAAAAAAGGCCCTTCAACACAGTGAGGCAAGGCTGCGATCGATTGTGCAAGCGATTCCTGATCTTTTGTTGGTATTGGATCAAGATGGGCATTATCTGGAGGTGTTGTCTCCCGACCAGAACCTCTTATATGCAGATCCTGCAAAACTTTTGGGCCAACGCATGCACGATATTTTACCTCCTGAAGAAGCCGACCGATTTTTAGCCGTTGTTAAAACCACCCTCAATACCGAACAACCCCAAATTTTAGAATATACGCTTGAGACCTTAGGCGGACGTCGCTATTTTGAAGGGCGAATTCAACCGATGAGTACACGGGTGGATAATAAACCCGCAGTGGTCTTTTTAGCGCGCGATATTACCGAGGGTAAAGCCCAGCAGCAGGCCTTGGTGCGTTCCACCCATTTGCTGGAACAAGCCGGACGCTTAGGGCGCATTGGTGCCTGGGAAATGGATGTGGCGACCCAACAATTGACCTGGTCTCCGATGATCAGAGAAATTTATGAAGTGGACTCAGACTACCAGCCTAATTGGCCACAAGCATTGGCTTTTTATGAATCAGCGGATGGCCGTGAGCGTATGCAGCAAGTCTTTCAAGATGCCGTCGAAAAAGGCCTTTCTTACGAGATTGAAGTGCCTTTATTGACTGCTAAAGGTCATCATATTTGGGTTAAAGCAATTGTCGCGGCTGAGTTAGAGCAAGGTAAACCGGTACGTATTCATGGGTCGCTACAAGATGTGACGGAAATCAAACACCAAAATGACGCTTTGCAGCATTTGATTGCCATTACGACCGATCAAAACCAGCGCCTTCAACAATTTACCTATATTGTGTCTCACAATATCCGTTGTCATGTTGCGAATTTATTGGGGCTGGTCGCGATTATGGATTTAGACAATCCTGCTGAGCGAACAAAAGTCTGGAATTTGATCACCCAAAGCACCCACCATCTGGATGAGGTGATTATTCATCTCAACGATATGATCAATATTCAAGCTTTGTTTAATTTACCCAAGGTTGTTTTACCTTTGTACACTGCAGTAGAAAAAATCGGCAATGATTTAGCTCCGCTTTTTGCTAAGGCTGAAGCTACGCTTTATAATGATATTTCTGCTGACCAGACTGTTGCTTCCGTACCGGCGTATTTACACAGCATTTTACACAGTTTAATCACCAATGGGTTGCGTTATCGGGCTTGCGAACGGCAGGCGTGGGTGCGTGTTTATTGTGAGTATCAGCCAGGTTATTTGGTTGTGTGTGTGGCGGACAATGGGGTCGGTCTTGATGTTGAACGCGTAGGTGCACGCTTATTTGGCTTGTACCAAACCTTCCATGGGCATCCAGAGGCCAAGGGTTTGGGGCTGTTTTTAACCAAAATTCAGATTCAAGCAATGAAAGGGAAAGTCGAAATGTTCAGTCACGTGGATGTGGGCACTACGGTCAAAGTCTATTTCCCTATATCTGAGGTTGCATAACCTAATGTGTTTGTATTCAACATAATTCACAAAATTATTGAGGTTTGACAAAAAGGTTATAATTGGGGCGTATGTGGGGGGTTGTGTCAGTGTGATGGAAATGCCGAAACGATATCTGAGTGGGTTTGTACAACGGGGATTGTGGGTCATTGTGATGCTGATCGGTATCGGTCTTACACTCAGTTGGATAATCCAGCATTGGACCGAGCGAAATCTGCGTCAAGATGCTTTGTTTCGGGCTCAATTATTGGCACAAACAGTAGATGTTAACACTCAACATATTTTCTCTGACCGCGCTTACTCTCATGTTCAAAAGCACGCGTTTACACGTTTACAACAGCAATTGCTGACAACATTGCAATTGGACCCCAGTTACCAACGCATCTATCTGGTTCAGGCTGGGCCGCAACCACTTTCTATCTTTATGGATACACATAAAGGAGAGAGGAACACGGAGCATCCCAATCTGAGCAGCGCTTGGCAACAGGTATTGCAAATAAGGGAGCCACTGATTCATGAGACTCAGCTCCCGAATCAGCTCAGCGCCCTGATACCCATGATGGATCAGAAAACGGGACAGGTAGTGGCTGTTCTGGGGCTTGAATTCACCACTGATCATTGGCACGCAAGTTTAAACCAAGCCAGAGATTACCCGTTGCTCTTGGTTTTGTTGTTAATGCTTCAGTGGTTCGCTTTACGTGGATTATTGAACAAACGGAAAACGATATCAACCCCCGCTGTCTGGCTGCATCTTGAAGCCGGAGGCGTGTTTATCATGGGTTTGACCTTTAGCTGTTTTATTGCCTGGGCAGTACACCTCGGGCAAGAGCGCAACCGCAGTGAGAATTTTACGGCTTTAGCCAGTATGACCAGCGCTTATATTTTGGACGCTTTTGCCCAGATCCAAAATGTCCATCTTGAAGGTCTGGCCCGCTTTTTTGAAGCCAGTGTGACTGTGAGCCCGCCGGAATTTGCCCATCACAGTGAATATTTGAGTGAAATTCCGGCGGTAGATACTTGGGCTTGGATTCCGGTGGTGCCCGCTACCGAGGTCAGACATTTTGTGAAGCAGATGCGGCAATCCGGTGCATCTGACTATCATCTTTGGCAGTGGGGGCCACAAGGGCAGCGGGTGGCCGTCACTGGGCGCAGTCCGTATTACCCGGTGACGTATGTGCATCCGGTCAATGGGCGCACCTCTGCCCTTGGTTTTGACATTGGTTCTGAGTTGTCTCGCAATAATGCAGCAAAAACGGCTCTCAGTACAGGTTTAATTACGGGATCTGATCTCATTATTCCCGTGCATCATCGCTTGGATCAACCGGGTATGCTGGTTTTACGCCCTGTTTTTAATTGGGAAACCCAAATACCCAAAGGTTTCGCGAGTGCCGTCCTCGATTTCCAGGCGCTGGTGCGAATGGCTTTAGACAGTCAAAAAGGGCGTGATACGCGCTTAACCCTTGAACTGGTGCAATTTAAGGCGGATAAAGAGAGCATGCCATTAAGCAGTACTTCTTCAGGTGAAGTACTCACGCCCAGCCTTTCTACGTTGGTATTTAATCGCCCTATTTTGGCTTTTGGTAATGTATATGCAGTGGTTGTGAAGCCCACACTGGCTTTTGCCCGGGTTCTCCCTTTATGGGCGGGAGCTTGGGCTTTGGGGATGGGCGTATTAATGAGCTTGGCCGGAGCCCTGATTATTGATCTTTTGGTGCGCCGACGCAAAGAACTAGAACGGCTGGTGGCAGAGCGGACGGCTGCGTTGAAGGAACGGGAGCACCGCTTAGAACTGTTGGCTTACCAGACCCGTAGCGTGGCTTCGACTGTAGATGCTGACGGCAAATATACCTATGTCAGCAAAGTGGTCGAAACGGTTTTAGGATATCGTCCTGAAGAGTTGGTTGGCAAGATGTATTTTTATGATCTGCACCCGGAGGAGGGGCGCGAAGCTTTTAAAGCCGAGGCATTGACGGTGTTTGCCAATCGCGGGGCCTTTCTTGATTTTATGAATCCGGTGCAGGCCAAAGATGGCAGCATTGTTTGGTTTTCTACCAATGCTTTGCCCATGCTCAATGCCCAGGGGCAATTGTTAGGTTATTGGGGCACTGAAGTGGATGTGACCGCGCGTAAACAAGCGGAAGATGCCGTACGCGACAGTGAGGCCCGCATGAGTTCGGTGCTGAACAATATCGAAGCTTATGTCTATCTCAAAGATGCACAGTATCGCTATATTTATGTCAATAATCGTGTGGCTGCCATTTTTGGACGTTCCCCCGACGAGATTGTGGGTAAACGGGATGTTGATTTCTTTTCTGAATCCTCGGTCGCCGAGATCATGGCCAGCGATCGCTTGGTGATTGAACAGGGGGAATCGGTGCGCCGTGAAGAGAAGGAATTGTTATCTGCGGATGGTCATCCCCGCACCTATTGGGTCAATAAGGTGCCCCTGCGTGATGCACAGGGCCATATTTATGGATTATGTGGGATTTCTACGGATATTAGTGAGCGTAAATGGGCTGAAGCTGAACTGTTGAAAATGAATCAGGATTTACAGCATGCCACCACCCAGTCCCAAGCGCTTGCGCTCCAGGCTCAGGCGGCCAATCAGGCCAAGAGCAATTTTTTAGCCAATATGAGTCATGAAATTCGGACGCCGATGAATGGGGTTATTGGCATGGCTTCATTGCTTTTAGATACGCCCCTGAATGCGGAGCAGCGTCAATATGTGGATATTGTTCGGGCTAGCGGAGAAGCTTTATTGGCCGTTATTAATGACATTCTCGATTTTTCTAAAATTGAAGCAGATAAATTATTGCTGGAAACGCTGCCCTTTGATTTGCAACACCTCTTGGAAGACCTGACCGTGGCTTTGGCTGTACAGGCTGATGATAAAAACGTTCCCCTCATCTGTGATATTGATCCGCAAGTTACACCCCTTTTACGTGGTGACCCAGGCCGCTTACGCCAAATCCTGACCAATCTAGTCGGTAATGCGATCAAATTCACGGCTGCGGGTGAAATTATCCTGCGGGTATGCAGTTTGGGGGATACGGCTGAACACACCAAGTTACGCTTTTCGGTGCATGATACGGGCATTGGTATTCCTCAGGATCAGCAAGATCAGCTCTTTCATAAATTTTTTCAGGTCGATAACTCCATGACCCGCAAATATGGTGGAACGGGT
>DLGM01000200.1 GCA_002482705.1 Cyanobacteria bacterium UBA7694
CATTCCCGAACCCGGCTGGATTGGGCACCCCGAAGCACATTATCCCTGGACCTTTGCCGGGTATCGGCCCATCAGCGGCGAAACCGCTTGCCGTTTACACCTCAGCCCCCAAGAACGCATGCCCTGGGCCAGCCCACTCGGCCATTTTTTACACAGCCTCCATTCCCAGTCTCACGCTTGGAGCAAAGCCCATGGCATTCAGTCAGATCAGTTGCAGCGCATGGATATTCCCAAGCGACAGCGCATGATCCACGAACAATTGGCAGAAATACAAGCTGCTGGGATCATCTCTTCAGTTCAGCCCTGGCAACATTTGCTTGCAGAAGTCCCCCTGGAACATGAAAGTCTGACCTTGGTGCATGGGGATCTCTATGCCCGCCACCTGATCGGCACCCCTGAACGAGAATTTGGCGGCGTGATTGATTGGGGCGATGTACACTGGGGGGATCCCGCCCAAGATCTGCGCATTGCCTGGAGCTTTTTACCCCCGGAAGCTTATCCAGCCTTTGAGAAAGCCTACGGCCCCATTTCAGCCCATACCGCGGCCCGCGCCCGCTTGAGTGCCTTATTTTCAACCACTGCAGTCTTGCGTTATGGCCTGCACATTGGGGATACCGATCTGCTCCGTGAAGGACAGCAAAGCTTGCAATGGCTTGCACACATGGGTAATGTTCACGCACACTGAAGGCATGCGTACACGCTCTGACCTCGCCCATATCTTCGCCCGCCGCGTACACCAGCAGTTGCAAGGCCTAGAGAGCCTGAGCTTGCGATACGGATGGCTGCGCATCGCTGTGTTTTTTCTCGGCGTGGCGCTGTTTCTCACCTTGCATGTCCTTAACTACAGCCTCGCCTCTTGGCTCAGTGCCATGGGTTGCCTCGCCCTCTTTATCGCGCTCGTAAAACAGCACCAACGCGTACGCCAAAGCATACAAGCCCACAAACTGGCTTTGCGTCTGCGGGCAGAACAACAGGCCCGAGCCGAACTGGATTGGGCAAAGATTCCGGCCTTGCCCCTGCGCTCCGCCGAAGCCGGTCACTTATTTGAAAGCGACCTTGATTTGACTGGTCCTGAATCTTTATTGACCTTACTCGACACCACCGCCTCGACCCAGGGTCTGGAACGTTTGCGCCAGTGGTTATTGTACCCCCTCACCGAAGCCGTAGCGATCCACGCACGTCAACAACTGGTAGCCGCCCTCAAACCGCTACAAGGCATGCGTTTACAGTTGCGCCTGAGTGTAGCACAAGTGAACTGGGATCAAGGGCAGGCACCAGAAACCCGGTGGGATCAAGCCCCATTACAAACCTTGCTGGATGCCCCTTCAGCCTCCGGTGACCTGCGCCCCTGGATAGGTATTTTAGGCCTGCTCAGCCTCGCCAACCTCAGCGCCTGGGGGCTGTGGTTCAGCGGTTTAGCTCCCCAATGGCCAGGGCAAATTTTAATCAGCATCTATATCTTGCTTTACTGGAGCCAACGCCACCGCCTCGGGAAACTCTTTCAAGAAGCGTTATACCTAGATGCGGCCCTTTTGCACCTACGCACGCTCACAAGCCTGCTGGAAAAACGGAAAAGTAAACACCTAGCCCTACAAAACCTGCTGGCCCCCTTACAAAATAGCCACCGCCCCTCGCAACAGCTTGCGGCCCTACGACGCGTCCTCGCCGCTGCCAGCTTACAGGGCAATCCGCTGGTATGGGTCCTGTTTAATCTGGCTGGCCCCTGGGACTTCTGGTTCCGCCACCGCCTCGATCATCTGCGCCACGATTTAAAAACAGATATTCCCGCTTGGTTAGAGCGCTTGACCGAATTAGAAGCGGCCAGTGCCCTGGCAACCTTCGCCTGGAACCACCCAGAGTGTCCTTTTCCAACGTTGACAGACACGACTCCAGCCCTTGAGACCCAAGCCCTGGCCCACCCCCTCCTTCCCGCCGGACGGATAACCAATGACTTCAGCCTTGCTCAGATCGGTGACGCCTTTTTAATCACGGGCTCAAACATGGCGGGCAAAAGCACGTTTCTCAAGGCTCTGGGTAGCAATTTAGTGCTGGCCTACGCAGGCTCAGTGGTGTGTGCCGAAGCTCTAAACACGGGCGTCTTCCGCATCGCGGCCTGTATTCGCGTCAGCGACTCGGTCACGGATGGCATCTCCTATTTTTATGCTGAAGTGCGACGTTTAAAAGCCTTGCTGGCACTTTTTGAGGAACAGGATGCACGCCCGGTCTTTTTCTTGATTGATGAAATTTTCCGGGGCACCAACAACCGCGAGCGCCTGATCGGCAGCCGCAGCTATATACGCGCTCTGCTCGGCAAAAACGGCCTAGGGGGCATTTCCACCCATGATCTTGACCTGGTACACGTCGCCGATGAATCCCCCCATCTGCACAATTACCACTTTCGCGAACAAATTTCCGCCGGACGTATGTCATTCACCTACAAACTTCAAGAAGGCCCCTGCCCAAGTACCAACGCCCTGCGAATTATGGCCCTAGAAGGGTTGCCTGTCGAAGCGCTAGAACTCCCCGACAACGAGATGTTAGAATAAGCGCAGCAGTTACCTTGGGAGGCTTCCTTTTATGTCTCGCTTTCGCGCCACCGCCACCCGCTTGTGTATGACGCTGGCCCTCTTGGCTGGTTGTAGTGCTTCTCCATCCGCCCCCCAT
>DLGM01000477.1:0-5651 GCA_002482705.1 Cyanobacteria bacterium UBA7694
CCAAACCTACAGCCAAACCTACTGTCAAACCTACTGTCAAACCTACTGTCAAACCTACTGTCAAACCTACAGCCAAACCTACAGCCAAACCTACAGCCAAACCTAAAATAGCTATTGCATCTACACCTATTCCCAAGGCAACCCCCGATCACGTTCAACAGCAACAGTTAATCAAAGCAAAGCGTATTCATACGCAATTGAAAGTATTATTGCTAAAAGGACAGTTGATGGATAAATATCGCAATACAGATTCAGTTGTAGCCCTGAAACAATGTTCAAAAATGATGCACACCTATTTACCTCAGGCTAAATCATTAATTAAAGAAGCTGAAAAGCTTTCAGACAACTATCCCTATGCACAAATTGAATCATCGGCCATATTAATGACTTTTTGCGTCACCTGTTCGGATAATGCACAACAAAGCTGTCTGGATATTGAAGGTGATTTTTTTAATCTACAAGAAATACTGGGGCTATAATGAAAATGGAATCAATGAATGAACGTTGTTCAGCATGTGGTGCCGATCAAGAAGGTATGGACTTTTGTCCTAAGTGTAGTCCAGCTTTGTTTCAAAAACAAAAAGAACGTCTTGATAAAAAATCAAAAAATACCGAATTTGATAAAATGGTGATTTTTAAATGGTTTTTGATTTTAGGCTTACTCATAGCTATCATTAATCTTGCGCCCCTGTTTTTTTGTGTTTTGTTTTCTTTATTTTTTGTAATAGGGTTAATGTCCTATCAAAATGCAAATTTCAAAAAACAACTATCCCAAATAAAACCAAAGTGGTTACCAGAAACAGATAAACTGGTTAAATATATGGTTTTTGGTTCGCCTGTACTATTTTTGGCTTCTATATCTATACTTAATGATCCCGATATGCAACAGCTTAGGGCAGTTACTCGGGGTGGTCGGGTTAATGAAACTGCTTCTGCTGAAAAAACGGTGGAATCAGTAAGTCAAGACTCTATTTATGAAACGCTTGTTACTGAGGCTAAAGCTGCTTACAATCAAAAGAATAAATCTCTTGCGTATGATAAATTTAGAGAGGCGCGGGTTATTAAGTCTTTGCCTTCTAGTGAAGCTGCTGCTGTGGTTGATTCAGCAGTATATGTCGGAAATAAATCATTAGAAATAGCTTCATATGGCGATGCAAAAGATGCTTTTGAACTTGCTATACAGTACGGGGCTCAAGATGTTAACGCTAAGCTTAAACGTGCCAAAATAGAACTTCTCCTTGAGGATGCTAAATTATTGCATAACACTAGAGGATACAAAGAGTTTCTTGGTGTATATGAACAGCTAAAACAATTGGGCTTTCGAGATAAAAATCTTGATCAGCGGGCAGAACATGCCCGTAAATCATTGGCTTATGAAGCCAAACAAGAACAACAGAAAGCTGAAGAGGTTGCTTTGATTGGGGCTCAACCTGAAGTTTGGGAGGATGGTTCACTTCCTCTTGTTAGATTTATAATCGAAAAAATGGCTAATGATCCTAAAAGCATCGAATATGATGACTGGTCACTTACACAGGGAAAAGCTCCTGATGGCAAACAAGCCTGGGTTGCCCGAGTTGCAGTAAGAGGTAAGAATCGTTTTAATGCCACAGTTCTTGACCAATACACATTTTATATCCGTCATAATGAACCTGTTGATATAAAAACGGAATGAATATTTAGCTACAGTACGTCTCTGTTGCGTCCTGCACATCAAACCCGACAATATTGCGCTCAGTTTTGCTGAATTCAATACCGATCAGGGTGATAGTGATACCGGGACGGGGTTGTCAGCATAGGCCCGCTCAATGTGCCCTTTGGAGGTAATGTCCTCGGGTTGCACATTGAGCCCTAGAGCTGCCAACTGGCTATAAAAGACACCGGCATAATGGCCTTCAAACTGGGCCAAGGGCTATCAGTGCTGTTGCCATCTGATGGCTCTGAAACTCGCCGATGGCTGTCACCCGTCGGTACCACTCGTAGGGAATGCTGGCGAACAGTTTGTGGATGCTGGTGTGTAGCCCCGTCATATTGTGGCTGTAGAGAGATCCTCCAGATCAGACCGGCTGACCAGAGCGGGCTGGGGTTCGGGGCCATAGGCTGCTTGGGCAATTTTTTGCACTGCATGGGAGTGTCCCCGGGCCAACTGTTAGCTAGCTGAGAATCTTGACGACGCCTATTTCTAGTATACTTTGCGGATCCAGCCTCCACAGAAACCCGTTCTTCAGTAAAAACAATCTGTGTAAGCGTATCGTTTGGGTGTAAGCTGAGGCCAAGGAACGTATCCCTCAGCACTTGCGTCCCCTGTTTATCCCCGCCATCGCTCCAGGAGTCTCAGCTATGCATCGTTCTCTGATCGCCGCTCTGTTTATTATGGGTTTAATGGCCCCAGTATATGCCCAAGATGTGACGGAAAATCCGCTTCCTGACGCAACCTTGGAGCGCTACCAGCGCAAATATGTGTCGTTCTTTTTTCCCCAAGACGTCCCTCTTAACCGCACCTTGACTTCTTTGCTGACCACGGCCCTACCGCGCTTTGATTATTACCGCGAGGTCACGCCCCTGAGTGGGGATTTACCCACATTTTTAGCCCAGGTACAGGCTTTCCAGCAGGAAAAAGCCGGCGAAATTGCCGCTGACAAAGAAAATGCCTCCACCCGCTTTGGGGATAAGGTCATCACCTGGAGTGAAACCCAAAAGATTGCCAATGCGGCCATGGTGTTTTCTCCAAGTTGGGCACTGGGGGCCATTCGTGCCGATGCTCTGACGCCTACGGTGGCAAAAAATCCCAATGCGGATTGGTATTTGGAAATAGCGAGTCCGGCTTCGTTACAATTAAAAATTTATACTTTGCAAGCAGGGCAGGCGGAGCTGTATACCACTCGCCATCACAGTTGGGATGCACGTAATGAGCGGGCTTTGTTGATTCCGGCGGATGTCATCAAGGCCTTGGCGGCCAACTTTTCGCCGCCGCTCGATCTCAAGCAAGATGTCTCTGCGGCTGACCGCGGCAAGCTGTTGGCCCAACTGCGGACTACCAATTGGGGGCCTTCGATTCAGAATTTAGAGCGCCAAGATCCTTATGAAACAATGATGAATGCCGCCGTATCGAGCTTGCCTTTGAGTTCGCTGCTGTTTATGCACGGCATTCGCCAACTGCCGCTATTTATGATCAAGGCCGAGCTGGGAACGGCTGATTCTGTGACTGATCGGGTCGAGGTGCTTTTAGAGCGGGGAGAAGATGCCAACCGTTTGGGAATCGGGATTGATCACGGTTATAAGGTCATTGAAAAGGTTCAGCAGGGCGAACGTTGGATTGACCGGGAAGTGGGCTATCTCAAGGTGCGTGAGCGCAAAGGGGAAAAGCTGATCGGCCAGCCGATTCTGGTGGGCCGCCCGTTTGAATTGGGGGATCAGGTGATTGAACACCCGAAGCTCGGCTTGGGGATCAATATTCGTGGTGGGGGCAGTATTCCCGGTGATTGGGTGGATGGCACCTTTGGCCTCGATTTGGATATCGGCCTGGGGCCGTTATTCGGGGCTTCTGAGTGGTATCTCAGCGGTTCGGGCATGTTACTGGGCAGTTTTGGCCCGATTGTGGAAATCGGTTTGCAGAAAAAGTGGTTTCAGCGCGAAGTGATCTGGGCTTTAGGGGCCAGAGGGGGGATGGTGGTGACAGGGCAAGGCAGCCCCTCTGGATTTGGTGCCACTGTTTTAGGGGGGCTCCACCGTCAGATGACCCCCGATTTTGTGCTCGGTGTCGACGCGGGCTGGCGTTATTACCAGCGCGGCTGGATGGAAGTCAACGGCCCCTTTGTTGAGGGTTTCCTGCGCTTTGAGCTCTAGGGCGTATAATGAGGGCATGATCTCCCTTGAGCGCTATCACCACCTCTTGCAGCAAATTGACCCGATTACCAGCCGGGGCCACGTCCGCCAAGTGAGTGGCAATGTGATTGAAGCCGAAGGCCCGGCAGCGGAGTTGGGCGAACTGTGCCTGATTGACTGTGGCGGCCATGTATCTCGCGCTGAAGTGGTGGGTTTTCGTGACACCACGGTGTTATTGATGGCCCTTGATGAAATTCTGGGCATTCGTCCGGGAAGCCCGGTAGAGGCCACGGGCCTGCCTCAGCTAATACCCGTGGGCCCAGAATTGCTGGGCCGCGTGCTTGATCCGCTCGGGACGCCGCTGGATGGCAAACCGGCCCCGCTGACGGCGCAAAAATACCCTCTCGATAGCCAGCCGCCGAGCCCAATGGTGCGCAATCGCATTCAAACTCCGCTTGAAACCGGGATTCGTGCCATCGACAGCTTATTGACCCTGGGCCAAGGGCAGCGCATGGGCATTTTTTCTGGCTCTGGGGTGGGCAAAAGTACGCTGATGGGCATGGTCGCCCGGTATGCCAGTGCCGACGTGAACGTCATTGGTCTGATTGGGGAGCGCGGGCGCGAGGTGCGTGACTTTATTGAGCAGGATTTAGGCCCGGAGGGCATGGCCCGTTCGGTGGTCATTGCCGTAACTTCGGACCAACCGGCGCTGCTGCGCATCAAGGGGGCGTTTGCCGCCACGGCCGTAGCCGAATATTTTCGCGATCAGGGCCAGCGCGTCATGTTAATGATGGATTCGGTGACCCGGTTTGCCATGGCTCGCCGTGAAGTGGGGCTAGCGATTGGCGAACCTCCCGCCACCCGCGGTTATACCCCTTCGGTGTTTACCCTGTTGCCCAAACTTTTAGAGCGTTCCGGCAACTCCGATCGCGGTTCGATTACAGCCCTGTATACGGTCTTGGTGGAAGGCGATGACACCAATGAGCCGATTTCCGACACGGTCCGCGGGATTTTGGACGGCCACATCTTTTTATCGCGGGCGATTGCCGCTCGCAACCACTATCCGGCGATTGATGTGCTCAACAGCCTGAGCCGACTGGCGATTGAACTGACGACCCCAGAGCATCGCGCTGCTGCGGGCAAGTTGCGTGAGCTGATTGCCACTTACCAAGAGGCTGAAGACCTGATTGCGATTGGGGCGTATGTACCTGGCAGCAGTGCCAGTATTGATCGGGCGATGGAACTTCATGACGCCATTGATGGCTTTTTATGCCAAGCGGTTGAGGTGCGCTCGGATTTGGAGACTACGCTGAAACAATTGTTGGCTTTGGTGCAGCCGCCCCCCAAACCGGGTTATATGGCGCGCTTCTGATGCTGCCTATGTTGGCTCTGGGGTTAATTCCTGGGTATCTTTTGCTGTCCATGCTGTTGACCGTTTATGGGGGGTTGTCGGGGGATGAACCGGCTTTTTTTTCGCTGGCCCCATTTTTTGATTTGATGCTGAGTTTGCCCTTGCTGTGGAGTTTTGCCTATTTGCCAACAGGTTGGTTACGCCCGGTGATCCTGTTATTGGGCGCTTATAGTGGACTCTTGGTGCTTGTAGCCGTAATTTGGCTCTGTGACCCGGCCTTGGCCCAAGTACCGTTTCAGGAAACCAGCCTTTGGAACGTGCGGCAGGCACAGCTTTCTTTGCTGCTGCTGATCGCTTTGCAAGTTCTCAAAGGGGGCTATATGCGGTCGCGTTGGCGACGTACCTGAAGGTTTAACGCAGGCGACTGTCGTCACTGCCCCAGTTAAAGCTGACCAAATTTTGTTCAAGGGCCTCGATT
>DLGM01000477.1:5677-10563 GCA_002482705.1 Cyanobacteria bacterium UBA7694
AGGGCCTCGATTAGCTTTTCATCGGCTTGGGGGGCTTCTTCCGTCTCGGGGGGAAGTTTGCGGGAAAGATAACGCAGCAGGCTGGGAAAACCAATTAAACCGGAGAATTCGCCCTGTTCAGTAATGACAATCAGGTAATGGGTGCGGTGGTGCTCCATCAGGAAAAGGGCCTGTTCAGGTGTATCATGCTCACTGACATAGACCACTGAGCTAATGGCCAGTTGGCCAATCGGGGTTGTGGGTGCCAACCCTTGGGCCAAGACCTGGTCCACCAACTGTGATTCGGTGATCAGGCCCATGGCCTCACCGTTATCGGCCAACAGCACCGCGCGAAAACGGGTGTTGCGCATATGCGCACTCACCGCTTGAACCGTATCCTGGGGGGAAAAGACCCCTACTTCTTGGCGAACATAAGGTTTCAGGGCTGGTTGTGTTAACAACATGGGCAGACCTCACAGGGGGATGCCCCTGATAATAACATAGAATCTGATTTTTGATTGTCAATTAAATGTCAATGGTTAACACTCACCGCTTGTTTTCGCGAGCTTCACTCGTGGGGATCTTCGCTACGTTTCACTTCGCCCGTTAGCGGAGGTGCTGAGCCCCGGTGTTGGCTCACATAGCTCCAGCCGAGTAACAGTCCGGCTGCCAGCCCACCAAAGTGCCCCCATTTATCAATTTGGGGGGCAAACGACATGCCCACCAATAACAGCATATTTTGATTCAGCCAGCTTTGTAATTCTTTGGGTAAACGTTTGGCATGGTACTTGCCGGCAAAAAAAATCACGCCAAAAAGGCCAAAAATGGCCCCGGAAGCCCCCGCTGAGATATAGCCTCCGTCACTGCGATGGAGGACGTTGGTGGCCAAACTGCCGAGCATGCCGGTGACCAAAAAGGTTTGGATCAGTTTGCCCCGGCCAAAATTGCGCTCGACCATTGGGCCAAATAGGTACAGGGCGTAACTGTTCATAAGCAGGTGTAAAAAGCTGACATGTAAAAAGCAACTGGTGAGCAAACGCCAGTATTCGCCTGCCAGCAGAGCCGGAGGATAATTGGCCCCCAGATCTACCAAAATTTGGGGGGAGATGGCTTCAGCCCAGCCATAATACTGGACCTGAAGCCACATTTCACTGGCAAAAATCAGGGCCAAGACGCCGATCAGCAGAAGGGTGACAGGAAAGGCAAACATGGCTCTATTCTTTCATAGATAGGCAGGGTTTGTAACCAAAGTTGCCGATGTTTTAAGGCCCGAAATAGCCTGTATCTCCTGTTACACTGGGGGGGATCTGCCTACAGGAGAATGACGCCATGTACTCACGCCAACCGCTTTCCCACGTTGCTCAGGAGCTGGGTTTGCCCCCAGAAACCCTGATTCCTTATGGACGCGATAAAGCCAAAATTGATCTAGCGGCCTTGACTGGCCCACCTCAGGGAGCGGGGCGCTTGATTTTAGTCTCTGCGATCAACCCCACGCCAGCGGGTGAGGGCAAGACTACGACGGCGATTGGTTTGGCAATGGGGATGCGTCGCCAGGGGCACAAAGTGGCCCTGTGTTTGCGTGAACCCTCGCTGGGCCCGGTTTTTGGGGTTAAAGGAGGGGGTACAGGAGGTGGCAAAGCCACTCTGGAACCTGCGGACGATATCAACCTTCACTTCACGGGCGATATTCACGCGATCACCAGCGCCCACAACCTTTTGTCAGCGCTGATCGATAATGCCCTCCACTTTGGCACCCCCATTCTTGGAGCACCCCTTGATCCCCGCCGCATTCGCTGGGGCCGTGCTCTCGACATGAACGACCGGGCTTTGCGCCACGTGCTGGTGGGTTTGGGCGGCACGACCGGAGGAGTCCCCCGTGAGGAACGTTTTGATATTACCGCCGCCAGCGAAGTGATGGCGATTTTGGCCCTGGCGGAAAACCTAGACGATTTACAGGCCCGCCTCGGAAGGATTGTGGTCGGGGAAAATCTGGCGCGAAGCCTTGTGACAGCGGCGGACCTGGGCGCTGCACCGGCGATGACGGCGCTGCTGCGCGACGCCCTATTGCCGAACTTGGTGCAAACGGCTGAAGGGGGGCCAGCGATTGTACACTGCGGGCCGTTTGGCAATATTGCCCATGGCTGTAATTCGGTGCTTGCCACTCGTCTCGGTATGCATTATGGCGACTGGGCTGTGACGGAGGCTGGTTTTGGCCTCGATTTGGGCGGCGAGAAATTTTTGGACATCAAGGCCCGGCAAATGGGCGTTTGGCCGCGTTGTATGGTGCTGGTGGCAACTTTGCGGGCGCTCAAATTACAGGGTGGGGTTCCTCTGGTACAAGTGGCAAATCCTGATCCCGAAGGTTTATTGGCCGGTTTGGCACACCTAGAAAAACATTTACAAACGGCCCAGGCCTTTGGTTTACCAGTGGTGGTGGCTTTGAATGTGTTTCCCAGTGATGTGGAAGCCGAAATTGACCAGGTCCGTGAGGCCGCTAGCCGTTATGGTGCTCCTGTGGCTCGCTGTGACGGTTATTCTCAGGGGGGAGCCGGAGCCTTGGAACTGGCGGATGCGGTAACGCGCTTGGTACTGGCTCAGGAAGAAGCCCCGGAACCCCACTGTTTATACCCGCTAGAGATGAGCCCAGAAGCAAAAATCACCGCGATTGCTTCTCAGGCTTATGGCGCTGACGGGGTTGATTTTATGCCTGCGGCTCTCACCCAGATTAAAAATTGCGTGGATCAGGGCTTTGGCCATCTGCCGATCTGTATGGCCAAAACCCAACTCTCCCTTTCCGATCGCCCAGGCTTGATCGGTCGTCCGGTGGGCTTCCGCGTCACCGTCCGCGAAGTGCGCCTGGCCGCTGGGGCCGGATTTTTAGTGGCGCTCTGCGGGGAAATGATGACCATGCCCGGTTTACCACGGGTCCCGGCGGCCCACCGGGTACGTCTTGATGCCGATGGTGCCATTCGGGGCCTGATGCAGAACGATTGAGTGCGGGCCACTGGCACCCTAAGCGGTGTACAATAGGGGGAGTTTTTCGAGGCTGAAAGGATACGCCATGACCCTCAAAGATCGCGTTGCTATTATTACCGGCAGCAGCCGCGGCATTGGCCGGGATATTGCCCTGGCCCTGGCCCGCGAAGGCTGTCATATTGTGGTCACCGGCAAAACCACCGAACCGCATCCCAAGTTGCCTGGCACCATTTACACCGTGGCCGAAGAAGTGGAAGCCCTGGGGGTCAAAGCCCTGCCCCTGCAACTGGATGTGCGCGATGTTGACAGCCTCGAAGCGATGGCGCAAAAAACCCGCGAAACTTTTGGGCGCATTGACATTCTGATCAACAATGCCGGGGCCCTGTGGTGGGAGCCGTTACTCAAAACCCCCGCCAAACGCTTTGACCTCATGATGGACGTCAATGCTCGCGGGGCCTTTTATGCCTGCCATGCCGTGTTGCCCACCATGATCGAAGGGGGCTGGGGGCATATCATCAATATGTCACCCCCGATTGACCTCGACCATGTCCCCCATCGCATTGGTTACATGATCAGCAAATACGGCATGACCCTGCTCACCCACGGCCTGGCCGAAGAGATGCGTCCTCACAACATTGGCGTCAATTCCCTGTGGCCGGTGACCCTGATTGAAAGTCTGGCTACCGAAAACTGGGGCCTTGGGGATAAGTCGATTTGGCGCAAAGCCAGCATTATGTCTGATTCTGTACTTGAAATTGTGCGCAATGAGCCGCTGCTGCGGACTGGCAAGGCGCTGCTGGATGAACCCCTGTTGCGTGAAGCGGGGGTCACCGATTTTGAGCAGTACAACTGTGTGCCAGGGGCTACCCCTCCTGAACTTAACGCCATGTGGGAGAAAACCGTCCAACCATGAACACCCAAGGATTTCATCTCGACCATATTGGGGTTGCTGTACCCAGCCTTGAGGCTGCGCTGCCTTTTTATGTGCAGCTTTTAGGCTTACAGGTTTCCCGCATTGAGGTTGTCGAAGATCAACAGGTCAAGGTGGCTTTTCTGAACACCGGACAATGCCACATTGAATTGTTAGAACCTACGGCTGACACCAGCCCGATTGCCAAATTTTTGGCCAAGCGGGGCCCTGGTATTCACCATATTTGTTTGCAGGTACAGGGGCTTAAAGCCCTGTTGCCCAAACTCGCTGAATCGGGAGTGCAGTTGATTGATTCGGCTCCCCGCCCAGGGGCTGACAATAAATGGGTGGCTTTTATTCACCCCAAAGCTACCGGGGGGGTTTTGCTCGAACTGAGTGAACCCATGGAGGCTGTGGCATGAAAAAACTGTGGGCTCTGAGCGCTGTTGTTTTACTGAGCACAGCGTGTACTCAAGTGATTGACAGCCTTTCACCTTTGTTTGGAGGGGTCTCTGGCAATGGCGTCATTGAAACGGAAACCCGTGAAAACCTTGGCAGTTTTGCCACTATTGATGTGCAAAATGCCCTGGAAGTGGACTATACCCAAGACAAAAGCCTGACCCAAGCACAGGTAACGGTTGAAGCTGACGCTAATTTATTACCCATGATTCAAACCACGGTCAGCAACAACCGTTTGCTCATTAAAACCCTACAAAGTTTTAATACTGCCACCCGGACTCGGGTGACAGTGCGCAGCCCTGAGCTGGAGGCGCTGGTGCTTTCGGGGGCTGCGCGTGGCAAAGTGTCTAATTGGACGGCTATTCCCTCTGGTTCGGTGGAGCTATCAGGAGCGTCCCGTTTGAGCCTCTCAGGTTCTTCCCCAGCACTGACCGTAACCGCTGCGGGCTCCTCAGAGGTTACGCTGAGCGTGTGGCAAAGTGATAACCTCACCGCAACCTTGAGTGAAGGTTCGTGGCTGGCGGGGGAAGCGACCCTCAAATCGTTGATTGTGAATGGCAGT
>DLGM01000477.1:10653-18048 GCA_002482705.1 Cyanobacteria bacterium UBA7694
AACCTCAGCGGAGCTTCCGAGTTGATTTACACAGGTTCTCCCCAGGTGGAGCGCACCCTTTCCGGGGCTTCTACCCTGCGTTCCGAATCTTGATTGACCAGATACAGGACAGATATCCATGCAGCAGAATTTTAGCCAACACCCCTCTACGCGTCCCCATTTACAGCTCGTAGACAAGCAGGCTGCAAAACGCCGTGTACTCTTTCTGATTGTAGATGCGGGAGGAGGCCATCGCAGTGCCGCCAACGCCATTTCCCGGTGTTTAGATCGGGAATATCCCGGTTTGTACGATTATGAATTGGCCGAAGTCAGTTATACGATTGGCCCTCTGGGCCGTTTCTTGGGGGCGACCTATTCCGGCCTCTACAATGTGGCTCTGCAAACCGGGCACTACTGGCTCGAACCCTGGATTTTTGGGGTTCTGAGCCAATCTCGTGATGTCTTATTGCCAATCGGCTTGCCTCATTTTCGCAAATACATCAAAGATCGTTCTCCAGACATGTTAGTGACCCTGATCCATGGCTCCCATGAAGTGACCCATGCGATGATGCAAAAAGATGGGCATATTCCCAATATGACGGTGGTGACGGATGCGGCCACGATTCGCCCCTCCTGGGTTCACCCCTATTGTGACCAAGTGATCGTCTCCACGGACGAAGCCCGTCAGGCCTGTCTTGATCTGGGGATTGCCCCGGAGCGGATTGATGTCTTGGGCCATCCCATTGACCCACGCTTTGCCCGCCCGAGCCCACCTGTGCCTGAGTTGCGCAGACGTTTTGATTTGAGCGAAGATCGCTTTACGATCATGATTATGATGGGTGGAACCGGGGGCAAAAATATTTACCGCTTTAGTCAATTGTTGCAAGAGGCCGAACTGCCGGTACAAATTGTGGCCTGCTGTGGTTCTGACAAACGCCTCTTGGCGCAAGTGGAGCAATTGGCCAAAGCCTCTTCGACAGTTCCGATCAAGGCCTTGGGTTTTAGCGATGAAATTCCCAATTTGATGGCCCTCTCCGATCTGATCATTACCAAGCCGGGGCCGGGTACCATCATGGAAGCCATGGCCAAAGATTTGCCCATGATTATTGATGACACCAACTACACCATGTGGCAGGAAAAAGGCAATCTCGACTATGTACGCAAACACAATTTGGGCCGGATTATTGTTGACCCTTCCGAGCTTTTGCCGGTTGTGCGTACCCTGATGAATGACTCCACAGCGCTAGAGTTGATGCGTGAGAATATTCGCAAACATAAAAAGCCTGAGGCGACCCGTCAGATTGCCCAGTTAATCCATGAGCGTTTGCAACAAGCGGAGCAAACACCTTTATGAAATCTTTGCTGGCTGGTTGGGTACTGCCCTGGGTGATGGCTTGGCCTGCCCAGGCTGCACCCCTGCCAGGGCTGAACACCACCCTTTTTGTGCAGCACGCCGAATCGGGGCGCACCTTGGGGGTAAATGCCCCAGACTGGGATCGGGCCACGATTCCGGCCTCGACCTTTAAAATCCCCAATTCACTGATCGGTCTTGAAACGGGTGTGATCACGCCAACCACTGTCTTCAAGTGGGATGGGGTTCAACGCTGGCTTCCCGACTGGAATCAAGATCATCAACTGGCCAGTGCTTTTAAAGTGTCGTGTGTGCCCTGTTACCAAGATTTGGCCCGTAAGGTCGGGCTGAAGCGTATGCGTCACTGGATCGATACCTTGGCTTATCCCGGCATGGACATTCAAGCGGGCAACCTCGATGAATTTTGGCTGCGCGGCCGTTCAGCCATTTCTCCCCGTCAACAGGTGGCCTTTTTAACCCGTTTGGCCCAGCGCCAGTTGCCCCTGTCCCTTGCGACTCAGGACACCGTTGAAAGCATTATGGCCCAAGAACAAACGCCCCAATGGCAGCTCTTTGCCAAAACCGGCTGGGAGCAAGGAGCGGTCCATCGCGGTTGGTATGTGGGATATGTGCGCAACGGGCAAGGCACCTGGGTATTTGCCACCCGTTTAGAGGCCCCTGCGCCGGATGAAAAAATCTTTGGGCCTTTGCGCAAACAGATCACCCTTGATTATTTACGCGCTCAGGGGATTATCTCGTAAAAAACCGCCCGGAGGGCCGGGCGGTCAGGTCAATGTGATTGGATCAGGTTGTCAGCGGCTGGGAGTGATATAATCGGTGACCAGTTTGCTGTAGTGGGTAAAGACATTGCTAAACGAAGCCACCGGGTTCAAGATTTTGGTGCGGAATGAGCTTTGGTTGAGGGCTGCCTGGAATTCTTCATGGGTGTGTTTGCTGTTGCCGTTACTGTCCATGCGTTTGTAAAAGCCGGAGAGTTCTTCCATGCTGATCAGGTTGTCGGCCACTTTAATTTCATCGATGGTGTCGAATTCATAGTTGCGGGCGGCATTGGCGAGATAAGCATCGCCTTGAATGGTGCTGACCGCTTTAAATTCTTCGCGGTTGAGTTTGATGTCGCCATCTTTGTCCGCTTTAAAAACGTCCATAGCGGCTTTTAAGTCCCAATAACGATGAGCTTGGCCAATCCAGGGCATAGGCGACAACGGCATATCAGTGTTCCTCTTCAGGGGTTATATCTTGGTTATACCACCTTCATCACAGCTTAATATCAAGAAATGGATAAGCAAAGATTAATAAATAGTTAACTCATAGTGCGATTTGATTTTAAAAGGTAAAAACATTTCTTTTGCTTTTCAGGCGGACACCTCGAAAAGACGTGACCCAAGCTTTGGTTTAGGCTGTATCCATAGCGTTGTGGCTGTCATTTTCTGGAGGAAGCGACCTTCCTCCTCAGTGGTATTCTTAACTCCATTTGTTTTTTACTGAGGGGCGTTATTCCCTGAAAGGTTGAAACATTGCGCATTTTCACCCAGAAGGCTTTTATGTGTTTGTAACTGACCAAGAGCAGTTCAATGGATAAACCCAGAGCTATGATGAGCCCTGCGACTAGGTTTTGTTGATTAAAGGTCCGGCCTAACCAGAGGTCAAGTAGATAAGCTGTTAACCATTGACCCGTAAAGATAATCAGGGTTGATGACAACAGGGAGACCCGTGGCATACAGATATTCCGGCCAGCAACTACGAAGACTGAAAGTACTCCTCCGCCTAGCAGGGCGTACCAGGGTAAGTTTGAGAGTTGTGGCAACAAAGCTGCCCAGGGGATGGGTTGTATACTCAGTAACAGGGTGCAACCCAGTAAACCTGTCAGAAAATTGACTTGGGTGGCGTGTAACGGGCCAATGCGGCTCCCTAATGCGGCGTTCATACCTGCAACCAGTGTCATCAAGATGCCGCCAAACACTGCCAAAACCATGGCACTCAAGGCCATCGTTGAGAAATCGAGCATCAGCAGGCAACCCACAGTGGCTAAGATCAAGGTCAGCAATTGTGGCCACGAGTTAGGGCGCTGGGCGAAACCCAGCCAGCCTGTTCTGTCAATCAGCCAGGAACCCAATAATTGGCCCAGTAATTTTAAAGATAAGGTGGTGCTCACACCCAAGGTTGATACACAGTAGATATCGGCCCAAGTCAGGCCTATACCGAGGATACCCGGCAGATAGAGCCAGGCTTTTGGCCGTGAAGGTGGGGGGCGGCTTTCAAAATGCACCAAGGCACTGGCAAATAGGAGCCCTACCCCGTGAATGGTGAACAAGGCTATCCAGATCCCGGTCTGCGCAAATAATTTGTCGTTGGCTGCCAACATAAATGCAACCAAGCTTCCGATCAAGCTAAGTAAAAAGTAATACATCATTGCCTCCTGTTGTTGTTATACGTCTCGGGGAAGTCAGAAGGGTTAGGACATATGTCCCAGGTGATTGTCTTGACTCAGGTCCCGGAGCGCAGCCAAGCTGAAATATAGAGATCCTTGATCGTCGAAAGGATGGGGGAATGAGCGAAACGATTGCAGCCAGTTTGGTGCCTGTATTAAAACCTTATGCCCAGGTGCGGGGGTATCCCGGAGGTACGACCCTGATCGAAAAGGGAGAGCCGATGACCCACCTGCGTATCATTCAGCAGGGCAAGGCCAAGATGGTGGTCTATACCAGTGAAGCCAAAGAATTGCTGTTATTTTTTACCCGTGAATATGAAGTCTTGGGGGATCTGGAGTTTTTTGCACCGGGCGTATGTACAGTGACGGTAAAAACGGTGACCGACTGTGAATTGCTGGAAGTTGAGCTGGGGGTGGTACAGCAGTTGGTTGCAGACAATCCGCATTTGCTCAGGCTGCTGGGCAGCTTGGTTGCATTTAAACTGCGCCGGGCCAATAACAAACATTCGGTTAATATTTTGTATCCCCTGCGTGAGCGTTTGGCCAGTTATCTGACCTGTCTGGTCTCCGGTTCCGAGCGTGAAGATTTAAGCAGCGACTCTTTGGGTGATTTGGCCGATTTATTGGGCAGCAGCTATCGTCACTTGAACCGTGTCATTACCCAACTGTGTGAAGAAGCGATTTTGAAGCGGACACCATGGGGCATTGCCGTGATTGATTGGCCTCGTCTGAAGCGAATTGCGCGGGATATTTATTTTTGAGTGGGGATTGGAACCGTGGTTTTTGAGCCAAACAGGACAGATGCAACAGCACAGGTGGGTCTGAGAGATATTCGGAGGCATATACAATCCCGTTGTTTTGGTTTAAACTGGCCTGAATCCTTTGCCAAAAGACAACTTCTGTGGGTTGGGAATCATCTTTGATGCACATGTTCAGAAAGGTCGGTGTATGTCGCAAACGGTTTTGATTACTGGCAGCTCTTCTGGGATTGGCAAAGCTGCTGCCCTGTATTTTGCCAAGCAGGGGTGGCAGGTCGCTGCCACGATGCGCACTCCCGCCCAAGAGACCGAATTGACCCAATTTCCCAATATCAAGCTGTATGCCCTGGATGTTACCGACACGGCTTCGATTGATACGGCGATCAGCCAGATTCTGAGCGACTTTGGTGCGCTGGATGTGGTGGTCAACAATGCAGGCTTTGGCGCTGACGGCGTTTTTGAGGCCATGGATGACGCTTTTATCCAGCGTCAGTTTGACACCAATGTCTTTGGCCTGATGCGTGTGACCCGGGCTGTGTTGCCGCATATGCGCAGCCGCCGCCAGGGCACGATTGTACAACTTGCCTCAATGGGTGGCCGGATCACCTTCCCTCTCTACAGCATTTATCACGGCACCAAGTGGGCAGTGGAAGGTTTTAGTGAGGCTTTGCAGTATGAGCTGAAAGGTTTTGGCATTCGCGTCAAGATTGTTGAGCCGGGGGCGATCAAAACCGAATTTTATGGCCGCAGCCGGGCCTTTGCCAAACCCACCACCACCTCCGACTACGACACCTTGGTGGCCCAATGTGAAGCCGTTACGAGCAACGCGGCCAACAATGGAGCCTCGCCGGAACAGGTGGCTGCCACCATTTTTAAAGCGGCCACTGACAAGGGTTCACGTATGCGTTATTTGGTCGGGAGTCCGGCCCCGCTGTTGGTGCGTTTGCGCAAGTTGATTCCCGACCGCTGGTGGTTTGGTATTGTCCACAATACCTACAAAATTTAGCCTTTAGCGACAAATTTTAAAGGTTTTGTTTTTGTCTTTGATGCCAATGGTGGGGCCAAAACTTTTCCAGTCTTTGCCATTTTCAAGGCGATAAAGCCAATTTCCATCAGGTACGTTTAGGGTTTTGGTTTGCCCCGAGGCAAAGCCGTAAATTTTGTCGCCCACAGGGCTGAAGTGTTTGACCTGGCGATAGCTGGCGCAGTTGTTAAAGAGCTTGATTGGTACCAAGACCACCTTTTTGGAGATCGGGTTCTTTTTGTCAAAGGCCTTGTTTTGTGCCGTTTGGTCAAAAGCCTTGTTCTTCTCGATCAGGGTGGCATATTCCGCCATCTTGCCGTTGCCTTTGCTGTTGTCGTAGGTCATGCTGCCAACAACAATCGGAAGGGTTTCTTCCCCGGCAATCAGGTAACCTTTGATGTCGATGGGGTGTTGCCCGGCAGGTAACTGAGACAGGGCCTTGGCAAAGTTGCCAGACCAGTCCCAGCGGAAGGAAAGCGGGTCGGTCGAGCCGGGATCCGGGAGAATATTAAACTGCAAATAGGTGCCGTTGACGTGAAATTTGCGCGTAAATTTGTGTTCAGCTAACACGTTACCTGCTGTGCTGAACTCAAAGCGGAAGGTCACGGTTTGGTCTTTAAAGCGTTCTGTTAAAGCTGGATCCAGTTTGCGAGTAAAGGCATACAGCCAGTTACCGGGTACAAAGGTGGCCTGGGTTGACTCACTCATGCCCCCATCCCCGGTGCGTACGCCGACTAATAGATTGGGTTCCAGCTCTTGGGCCTGGACGGTTGTGATCAGGCCGAAACATAAAGACAGGATCAGCAGCGCTTTTTTCATGGCTATCTCCTAAACAAGCACGCTTGGTGCATGCTTTTCAGACTCAATTATAGCCTTTTAAGAGAAATTGGCAAATTTATGACGTTTGTAAGCTTTAAATTTGCCCGAATGACGATGTGTTATTGAGAATCTGGTGCGTTGGTGGGTGGGGTGTCGATACGCTGCATCCAAAAGTGAGGGATGCCTGCATCCATAAATTCGTCGCCATAAGCGCTAAAGCCCAGCCGCTCGTAAAACTTCAGGGCATGTGTCTGGGCACCGAGGCGGTATTGGTACACCCCTTGGGCATTTGCGGCCTCAACCAAGGCCAATACCAGATCGCGCCCCAGATTGCGGCCCCGGAAATGCTGTAACACGGCAATCCGTTCAAACTTTCCCCAGCCATCGACAATCCGCAGCCGGGCCGTCCCCACCGCTTGCCCGTCAATCCAGACCAGCAGGTGCAAGGCCTGATCATCCAGCCCGTCAAATTCTTCTTCCGCAGAAACACCCTGCTCATCCATAAAGACTGCGCGGCGAATGGCATGGGCCAAGGCTTGGGTTTCCGGGGTTGTGAAGGTAATCATTGCGGTTTTTCCTTTGTTTATGGGGAGGGTTTATTTCGAGCTGTAATTTTAAGTGTATGAGAATGTACTTCTGGCTGTGACTCTGGCTGTGACTCTGGGGGCCGGTTCTGGCTTTGTTTACATGTCTTAGGACGTCACTAAAATAACAGGGTTTTGATTTAAAACACAAAGGCTCCTGGTTAGGGAGCCTTTGATGGTTTAAACAATAGGATTAGTAGCGATACATGTCGCTCTTGTAGGGGCCTTGCACTTCGAGGCCGAGGTAGCTGGCTTGTTCAGCGCTCAGCACTTCGAGTTCGACACCCAGTTTGGCCAGGTGCAGGCGGGCCACTTGCTCATCGAGGTGTTTGGGCAGCACGTGCACTTCTTTGCTGTAGCGGTCGGCATGTTGCCACAGTTCAATTTGGGCAATCACTTGGTTGGTGAACGAGCTGGACATAACAAACGAG
>DLGM01000477.1:18084-18973 GCA_002482705.1 Cyanobacteria bacterium UBA7694
GTGACCGGTGGCGCAACCAAGGTTGACCAAGCGGCCTTCGGCCAGGATGATCACGTCTTTGCCGTCGATGGTATATTTATCGACCTGGGGCTTGATTTCGACTTTGGTATCGCCATAATTGCCATTGATCCAGGCCATGTCAATTTCAATATCGAAGTGGCCGATATTGCAGACAATCGCTTTGTCTTTCATGGCGCGGAAGTGGCGTTCGGTGATAATGTCGCGGTTGCCGGTGGCGGTGACAAAGATATCGCCGACTTTGGCGGCATTGTCCATGCTCATGACTTGGTAACCGTCCATGGCGGCTTGCAGGGCACAGATGGGGTCGATTTCGGTGACGATGACGCGGGCCCCGGCTCCACGCAGGGAGGCGGCAGAGCCTTTGCCGACATCGCCGTAACCGCCAACAACGGCGACTTTCCCGGCCATCATAATGTCGGTGGCGCGGCGAATGGCATCGACGCAGGATTCTTTACAGCCATATTTGTTGTCAAATTTCGATTTGGTGACCGAGTCATTGATATTGATGGCGGGCATGGGCAGGGTGCCGTTTTTGACGCGCTCATACAGACGCAGAACGCCGGTGGTGGTTTCTTCGGAGATGCCACGAATGCCAGCGGCCAGTTCGGGATATTGATCAAGCACCATATTGGTGAGGTCGCCGCCATCATCCAGGATCATGTTCAGGGGTTGGTCTTTGCTGCCAAAGAACAGGGTTTGCTCAATACACCAGTCGAATTCTTCGGCATTCATGCCTTTCCAGGCAAAGACAGGTACACCTGCAGCGGCAACGGCGGCAGCGGCATGATCTTGGGTTGAGAAAATATTGCAGGAAGACCAGCGCACTTCAGCGCCCAGGGCCACCAGGGTTTCGATCAAAACGGCGGTT
>DLGM01000477.1:19051-19397 GCA_002482705.1 Cyanobacteria bacterium UBA7694
CATCAAACCGGGCATTTCGGCTTCTGCCAGCTCGATTTCTTTACGGCCCCATTCAGCCAGGGACATATCTTTGACTTTGTAGTCGTTTTGCGTCAAGGTTGCGCTATTCATGAAAATTCTCGCTTTAATACAGGTTGGGACGCTTGAGATTGAGGCATAAGAGCGTATATACGGCGTCTGCCCCAATTATAGCGCGTGTTCTACCTCGATGGGGTTTAATAACCACGGCTGGTCAGGAAAGAAAGGTTTCTATCCCTGTCCAACGTTGGACAGTTAGGCGCTGGGGGGCAATGAAGCCAAGACTTTGGCACGTAAATGGGTGATGCGCCGCTGCCAAGCGAGCCAT
>DLGM01000393.1 GCA_002482705.1 Cyanobacteria bacterium UBA7694
CGGTACCGTTTGCCAATCCCGCCCACTTTTACCACACCGCCCGCCAATTGGCCGAAGACAGCAAAGGCAAGATGTGGTGGGCCAACCAGTTCGAAAATCTCTCCAATTTTAAAGCCCACTTTACCCGCACGGGCCCCGAAATTTGGCAACAGACCCAGGGCAAACTGGATGCCTTGGTTTCGTCAGCAGGCACAGGGGGCACCATTGGGGGCACCTCGGCCTATTTAAAAACACAAAATCCAGAGGTACAGATCGTATTGGCAGACCCGGAAGGTTCAGGCCTTTACAGCTACCTGCAAACCGGCGAATTTAAAAGCAGCGGCAGCTCGATGACCGAAGGCATTGGCATTATGCGTCTGGTGGCCAACTTTGCTCAGGCTCGGGTAGACAGCGCCTTACAGGTGAGCGACCGGGAATTGGTCACCCTGGCCCATTATGTACGCAATCAGGATGCCCTCGTGGTCGGCAGCAGCACCGCTCTCAATCTGGTCGCCGCCGTCCGCACGGCCCTCCGCCTCGGCAAGGGCAAGCGGATTGTCACCTTTGCCTGTGATTTGGGCGAGCGCTCCTTTTCAAAGCTGTATACCCGTGAATATTTACTCAGCCGCGCGATCAACCCAGATAAACTGGAGTTTGGCGCATTGTTGCAGGCCTGGCGTCTGACCTAAAGCAGGCCCATCCAGCGCAGGGCTTCGCCCATTATCCGGGCGAAGACCCAAAAGACCAGGGTCAGTACCAGCGTGGGCAAATTCATGACGCAGGCTTTAAAGGCGATCAGCAGCGTGTCTTGGCCCGGATAACGGCGGTAGTACCAAAAGCCGGTCAACACGGCATCAAAGGCCACGGAAGCCAAGCCTAAGGTCACGAGTTTTTCAGGGATGACAATGATGGCATTGCGCAGGGCATATCCATTCATATTGTCAAAGCTCATAATCGAGCGAATCACCGGCCCCAAGAACAGTAACATCAGCACCAGGGAAATGACATTGACCGCGAGAATGTCAAGAAAAGTCTGACGGAAAGGCTGATGTTTGACATCCAGCACATGGTAAAAGAGATAGCTCTCAAACCAAATTTCGAGGCCGTAGAGCAGCAAAAATAACAGTGAGATCATAAGCTCGTTGGGGCCTGGGTGAATTTATAACCCACCCCTCGCACCGCATGAAAATGGCACGGGTGGGCCGGGTCCACCTCAAAATAGCGCCGCAGCCGCATGACAAAATTATCCACCGTGCGCAAACTGCCCACATCCTGAATGTCCCATACCTGATTGAGCAATTCTTCGCGGGAGAGCACCCGTCCTTCATTTTCGGCAAAGACCTTGAGCAAACGCAGTTCTAAGGGGGTTAAGCGCAAGGACTCCCCGGCCATCTCGACTGTAAAGCGCTCAAAGTTGACGGCCACCTGCCCAAAGTGATACTCGCTCACCGCATGGGCCTGCTTCTGCCAAGCTTGGCGGCGTAAGAGCACTTCAATGCGGGTCAGAACTTCTTCCAAACTAAAGGGTTTGGTAATGTATTCATCGGCCCCCAACTGTAGGCCTTTGATTTTGTCCTTTTCAAAGTTTTTGGCTGTCAGCATCAACACCGGAGTGTAGTTGTGGCTGCGGCGCAAAGCATGACAGAGATCAAAACCACTCAAATGGGGCAACATAATGTCGAGGATGATCAGATCAAAGGCCCGGCGCTCCTGGAAAAGCACATCACGGGCCTGAAAGCCATCCAACATATGCGTGACCGTATAACCCTCCATTTCCAGATTAAATTTCAGCCCATTGGCAATATGGGCGTCGTCTTCAACCAACAAGACCTGGGTCATCGGGCACCTCAAGCAGCGTTTGGATCAGTTGTTGTAGTTGGCTCAGGGTAAAGGGTTTGCGAATCAGACCTGGCAAATCGGGGTGCAACCCATAATCATCGAGGGGAGCTTCACTGTGGCCATACATGTACACCACCTTGATATCCGGGTACAGCCCACAGAGCTGGGCAATACAATCCGCTTCTGTAGAATGGGGTAACCCCACATCCGTGACCAGCAGATCGATCGGTTCTTCCAGGCCCCGCAAAGCGGCCAGAGCCTCAGCAGCAGAGCCAAAGGCCGTCACCTTAAAGCCCTGGAGTTCGAGGCTTTGACCAATCAGATCTCTGAGCAGGGCCTCTTCTTCGATCAGCAAGACATTGCGGAAGATATCCGTTTGGCGCAATTGGAAAAAGCCTTGCTCGGCATGGGTCTGTGACACGGGCAAATAAACATCAAAACGGCTGCCTTTGCCGACTTCGCTGTGGACCTGTACACAGCCACCCGCATGGCGAACAACGCCATAAACGGTGGAAAGGCCGAGCCCGGCCCCTTTGCTATCGCGGCGGGTCGAGAAAAAGGGTTCAAATATTTGCGGCAAAATTTCTTGGGGCATGCCACAGCCCGTATCCTCAACTGAAAGCCTGACGTAGTCACGCTCTCGGTCGGGCAAAAATACTGCCACCGCTTGTTTTTCCTCGGGGGTGAGGGAGTGGACCATGAGCGAAACCGTTCCCCCATTGGTTTTATTGACCGCATCGCGGGCATTACAGACCAAGTTCATGATCACTTGCTCAATCTGGGCCGGATCGGCCTCAATCGGAGGCAGGTCACGCGCGGTCTGCAAAACCAAGCGCGAAGAATCCGCCAACAGACGCTTCATGGCCCCATGTAAGTTGCGCAGCATCAAATGCAGGTAAATGTCCTTGAGTTCAACAGAGGTTTGGCGGCTAAAATCTTGCAGATGCCGAATCAGGGAGCTGGACAGAAAAGCCGCCTTTGAAATTTCCTGGGTAAAGCGGTGCACCGGGCTGGCACTATCCACCGTCGAAAGGATCAAATCGCTATAACCAATCATGACGGTCAGAAAATTGTTAAAGTCGTGGGCAATACCACTGGCCAAGCGCCCGACCGCATCCATTTTCTGGTTATGGCGAATTTGTTCTTCCAGTTGTTTATACGCCGTCATATCTTGCCCAATGAGCAACAATGAGGCTTGAGGGGTATTGGGTTCTAAGGCTGAGAGCGTCCAGCGGAATGTGAGGCGTGTGCCTTCGGGGCCCTGAATCTCGCCTTCAAACGGTTCGGGTTGAATGCCGCGCAGCAGTTGGAGCCAAGAGCGCTCCATATGGGCCGCTGCTTCTGGAGATAAAAAACGTTCGAGATAGTTTTGCCCGCGCACGCTCTCAAGACTGCAACCATGGCTGAGAGAGGCGGCCGGATTCCAGTCTAAGACACTCCCTTGGGGCGACAATAATACAATCGCATTGGCTGCCGCCTCAAGGATCGAACGGGCCCGTGATTCACTGCGCTGACGTGCCACTTCGGTCCGTTGGTGCTCACTGATTTCATCGCGCAGCTCACGGGAGCGCTCTCGGTACTGGCTCTGGAGCTGGGCATTTTTTTCGCGCAGGGCCTGGTGCAAAAATCGCGTTTCGAGCAGATTGTGCACCATCAATAAAAACTCAATCATGTCGAGGGGATTGTTAATAAAATGCCGGGCCCCCGCTTCAAGGGAGCGCTGCTTGCTTTCAGGAGTCACGTCCCGGCTGACGACAATAATCGGCATAAATTCGTCGCTGGGAACAGCTTGCCGCAACTGGTGCATAATCGCAAAGCCGTCCACTTCCGGCATCCACAGATCGAGCAATAATAAATCGGGCTGAAAACGCTGCCAAACAGCCATCGCTTGGGTGGAGTCCTGGCATACTTCCAGATGCTGGTAGCCATGTTTACGCAAAATTTCTTCAAGCAGATAAAGGTTTATCGGCTCATCATCCACCAACATAATCTTAGCTTGTTTATAATCGGTTTTATGCATAGACCCCACGTATTTCCAGTTGCTAGGTTTATTATCGCATAAACCTCCAGACTAGGGGCTCGCAACCCATAGGGTCAGCGCAAAACCAGGGGCAGCGGCTTAACCAATTTAGGCGGTACGGGATGAGTGCGGATCAATTGCGCTAAGGCATCTGCCCGGAAAGCGGGATGGGGATGGGTGCTGACATACCCTTCAAACCAGGGCGATTTGTTTTCGCGGGCCAGCCGTTGGAAAAAGTCTGAAGCCCCTCCCGCATGCCCATAATAGTTTTCCACCAGCCTGAGACCGATGCGATCCGCTGACAGCTCTTGCTGGCGGGAAAAAGAGAGTTGTGCGCTTTTTAATGAACCTTCTACCAACGAATTCACGGGGTTATCCGGCCCCATTAAGAGCGAGGCGGCTGTAAAAATGACCAAGGCCCGCCCCAACCCCCGCAGGTGATCCCGCTGCTGTAAATGGCCGATTTCATGCCCCAGGATAAAAGACAATTCATTTTCACTGCGCACCTTGGCCAATAAACCAGTGTAAACGAGAATATTTCCCCCAGGCAAAGCCCCGGCATTGACCATGTCATCGTCTTCAATCAGATGCACCTGATAGTCTTGCCCACCCAGTTCATGCACCAACTTTTGTAAGTATATTTGACGCGGATCACTGGTCGGTTCAGCCTGTTGAAAGGCCGAGGTAAAAGCCTGAGCCAAGTCCTTTTCCATCGCGGGCGTCACATGGGGCACCACCAGATCAACCAATAAGCCGACCACCACATAACTGGCCAGCAGCAGCCCCACCATCCCGCCCCCGAGCCATAAAAAATCACGAATCGGGGCACGGTCTGGAATATTGACGTCATCATCAACGGGCTTGGGAACAAATTTCATTTGCGATAGGTAACCGCAGTCCCATAGGCAATCGCCTCAACCGTCCCAGTGGTGCCACCGCGGGCATTCATCCCCACAGAAGCGCTCTCCAAACGCACATTGAGA
>DLGM01000168.1:0-1493 GCA_002482705.1 Cyanobacteria bacterium UBA7694
GCGGGGTTACTGGCAAACACGGCTTGGAACTCGGTCAGGGCGGTGGCCAGGTCTTGGGCAAAAAAGGCCTCTACGGCGGCTTCAAAGGTTTCCTGGGTTTTTTGGCGCAGGGCAAAGTCGGGGCTGGTACCTTCTTCTAGTACCTCGTAAACACCAACACGGGCGTCTTTGCCTTTGACCTTGATCCGGCCTAAAAAGCGCAGCCAGCAGCGATCCGGGTCTTCAAGCCCGGCGCGGGTTTGTTCGCTGATCACCAGAGTGGTGCCAAACACCTTGGTAATGCCCTCTAGGCGGGCGGCAATATTGACCGCATCGGAAATCACCGTGCCCTCCATGCGTTCGGCCTCGCCAATCGTGCCCAGCATCAGTAGGCCGGTGTGCAGGCCAATGCCAATCTGAATCGGCGTTTCCCCCTGTTCAGTGCGCTCGGCATTGAGGTTGGCCAGCTCCTGAATCATTTCCAGGGCAGCTTCCAGCGCCGTTTGGGGGCTGTCCGGGAACAGGGCCATCATGCCGTCGCCAATATATTTGTCGATAAAGCCTGCGTTCATGCGAATCAAGGGACTCATGCGCTGCAAATAGGCGTTGATGAAGTCAAAGTTTTGTTTGGGGCTGAGCTGTTCAGAAAGGGTGCTAAAGGCCCGGATGTCGGAAAATAAAATCGTCATTTCCTGCTGGATTTGGTCGCCGAGCTGCACTTCGAGGATGCTTTCATGGCCGAGGTAGTGTAAAAATTCGGCGGGCACAAAGCGGGCATATGAGAGATTGAGTTTGGACAAATGCAGGTGGGTCTTGATCCGGGCTAAAAGTTCATGGCGGGCCACGGGTTTGCTGAGATAGTCATTGGCCCCCGATTCAAAGCCGTGAACCCGGTCGGGCTCCTGGTTCTTGGCACTCAAAAAGACCACGGGCAGCTCCTGGGCCGGGTAGATCTGGCGAATCTGTTCGCAGACTTCGTAGCCAGACATACGCGGCATCATGACATCTAAAAGCACCAAATCAAACTTCCGTTGGCGCAGCAGGCGCAGGGCTTCGGGGCCATCAGCAGCTTTGGTGACGGTGTAATGCTGAAGGGCCAGCATATTGACCAGTACCTGCAAATTGACGGGTTCGTCGTCGACCACCAGAATTTGGAAGCCTGGATCCCCTTCGGGAACCGTTAGGCTCAGTTCATTCATGGCGGCCAGTTCGCGCAGATCGCCGGTACCGGGGACAATCACCCGAGGCCGTAGCGTTGCTTGCTCTTGGGCTACGGGCAGGGTAAAGGTAAAACGACTCCCCTGTCCCAGTGCTGAATCGACGGTCAGGGTGCCCCCCTGCAATTCGACCAACTGGCGGGTAATGCTCAGGCCCAGCCCGGTGCCGCCATATTCACGGGTGGTCGAACCATCGGCCTGCTGAAACGAGTCAAAAATGCGTGCCTGTTGATCCGGGGCAATGCCAATGCCCGTGTCCGCCACAGTGATCGCAATCTGGGCCTCCTGAACGGTGGC
>DLGM01000168.1:1563-3200 GCA_002482705.1 Cyanobacteria bacterium UBA7694
GTAAATTTAATCGCATTGCCAATCAGATTGTGCAGAATTTGTTGCAGGCGATCCTCGTCCACCCAAGCGGGCGGCAGGGTATCAGAGACTAAGTTGTTCAGGGTCAAGGGGCGGTTGACCAATAAGGGGCGTGAAAGTTTGAGTACCACATCGACGGCTGCCCGCAGTTCGACCGGGCGCAGCTGCAGCTGAATTTCCCGGTGGCGCAAGCGCGAAAAATCGAGCAGGTCGTTGACCAAGCTGTATAAACGGCGACCGCTGGAAATGACCAGCGAAAGGTTGGCCTTTTGATCCGGGTGCAGCTCTCCAGCTACGCCGTCTACAAGCGACTCGCTGATACCAATAATGCCGTTTAAAGGGGTGCGCAACTCGTGGGAAATATTGGCCATAAATTCGTCCTTGAGGGTATCGAGACGCTGCAATTCGGCCACCAACTGGGCTTGGGCCTCTTTGGCCAGTCGCTCTTGGTTGAGCTTGTCGCGCTGGGCAGCAATCATAGCCTTTTGTGCCACTTGCAAGCGATCTCCCAAGGCCAGAGACACCAACAGGATTTCGAGGGCTGACCCCAGTTGCAGGGCATAGGTGGTATAGATATTGCTGGGCAGCAGGCCTTGGGCGCGGAAGCCGCTGATCAGGGCACCCAGCAGCAGGAAGCTCCAGGCCAAGAGGTAATACCGGGCCGGTTTATAACCCTTGATCAGGGCGGCCAAACCAGCTCCCCATACGGCGATGGCGGCAATAATCCCGGTTTTGGTACCTCCAAAGATCGAAATGTGGCTGAACCAGGAATTATCCGGGGCGAGGTTAAAAAAGCCCAGCATCAGGCCCGTATATTTAATCACCTCAAGTGCGATGTGCAACCGGGGCAACTGTTGGCGTGTATTTAAAAACGACTGGCTGAACAAAACCGTAAAAAAGATCGCCGTGCCCAGGAAAAAGCCCATACAGTGGTTTTGCCACCATACCGAGGTCGGCCACAGGTATTCGTAGGCCAGCCCATTGTCCGTGAGCTGAAATAACAGGTGTAAAAACATCAGTGTGAACACGTAATACAGGTAATTGCGATCCCGCAGTGACAGCCACAGAATCAAATTGAAGAGAATCATGACAAAGACCAGCCCGTAATAAAAACCCAGGCCCATCTGGGCCTCGTGGTCACGGGCGGCAAATTCAGCTTCACTCATCAGGGTCATCGGCAGGGCAAAGCTGGCACTCGATTCGATGCGCAGGTAAAAAGTCTGAATCAGGCCAGGCCGGGTATCTAAAGGAAACACAAAATGCCGGTGTTTTAAAGGCCGCTCCAAAAATGGATATAAGCGGCCTGTGGGTTCATTTTTCCAGCCCATGGATGCGCGCCGATACAGGGTGATGCGGTCTAAATTGGGCTGAGCCACTTCCAGTAACCAGCGTTTGGGGGCCTCGGTCTGGTTCATCAGCTTGATGCGCACCCACCAGGCGGATCGGCTAAAACCGGGCTTGGGCGTGTCACTCTGGCTGGGACGAAAACGCCGTGTTTGTTCAGGCTTGAGGATGTCTTCTAAGGTCAGTTGCCCGGTAGGGTCTTCGAGCAATTCAACGGCTGGCCCGAGGTGATACTGTTCCAAGCCATCCCGCAAAACCACGGGTTCAATGGCATG
>DLGM01000319.1:0-730 GCA_002482705.1 Cyanobacteria bacterium UBA7694
TGGGCGGTAATATCGCTTAAAACATGGACAAAACGCCCTTGCTCCGAGCGCAGGCGATGTTCGATATGGCGTTGGCGCCCATCACGGGTGATCAAACGGTAAGTGGTCTGCCCCAAACCTTCATGGTTGCATGTTGCTTGCCACCAAGCACTGACAATATGCTGATCTTCTGGATGTACCCACTCAAGCCAAAGCTGACCATGAGCCTGATCGGCTGTGATTCCGGTTAAATCTTGCCAACTGCGGTTAATTTGCGTGCAAATTCCGTCGGCATTGCTGATAAATACGCTAATTGGCAGCTCTTCAAACAATCGCCCATAATCCTCCACAGCTATGATAGGCGAAAATAATGTGTTTGTCACGCTTTATTTTGTGTTTGGGCCAAGTTCAAAGGCAATCGTGGACGAATTTCGAGGCCTGCGGCGCTGCTCTCGCGGTGGTAGGTCCAGCGGTACCAGGCGCAGGCGGCAATCATTGCGGCATTGTCGGTACACAGGGCCAGAGGGGGCATAAAAATGCGCAGCTCAGGGGTTTGGGCATTTTCTAAAAGCTGGCGTAGGGCACTGTTTGCAGATACCCCACCCGTAATGGAAAGGGCTTGAATCCCTTGGGTGCGGGCATAACGCAGGGCTTTTTTGACCACGGTTTCAACGGCTGCTTGCTGAAAGCTTGCGCAGATGTCCGCTACCGGAATAGGCTGGCCTGCGGCTTCAAGGTCGCGCAAGGTACA
>DLGM01000319.1:738-14314 GCA_002482705.1 Cyanobacteria bacterium UBA7694
CAGCGGTTTTGAGGCCGCTGAAGCTAAAGTCGGCTTCGTTTAACATGCTGCGGGGGAAAGCGAAGGCTTTGGGGTTGCCGGTTTTGGCGAGGGCATCAATGGCCGGGCCCCCAGGATAACTCAACCCCAGCAGGCGCGCGACCTTGTCAAAGGCCTCCCCAATTGCATCATCCCGCGTTTGTCCGACCAAATGATAATCCCCGTGACCACGCATTTCAATCAGTTGGGTGTGCCCCCCAGAAACCAGGAGTACGAGCAGCGGCAGCGGGATCTCTTCGTTAAAGGCGAGAAAATTGGCGTACACGTGTCCTTCTAGGTGGTTGACGCCGATCAGGGGGCGATCGAGTAACCATGACAGGGTGCGTGCGGCGGTATAACCCACTAACAGTGCCCCTTGCAACCCAGGGCCATGGGTGACGGCAATCGCGTCAATATCGCTCCAGGTGGCATGGCCTTCTGTCAGCGCCTGTTCGATCAGGGGGGTAATCGCTTCTACGTGAGAGCGAGAGGCCAGCTCTGGCACCACGCCACCCCACTGGCGGTGCAGGTCAATTTGTGATGCCACTTGGTTGGCGCGAATGTGTTTACCGTCTTCGACCAGGGCCACAGCCGTTTCATCACAGCTGGATTCGATACCGAGAATGAGCACGTTAAGAGGGGTCTCCATCATTGGAGAGTTTGCGCAGCACCCGGATGCCTTTGTTTTTGGGGGGGTCTTCGACCGGAACGGGCAAGTGTGATGGGCCGGGCTCTTCGGGGGGGGGAGCCGCTTTTTTGTTTTTGCGTGGCCGTTCAGCCGGAGGTTCATCGGTGGCCTGATTGAGGGTTTGGCGGAAGGATGAACGCGGAGCCGGATTTGTGGGCGCCGCAGTAGTGGACCTTTGGCGCTGATTGAGGCGTGAATAACGCTGAGCCGGTGCCAAAAAGGCATTCAGGACACCTTCGACATAAATGGCGTGGTGACGGGCCTGTAAGAGCAATACGGCTGTCAGCATCAGTTCGAGGTCGCGCAGGTTGTGTTGGCGGCGGGTTTCGACCATCTCTGCCAGCGGATAAAAGACCCAGTGCGCCAGGAGCAGGCCATAAATGGCGCTGGCCAGGGCACCGGTCACCCCTGTGGCCGCTTCTGCCGGAGCCGAGGCCATGGCGGCAAAACCAATCAGTGCTCCGATCATGCCAAAGGCCGGGGCATAATTCCCGAGCGTCCGCAGCGTGCGCACCTGATCACTTTCCCGGCGCATACGGGCGGCAATGCTGGTTTCGAGGGTTTCGCGCAGCATGGCGTCGGTGTAACCATTGGCAATCAGGTTGGCTCCGTCTTGCAAAAAGGGATGAGACAGGCGTCCACGTTCATTCTCAAGGATGCGCTTGGCCTCTTCGCCGCTGTCAGCGTCACGCAGTTGCCCGGCCAAGGTGACACATTCGTTGATCAACTGGTCAGGATCGGGGTGGTTCCGGCCACTGACAATCACCCACAGGCTGTGCACCAATTGGCCCAGTTCGCGGGTGGGATACGTCAACAGGGCTGCGGCCAGCGTTCCGCCCACAACAATGCCCAAACCACTGGGGTTGATCAGGGCTTGGGCGGGGCCTGGTGCGGCACTCGCCCCCCAAGCGACCAGCGTCACGCCAAAGAGCGCCACGCCGAGGCGGACAGTCAAAGTCATGAGGGTTTCAACAGGTGTTTGCATTGTCTCTATTACTTACTCTCCTGTATTATATCCACAAACCTTGCAAAGCGCGAAAAAGATTTACTATGTTCCGAATCGCCTGTATTGTGCCCACAGGAGTGGGTGCCGCCGTAGGAGGATATGCCGGAGACGCGGGGCTGGTCGTCGCCTATCTGGCCCAAATTGCCGATGAAGTGATCACCCATCCGAATGTGGTCAACGCGGCCTGTTTTAATGTTTTGCCCGCCAATGCCCTGTATGTCGAGGGGCACTGGCTGGATCGTTTTTTACTGGGCGAAATCGGTTTTCGGCGCGTACGCGCCAATCGGATTGGTTTAGCCATTGATCGCACCTGTGCCCCCTGGTGGCCCGTAATCCAAAATGCAGTGAATGCAACCCTCGTCAGCACAGGCGTTCAGGTCGTGGCCCATGCCTGGACCGATACCCCCCTGAACCTATCGCTCCAGGCCAATGCCCATGGGTGGGGCGGACAGGTGGACGGAGTCGAACAATTGCTTGCCGCTGCGCAGCACTGTTTGGCCCAAGGGGCGGATGCCATTGCCGCTCTGGCTTGGATGGATGTGTTGGCTCCCGGTGAAGGGGATGCCTATTTACAAGGGCAGGGGGCTGATCCGATCGGGGCTTTAGAGGCGGTCATTTCCCATTATTTGGCGGATGCCCTGGGGGTGCCCGTGGCCCATTCTCCGATTTTTGCCCCGGAAGTGGTCAGCCAGCCGCTTGACCCGCGTGTGTGTCGATAATATTGAGTTCCGCAGTGGAACCGACATTTTTATTCCTGGTCAGGGCCTCTGGACCGAGACCGGTTACGCCAACTCAAATATCCAAACAGGCAGTATTTTTAAGCACACCGTTGGGCCCGGCGCTACAGCAACGGAAGGGCCTACTGATGACCGAATTACACGCCCTAACACCATCACCAGTTCTTTATTCTTCAACCACTACGAAGTGGAAACACGCACCGTTGACTTTAACAATGATGCCCGTCGAGATGCCACAGGCTTTGATGGAACAACCCATGATAACCGTGGGCAGTTGTATGTTTATGGTGACATTGAACGATCCACCGCCGTTGATGCCAGCAAGAGCTTTGAGTGGATTGATGAAGATTTGGATGGCAACCCTCAAAGCATTCTCCGCAACACAGGTAACGTAACCAAGACATTTAACGGTGAGTTTGTCCAAGGCCTCCACAAAATTAACAGCGTCAACGGCCAATCTGTGGTTGGAAATGAACAAAAACAAGCGTCGCCTATCATTGGAAACTTTGAGCTGGGTCGTTATGAGGGCATTATGCGCTCTTACGAGATGTCACGTCACCTCATTCCTTACACCCCCCCCAAGACGCTAGAAGTCAATGCCGCCAATACAGTCCCTACCGACTGGTACCAAGCAGAGATGATCCTCAGCTCTGCCAACCCAGCTACCGTAAGAGATTCAGGCATCTGGTTCCCCTATGTCGATGACACCATCTACAGCAATGGCAGCACAGGCAGTTACGGTACCGGTAGTGAAAGAATGGTGGTTCAAGCCCGCAATACCTTTAACCTTAAACGTGAAGACTTTTTACAGCTCGCACCTGTCGCTGATTGGGTAGAGGATGCCACTGGTTTTTTACGACCCACCTACGAGAAAAAAGATGTGCCTGTACGTATTACCCTGAATGGAGTATATAATCCCGCTGGGGATCCCAGTGCACAACCCAAAATCTTTGTGAACGGCATTAATATCTTTGAAGATCCTTATTTCAGCACCAACGGCATTGCAAATGCGGTGTTGGTCTCAGCAACGGGCCCCGGAGCTGATGATGCATCCAATATGGTCTACGAAGTCAACTTGGCCCCTTACCTAAGAGAAGGTATCAACACCATTGCCATTCAAGCTGGGGACACGGTAGGTAGCGATGAAGGTATCAGCGTAACGGCTCTCAGTACCATGTCGACAGAAGACAGTGGCGGTGGCCCGGTCACCCTGACCGCAGATGCTCAAACCGTAAACCTAGTACAGGACGTGGTTGCCACGGGTTATGGCGACATGGGCGCAGTTGTGTACAACAACCAATTGATCCGCCCCAATACGGTGCGTGTACAAAGCCGTTGGCAAACGCGTATTGTCCCATCTACCACCTTGGATGACAATAATTCAAACCTGTTGCGCGCATCTAGCTCTCCCGAACAAACGGGTTCTGCGGCAAAAACAGCCAATAGTTTCTTAGAGCTCATTATCGATGCCATGAATCAGCGCAAATACCGTGACATCTTTAAGCTCGGATTATTGAGCAACCTCAATAAAATGGCGATTCAAGGCCAGGCCAACGTACCTACGGGTGCAAGCCTGCAAGGTAATGTGTCAGTTTATTTTGATACCAATAGCCAGCGCTTGGTTGTTAACCAGGACAAATTAGTGGGTAAATCATAATTAGGGACATCAATAGGAGGATCACAATGATCGATTTAGAAGCAGTGAACAGTATCTTACAAGCGACCCAGTCTTTGGCCAAGGCCCAGCAAAATGCCAACCAAGTCAATCAGACCCAGGCAGCACCTCCAGCAAGTGCCGCTCCAGCAGATACCGATCCGGCCACCAGCCAGCTCTTTGCGCAACTGGGCGAAGTGTTAAACAATGCCACCAGCAGCCAAGCAGCCTCCGCGAACGGTGCCAACTCTGAAGTGCTTAAACGGGCCGCTCTGCTGTCCGCTCAGGTCAAAGCCTTGATTGCAAAAGCGGATCAACTTGAGGCTGAACTCAATCTGTCTCCCACCCCAGACACCGTCTCCATTGATGAACTTTTTGCCGAGTTCAACGAAATTCTTGAGCTTTTAGGGCAAGAAATGAAAGCCATTAAAGACAAGGTTGCCGAGAAAAAACAGGCGGGGGAAATGAAGCTGGAACAAAAGCCCACAGCCATGAAACCCGGTGAAAATGTGGGTGACCCTTCTTTCAACACAACCCTCAGCGTTACCTAAAAGCACTATGGGCATCAAAGAACTCGAAGCCAAAATTCAGGCGGGAGTTGCGGCCCTTAGGGACAACCAGATCGAGCAGGCGGAACAATTGTTCCGCCAAGCTCTTGAAATGGAGCCCACTTCGGCCTCAGCTTACTGTAATCTTGGCATGATTGAACTCCTCAGACAAAGCCCGCAAAAAGCGATTCCGCTTTTAGCCAAAGCGGTTCAGTACGATGATCGTCTCTTTCATGGTTATCTCAATTTGGGAAGCGCTCATTTTATGCTTTCCGATCTCGCCATGGCTGAGCAAAGTTATACCAAGGCAGCCCAGCTCGAACCCCAAAATATTGATGTACACCTTAATTTAGGGGTATTGTATGGGCAAGCAGGTCAGCTAGAAAAAGCACGTCAAGCTTTTGAACGCGTTCTCAAGCTAAATGGCCACTTTTTCCAAGCCCTCTTCCTGCTCAGCTCTGTCTACCTAGAAACAGGAGATCATTACCCTGCTCTAGCAAACGTTCTAGGAGCCCTCCGCCTAGAATCTCGACACATCGAGTCACGGATCTTACTGGCTGAGATCTATCGTCGTATGGGGCGTTATGATGCCGCGGAAGTCGAACTGAAACAACTGCTCGAAGACATTCCCGATCTCCAAACGCCTCTCGTGCGCCTCGGCATTATTTACGTTGAGACCGATCGCCACAATGAGGCACTCGCACTCTTTGAACAAGCGATTACGCAGGGAGTTGAAACCTTACAGGTCTACGAACTCNNAAGAACGTGGAGATCTTGACAAAGCCCAAGAAACCTATCAGCAAATTCTGCTCATGGAGCCTACCAATGCCAATGCGCTGAGTGGTTTAGAGCGCATTCAAAGCCGCCCCAATATTGGCGCTACCTTGTTGGGGCAGTCTTAAGACGCTCCACTAGAACCTCCTTGAGCCGCTCCAAAAAACCGCTGCTGTTCAAGGGGGTTTCAAATTTTTCTAAGCCCCCACCTTGCACCTTGTGTCGCCAGCGCAAAGGCTCTGTGAACACCGCAAAGATCGTCATGTCTTTCATCGCCGGATTATTACGAACCAACTTGATAAAATCGAGAGTTTCTTGGTTAGTGTCATAAAAAACAATCAGCACGGGTGGGCGGTGCATAAATATTTCGGCTAAAGCATCAATGATTTCCGTCATCCAGATGGGTTCTAGTGCAGGAATATCCCAGAGTAACTTCTCAACAATACGGTAAGAAGTGTCATTGGGGGTTGCCACCACCACCGGAATTTTTTGCAGGGCGCTATCAATACGGAACAGAACATCAGGAGATAGGTCCATAGGTTTCCACCTCACAAAAGTAACAGCCGGCTAAATGTGCCGGCTGTTTGCTTAGAAAAGGGTCTTACAGACCCAATTTTTGCCGCAGCAATTCTACCACCTGAGGAGGGGTATCAGCAACGGGTACATTGGCTTTATTTAAAGCTTCAATTTTGGCTTCAGCCGTACCACTACTGCCAGAAATAATTGCTCCCGCATGGCCCATACGTTTACCCGGAGGTGCCGTACGACCTGAGATAAAGCTCACTACTGGCTTTTTCATATGTTGTGCAATATATTCAGCAGCGGTTTCTTCGTCATTACCACCAATTTCACCAATCAAGACAACGGCATCGGTATCAGGATCTGCCTCAAACAATTCAAGCAGATCAATGTATTTGGTGCCAATGATTGGGTCTCCGCCAATTCCCACACAGGTGGATTGGCCCATCCCAGCTTGAGTCAGCTGATAGACGACTTCATAGGTAAGGGTGCCACTGCGGGAAATCAGGCCAATACGCCCTGATTGATGGATATGCCCAGGCATAATGCCCACCTTGCTCATTCCCGGTGAGATCAAACCAGGGCAGTTGGGACCAATCAAACGACAGCCTTGCTTTTGGACGTAGTCGTAGACAGCAATCATATCTTGAACAGGAACGCCCTCGGTAATACAAATAATCAGCGGAACCTTTGCTTCAGCAGCTTCTAGGATAGCATCAGCCGCAAAACGGGGAGGAACAAAAATAATTGAGCAATTGGCGCCGGTAGCTTCAGCAGCAGCACGCACGGTGTTAAAAACGGGAACACCTTCTAGCGTTTGTCCTTCTTTGCCCGGAGTGACCCCAGCGACGACTTGGGTTCCGTATTGGAGCATTTGCTGAGTGTGGAAAGAACCGTCACGGCCGGTGATGCCTTGGACGATCACACGTGTTCCTTTATCGAGTAAGATGGCCATTAGATTTGAAAATGCCTGAGTGCAGACATTATCCCTTTCTTTGAAGTTTGGACCTGGCTGGGGGAAAGGAGGAAAACACCCCTCAAGCCAGACACATTTTACCACAGGCACCTTAGGGCTGGCGCTTGAGCTCTCAATCCCAGAAACAATCACCATCACCGGATGTCCGCCCTTTGAAGCAAACCATGGCGGCCCAAAGTTCAAAACAACAATACACGTTTAGCCCAACTCATCAGCCTCTAACTTAAGACCCCATACGAACAGAGATACCCACTCCTCAAAGATTAGGTTTATTATGGGAGAAAGGAATTGCTTATGTTGTCTGCGGACGTCATTCAAGGTTTCAGCTATCAGCAAGCGTGCCCCGCTTGCGGCCTCCATCTGGCCTTTCGTTTTCATGAGGGGCATCAGCAACCGCTGGCAACCTTGGGTTGGCCAACAAGTGCCCAAGCAGCCCAGAAAATGGAGCGACTACCCCTTGAGTTTGTACGCTGTGTACAATGTGGACACATTTATAATCGTGCATTTGACTACCAAAAAGTACCGTATGTATTAAATCCCAACCGTATGTATAACCAGAGCCAACTCTGGCAAGAGCATTTGAACAATATCTGTGAGCACATCCAAAGAGGCTTACCCCAGGGAGCAACAGCCGTAGAAATAGGCTGCGGGGAAGGGCTTCTCTTACAAGCCTTAGCGCAGCGCCGTCCTGATCTCAATCTGATCGGATTTGACCCCAATATTTCCCCACGCGCCCTGTCAGAAAGTATTACGCTTCGTGCAGAACTCTTTGATGCAGCTAGCCATTTACCTGAATACCATCCTGACCTGTTGATCAGCCGCCATGTCCTTGAACATCTCATGAACCCCAGGGCCTTCCTTCAATATTTACAGTTGGCATGTACTTTTCATCAGCAGCGCCCGCTGTTGTTTATTGAGGTTCCCTGTATCGATCAGGCCCTTACCGATGGCCGCCTAGAAGACTTTTATTATGAACATAATTCTCACTTCACCCAACGATCTTTTCAACACCTTTTACAGCAGACCTGTGATCCCATCCTATTTGCTGAATTGGGCTATGGTGAAGAAGTTATTTGGGGTATGGGGAGGTTGGCACTGCAACCCGAATGGCTTGCCCACGCCGAAGCTGCGTGGTTTTTTTCTGAACAAGCCAAAGAAACACAAAAATCGATGGGTGCAGCCTTGGATGAACTAGCACAAGGCAATAAGCCAGTCATTATTTGGGGGGGAACGGGTAAATCAGCCACATTTATTAACACCTTCGGCGCTGACCCAGAGCGCTTTCCATGGGTCGTGGATTCAGACTTGGGTAAAGTGGGTACCTTTGTGCCCGGTATGGGGCAAGCAATTTGTGCCCCTGAACTCTTACATACACTGGGTCCAGCGATTATTTTGATTACCACTCAATGGCGTGCCCACGATATTGTCAAAGAGATTCATAACCAGCATTTGCCCTATGAACGTATTTTAGTGGCCCACCAAGGCCGTTTGGTCGATTACCCGGTTAAAGACATACGTTAGCCCCATCTATTGCATTGACTATTATTAAGTTTTGTTATAATTTGTAAAGAGACATTGTGAAACCGATATTCAATTTAGGGACAACCATGAAAGCCCATGTCAATGAATTGTCGTTCCCAGCATGTGCAGAAGATACGGTCAGGTTTGTCAGCAGCCAGTATAATGAATAGCTATGGAAAACTTTTGGCTTCCCCTGTTATTTTTTCTTTATGGCACTCTCATTGGCAGCTTTCTTAACGTGGTCATCTATCGTACACCCGCAACCCTTCTGCCTCTATATATGGAGCCTGAAGAAGATGAAGAAGTGAGCATTCCAACACAACTGCTCCCTCGTCTCCATTTTGCAGGGGTCTATCTATGGCAAGATCTGGCCTGGAATGTACTCTATATGGTGAAACAATTGGGACCGGAATTGTTGCTATTGCTGCGTAAGCTCAGCCATCCAGGTTCTCACTGTGGCAACTGTCAGACCCCTATCGCTGCTTACGATAATTTACCGGTATTAAGCTGGTTTATATTGGGTGGTCGCTGTCGCCATTGCCAACAGTCTTTTAGTTTCCGGTATCCGCTCATTGAACTGTTAACAGGTCTCTTGTTTGTTTATGTCTGGTATACCTTTGGCTGGTCTGCCGAAACCCTCTGGTGGTTAGGCTTTAGTAGCCTATTGTGGGCCATCTTGTGGATTGACTTTGATCAGCAATTTATTTTCAATGTGATGACTTACCCAAGTATTCTGGCAGGCATCGTATATAATGGGACTAAAGGTACCCCGGAAATAGCTTTCTGGGGAATCATAGCTGCTTTCTTAAGCTTTGAAGTGATCATTTTTCTCAGCATTGTGATCTTACAAAAAGAAGGAATGGGAGGCGGCGACGTGAAGCTGGCTATGGCTCTTGGAGCCTGGTTGGGGCCAAGTCAACTCCTCGTCGCATTGGCCATTGCTTTTATATTGGGATCCCTAATAGGCGGAGCACTTCTTTTCACACGAAAAAGCAGTCGGCCTTTCCCTTTTGGACCGTTTCTTGTCGTGGGCGGCTTGACCGCAATGTCTATTGGTGAAAACCTGTGGGCGTGGTATATTAACTCAATCATGCAGTGATGTGGTGGAAAACGTTACAATATGTTACATTGCTCAACAAATATCAGAAGGTTCCGTTAAGCCATGAAACTCTTTGGTCGTGAACTGAACGTTTCCTCCATGGCAAGTTTGCTCAGAAACCCGTTTTTAAAAGAGCCCCCAATTGGTATCGACATCTCCAATGAGTCGATCATTGTGGTTGAACTACGCACACCAAAAGGCCAGCCTGGTACCATCGAATTGACAAAATTGGGAATGGCCCCCACTCCCGAAAATGCGGTTCGTGACGGAGAAGTGGTTGACCCCTCGCGTGTTGCAGACAAAATTCGTGAAATCATGCGTGAACATGACTTCAAAGCAAAAAAAGTTATTACTGCGGTCTCGGGGCAAGCTGCCATTATCCGTCCACGGATTAAATTCCCAGCTATTCCGATCAAAGAGCTCAAAGAAGTTGTAATGCATGATGCTGAACGTTACATCCCCTTTCCAATCCAGGATGTATACATCGACTTCCAAGTGTTAGGAACCGTTGAAGAAGACGGTATGAGCAAATACGACGTTCTGCTTGTGACCGCCCAAAAACAACTGATCGATACGTATATAGAAACGTTTGCAATGGCCGACTTACAGTTAGTCGCTGTTGATGTAGCCTCATTTGCCGTCATGCGTGCACTTTCGGGCAACGAAGAAGAAATAGGCGCAGGCCAGCTAGCCGTACTGGTGTTAATCCGTGGCGAGACGACCGATTTAAGCGTGGTTCGTAATGGTTCACCTCTATTTGCCCGCAGTATTCCGCTGGGCAGTAGCACCTTTACCGAAGTGATTGCCAGCAATATGGGTATTGAGCTTGAAGAAGCTGTGCGCCTCTTTGATAAACTGGTGATTCCCGTCGCCGGGGATGAAGTCTTTGACGATCCAATGGCAGAGCGGGCAGCGGACGAAATCCGCCCCTTACTCAAGGATTTGACCAGCGAAATTCAAAAGTCTATCGAGTATTTTCACCAATCACAACAAGAGAACTCTCGCATTCAGCAGTTGGTCCTCTCTGACCGAGGTGCCAAGCTGAAAAACCTAGATCAGTATTTTTCCCATGCCCTGGGTATTGATGTGGAAGTGAGCAATCCCTTAAAATTTCTCTCTTTTAGCGAGAGTCAATTTGATATTGCAACGCTGAACGAAAATGCCACTATCTATGCCACGGCCATCGGACTAGCACGGAGAGGTTTGGAAGAACATTGACACGCATTAGCATTAACCTACTTGGGATTGAACGCAAAGAAGCACTCAGCCGTTCGGGAATTCCCCTTGATAAAGGCTGGTTGTCAGCCTTGGCGATTGTTATTGCCTCCGTTGCTATTGCTTTCCTGGCAAATACCCTGTTATCTGGCTGGGTAAGTCAGGCACAAGCCGAGACTGAGACATTAGCGGCCAAAATCAAGGATCTTGACGCAAAGCTCGCCGAAATCAAAACACTTGAAGCCAAACGTAAGAACCTCCAAATGGAGGAAAAAATTCTTCTCTTTGTGACGGGTGAAACCTATAAGTGGTCTTACCTGTTACAAGAAGTGAGAGCCGTAATGCCCTTAGATGTTGTAATTAACGACCTCAAAATCACCGCAGGTGGCGAATTTACCCTCAGCGGCTCCGCGATGGATCATCGTACCGTTGCACTCTTCCTGCGTAACTTGGAAAATTCCAAAATGTTATCTCAGTCCAGACTGCAATCCAGCATTAAGACAAAAGACAAAACAACGTTTGTCATCAGTTGCAAGGTGAAAGCGGGCTAGTATGGCAGAAATCAAAGCATTTGGCCGAAGTTTTAACACAGCAAATATTACCACCCCCCATAAGCTAATCATTGGTGGGGTGGCCGCTCTCGCAATTCTCGGGAGCGTGGGTTATTACGTACTCTACCCGCAATGGACACAACTCCAAGAGCTTGAAGCCAAAATTGAAGAGCAGCAGATCGAAATTGCTGATAAAGAAGTCAAAGTAGCTAAGCTCAATGACCTCAAGAAAGAGTTGGCGCAGATTGAAAACAAACTGGTGTTTTTACGCCGGAAAATCCCACAATCGCCGAACGTGCCCTCTCTTTTACTTGACCTAGAAGAAATCACTGAGAATAAAGCGCTCTATGGAAATTCGGCCTCACTCAACGATTTCCGTCCGGAAGGGATTGTCAGTTTTGAATTGCCTGCAGCCCTCCAAGATGCCGCCAGTTCAGAAACCGCTAAACAACTGAAGCAATTGCCCGTCAATGTATCTTTGACCAATGTGTCTTACCCCGATTTTATCCAATTGCTCAGTGACCTTGAAAGTTATGAGCGTACGTTGAGTTTCGACTCTATTTCGCTCATTCCCATTCAAGACCAGGATACGCTGTATACCACCGTAAACGCCTCGTTTAAAATTCGCGCATTTTTACTGGAAGGGGGGTCGTAGGCGATGAATAAACACGTCATTATCCTCTCGCTGCTTTTGGCCAGTGCCACAGCCCTGCTCTTTACTTCACTACAGCTTGAAGAGGGCAGCGAACAAATCGCGATCACGCCCAGCGCATCTCCGAGTCCGTTGGCCACGGATGCATCTGCAGCTCCAGTTGGTGAAAGCCCACTGCCAATTAGCAGTACTTCACCCAAACCGAGCAGTAAACCGGTGGCAAAACCAACCCCAACACCTACGCCAAGCCCAAGCAATATGATGGCTTATGGGATTGCGGCCACCAGCCCAGACGATGTCCTGCGCGAAGCGCAGACTTTTGCTGGGCGTGTAGATCCCTTTAAGTCGATTGTGCCTCCCAGTCTCCCAGACTACGAACCAGCGGCAGCCCCTGAGCAGTTGGTCTTTACGCCCCCCGTTGAGGTTCCGCCACCCACTACGGGCGGCCAAACAATTGTGGTTTATTCCACTCCAGAACCCATCTCAGCAGCACCTGATCCGCTGCTCAGTGAGGGTCTACGCTTACGCGGCATCGTCAATGGAGGCATTGACTCTGTAGCCATTGTTGAAGTCAATGGACAAAGCGAACTTTACCGTGCAGGGGAAACCTTGCCCGGTGGCATTACTATCACATCCATTCACTACGAGGGCAAGTACGTCACTCTGTCCCGTGGAAAACAAAAAGCGCGTCTCGTACTCGACAAGGAGGAGTAAAGTGTTTTCTATCAGCCATTTCCCCCGATTGCAAGCAACCTCTCTGACGGTTTTTTTGCTGGCCGGTTTTGCTGCTCCTTATGCAGCCGAGGCAAAAGATATGTCTATCAGTCCCCCGGTAGCCAGTTCTACCGATCCGTTGACCATTCGTAAAGCCTTCCAACTGGAGAATGATCCCCTTGTCAGCATTACCCTGCGCAATGCTTCCGTAGAGTCTGTATTGCGTTTGCTTGCCCAGAAAGCAAACCTGGGCCTCGTCTTTATGGTGCAAGGCAGCGACCAAGGCACCATCCAACGGCAAACGTTAGAAGAAGACCGGGAGCTCAAAAATACCGCTAGTGCAACAGAAGGCGGCGAAGAACGCACCAAAACCACCGTCTCCACCTCGATGGAAAACTTTAGTTTGACCATCCCTTCGATCGATCTCAAAAATGTACCCCTCAGCGAAGCCTTTGCATTTGTACTGCGTGTCAGCGGCTTGGTTGGACGGCGCGTGTACAGCTCACTCATTATCTCCACTCCCGAACGCATGGAGAAGATGGGCTTTTCCTCACCGGTCATTAAATCTTACGCGGTTTATAATCAAGCGGCCTCAATGCTCAATGCAGGTGCTGCCGGAGGAGGCGGTGCTGCTGGAGGAGCAACCGGTTCCCAAGGGCTCGAAACACAGCTGAAAACCATTTTTGAGACCCGCGGGATTAATCCATTACCCAAAATGTTAACCGATACCCGCACTTCAACCCTCATTCTGATGGGTTCTCAAGAGGCGATTGATATTGCCGATCAAATGATCCCGGTACTCGACCGGGCTCTCCCCCAGGTCATGGTTGAAATCAAGCTGATTGAACTGAGCAAACAAGCCAGTCAACAGTTGGGTGTCAGTTATGGCTTTTCTCAGGGTAAG
>DLGM01000319.1:14362-31309 GCA_002482705.1 Cyanobacteria bacterium UBA7694
ACGCCACTGGAGCAGTCACCGCACCGCCAGCAGCGGCGGGTGGCGCTGGAGCAAGTGCCAACGCGGTCCCCAACCCAATCAATAACGTGGCCCAAAACCCCACCCTGTTGGGTAACCCCGCCGGAGGAGCTGGTGGCGGCGTCCTCAGCTTTAACTCGCTGGCTGATTTTGCGCCCAACTTTAATGCCCGCCTGAATGCCTTGGTCCAAAACAGTCAGGCTCGCGTGCTCACAACACCCCGCCTCTCGATTCAACACGGTGTGACAGCAATTTTTGATGCGACCACCAAAATTCCGATTGTGAGTACCACAGCAACAGCCACCTCCACGGTTCAGACTATCCAAAGCTTAGACATTGGTGAGCGCATGACAATTACGCCATTTATTGATACCGACCGTGGCATTGTCACCATGAAGCTCATTCCTGAAATCAGCACACGGGGCCAGTCTGTCGATGTAGGTATTCAAGCTGTTCCAGAAAAAAACACCCGTAAAGTAGAAACATTGCTGCGCGTACGTGATGGCGAGTCCATCGTCATTGGCGGATTGATGCGTCAAAGCACCAACGAATCACGGGCTAAAATCCCTATTTTGGGTGACATTCCTCTGCTCGGCGGACTCTTTTCTACCACCAACAGTGGCCAAGAAGAAGTGGAACTGCTGATCATTGTGACCCCCAAAATTATGAAAGTAGATTAGTATGAAACTCTTTTACATCGAAATCACCGGCGAAGACCGCCTGTCTTTCGAAGTAAGGATCCAAAATAACCAGCTGACAGGCCTGCGCATTAAGCGCCAGGCCTACCAGCGCACAGATCGTGTAGTCACCGATATTAAAGGATTTGAACCCTTTAATACCGGTGAATGGCTCACCTTGGTAAAATATGACAACTGGAAGGGCGAAACAGTCAAAGACGCCTTACGCCCTACCCCAGCTGCCTTTTCACCTTTGGGCATCCATGTCAAAGAAAATTGGGGGTACTTAGACGCTTATCGCTTACTCGATAAAATGCTCGAAGACCTTCAGCGCAACTGGCAAAACGACTATCTCAACTATGGAACGTTGCCCGCGCTGGCCCCAAGTCGTATTGAACACTTCCAACGCAATCTGCCTTTTGCTTCTGAACTAGCCCGTTATATCATTAACGACCGCACCGTATTGGAGCAACTTGACCCCGAGTTGGCCATGATGCCCCTCCCACGTGTTGGTCTTGATGATTGGCTCATTGAAGAGAACACCACCGCGATGAGCCGGGTCGAAAAACTGGCTTTACGCGGACGTTTGAGCATTGAAATGCTGGGCACTCATCAGATCATTACCCATCGCCCTCGGGCAGAGGGCGAAAACGTAGCGCAGCTTCCCTAATGCAGCCGGCTGTACACATGCTCCAGACCCTAGGCAACGCAGGTGTGTTTTGTCTAGATGTCTGGAAAAGCATGTGGCGGCCGCCTTTTTTTTGGCAAGAAACACTGCGTTCCATGAACACCATCGGATTTCAGTGCCTCTTGCCTGTACTTGCCATTGTGGTTCCAACGGGCATGGTGACAACCCTGCAAGGTCTTGAGGTCTTTAATCTCTTTGGAGCCCAGCGCTTGTTAAGCAGCCTCTTGGCCGAAGCGGTCTTTCGCGAATTATCNNATCCCCCACCCTGGTAAGTATTATGGTGGCGGCCCAAGCAGGGAGTTCTGTGTCCGGAGAAATCGGCACCATGCGCGTAACAGAAGAAATTGATGCTCTAGAGGTCATGGCCATTAACCCCCTACAATACGTGATTGTGCCCCGCCTCATTGCCTTGGCCATCATGGTACCTTTAATTAACGCCATTGCCTGTTTCGGCGGAATTTTGGGCGGATACGCTGTCGCAATCGGCCTTAAAGGTCTAAACTCCGGTGTGTTTTTAGCCAACCTTTTCAGTTTTACCAAGATGTCCCATATTTGGGGCGGCATGTTTAAGGCCTGTATATTTGGCCTGATTGTGGGAATTGTGAGTTGTTACAAAGGTTATCATGTCACAGGGGGAGCATTGGGTGTTGGACGCGCAGCCAATACCACCGTGGTCCACTCGATTCTGATCATCGTCTGCGTCAACTATTTTTTAACCTCCGCCATTGTGGCCTGGCTAGGTTAGTGCGTCTCTCGTTCATCCTCTGTCTCTTGCTGTTGAGTGCCTGCAATCCAGCTTTAAAAGACGCACAAAAGTCCTTCCAAGCAGGTCAGTTTAACACGGCTGCACAGAAGCTCAAGGAACACTTACAAGAACACCCCGACGATCTTGAAGCCCTCAGTCTGAAAGCACAAATTGCCTTTCATACGCAGGGGCCCGCCGCAGCCAGCGCCATTTTAGGCCCGCTAGCAACTCAACACCAGCATCCAGCCATCATCAAAGCCCAAGCTGACATCCTGCAAAAGTTAAAACAGTGGGATCAGTTGGCACAAACGGGCAGCCAATCTGAGCTGGAAAATTATATTTCCGCCCCCGCCAATCTTTACCTCAAAGAAAGAACCCAGTGGCTTCTTTACCGGAAACTTCAACGGCAACAACCCATACTAGCCAAACAATTACTCACAACCCTCCAAGAACAGACAGAAGATCCAACCATTCAGCAACTGGTAGCCTGGGAAAGTTTACCCCCTCAGCAATGGGAACAACTCTTGGCACAGTATCCCGAAAGTTCCCTACGCCCCCTATGGTACTGGGGATTAATACAAGCCGCCGACCAACAAAAACAAGTCCGCCGCAAAGATCAACTCTTGCTCAAAATGAAACAAGAAAACAAAGATGAAGCCTTAAACGCCCAGCTTCTACTGACCCAAGCGGAATCACTTCTCACACGTAACCCAACCCAGTCTTGGGCCTATTACCGTACTTTTCTAGAGAAATATCCTGAAGATATACGGGGACGTGAAGCGTTATACACCGTACGCGCCAAATTAATCCCTCGACTCAGTCCCCAGGATTACCGCTTTTTAGCCCAAGTTGCTGCTGATCGCTACATGTATCAAAGTGCCTGGAGTGCCCTTTCCCAGGCCGGGCCCCTCTCCCCCTCCGAACGTTACCAATTGGGTGTATACGCCTTAAAAGCCAACCTCACTGACCCCGCCCAAACAGTGTTTAAACAGTTGGCACAACAGAGCAAAGGTCGCCGCGAAGGCGGCTTAGCCCAGGTGCGATTGGCCGAAATGGCCCGCAAACGTCGCGCTTATAGTGAAGCGCTGAGCACTTTACAACAGGTCAAAAGTGCTTATGGCAGCCAATCTGAAGTGATGGCTGCCGCGCTGTGGGAAGAAGGTCAAACCTATGATATGCAAAATCGCAATCAAGAACGGGCACAAGTTTTTCGTCAGTTGGTAGAAACGCGCCCGGATGACTCCCAAGCCATGTCAGCCTTGTGGTTTTCCCTTTGGGAAAGTTATCTCCAAAAAGATTACCAAAACGTGATTAACAGCGTAGATCACTTTCGCAGCCAAATTACTGGAAATGCCCTCGAATCACGTTTTTTATACTGGCAAGCCCGTTGTTACGAGCATATGAATAATCCCAAAATGGCGCAAGAACTTTTCACCGGCCTGAGCCAAGGCCCTTTAACAGACTACTACACTTACCGAGCCCAAGAACGACTCAAAGTGCTTAAAAAAGAAGGGGAAGACCATTTTGCCATGCGACCGTTTAGGGGTTATCAGCCTAAAGCGGTCATCTCACGCAGTTATGCCACGGCCTGGGAACAACGTCTAAAAGATCCTAAAAAACCACCGATCAGCGCCGCCCATGAACTTTTTTATCTGGGCGAGGATACTCCACTGCTAAAATTGGCAGCACACTCCGAAGACCCTGAATTACGTCTCATGCGTGCCCAATTAATGCACCAAAACAAACAGTATTATGCCGCCATCACCCAGTACCGCAGCGCAGCGCAAAAAGACAGCACCTATTTGCCAGCTGCTTATCCGCTGGGATATTTTGAGCACATCGTCAAAGAGGCCCCCAAGCACCAGCTCAATCCTTTTTTGGTCAGCGGCCTGATTTGGCAGGAAAGCCAATATAAACCGGATATCCGCTCCTGGGTAGGAGCCACAGGCCTGATGCAAATCATGCCAGCCACAGGAGTAAACATCGCCCAAAAGTTAGGGCTTACAGAGTATAACTTGACCGATGCACCCACCAATATCCGCATGGGTACTTGGTATTTGGCCCATACCCACGAAACCTTCAATGGGAATTCCCTCTTTGCCGTTGCTTCTTATAATGCTGGGGCTGGGCCCGCTTTGCGGTGGCAAAAACAGTTTGCAGGACTACCCATGGACGCCATGGCCGAATCAATCACCTATCCAGAAACCCGAGACTATGTCAAAAAAGTCTTTACGGGCTACTGGATTTATGAACGTTTGTATAGCAAATAACGTCTCGGCACCATTGGTGCCGAGGCGTTATTAGAGCGTAAAACGTCTAGTGAGCGCCCGCTTCAACGGGAACCGGGGATGCGTCTCCACTGGCTTGGGCTTCAAGCTTACGATAGAAGTTGGCCAAACCTTGGCTGGTATGCTCCATGCCAGGAACACGAATCGATTCAACCCTGATTTCACGCTCAGTCGCATTGACAATAAAGTCTTCCAAGACCTCACGAATATCGTGGTCAATGTACAAACTGCGAGAGCCATCAATAACCACATGGGAACGAGCAGGCAAACCTTCCAAAACATGAATCACCTGCGTTTTGTTTAAGAACGTTAAGTTCTCACCCAGTTCAACCTGTTTGATCGCGCCTTGTTCAGTCACCCGTACCACGGGAGTTTTATAGTGGTTGCGGAGAATAAAGACCGCCGAAACAGCCACCCCGACCAGAACCCCAATGAGCAAATCGGTCAGCACAATAGCCACAATCGTAATCAGGAAAGGAATGAACTGATCCAAACCTTGTTTGTAGATACTTTTAAACACTTTGGGGCTGGCCAGCTTAAAACCAGTCATAATCAGAACAGCCGAAAGGGTCGCCAAAGGAATCAAATTAATAATGGGAGAAGCCAACAAGATGGCAATCAAGATAAAAGAACCGTGAAGAATCGCGGAGAGTTTGGTACGGCCACCGGCTACCAAATTGACCGAGCTACGAACGATAACAGAAGTCATCGGAATCCCACCGATCAAACCGGAGACAGAATTACCCACCCCTTGGGCAACCAATTCACGGTTGACTGGAGTACGTCGTTTTTGCGGATCGAGCTTATCAATCGCCTCAATTGAAAGTAAGGTTTCAATCGAAGCAACCAAGGCAATGGTCAGGGCAGAGATATAGACCTGAGGATTGCTCAAAGCACTCCACATGGGAAAGGCCGATTGGGCGACAAAGTCACTCCAACTGTTGATCGCTGGCACCTGGACCAGATGCGTCACCCCTAACTTAAGGCTGGGGTTCACAAAACTGTACGCAACCGCCATTAAGGTTCCCCCAATGACCGCAATCAGCGAACTGGGAATTAACTTAAAGCGTTTACCAAAGGTTTTATCCCAGAAAACAATAATCAGCAAAGAAGCCAAACCGATCAACAAGATCTCTGTTTGGTAGTTGGTAAAGGCATCAATCAAAACCGTAAACGTCGTGTTATTCCCATGACCGTGATCCACATGGGGCACATTTTCAAAATCAGTGGGATTCACTTGGAATTTTTCTGAACCCTGTACTTCAGCGTCATAGCCCATAAGGTGAGGCAATTGTTTGAGAATCAGGATGATCCCAATTGCAGCGAGCATGCCTTTGATCACGCTGGCAGGGATGTATTTACCAATCGCACCGGCCTTGAGCAAGCCCATGCCAATTTGCATGAGACCCGCTAAAACGACAGCAACCAGTAAGGCTTCAAAACTTTTTAACTGCATGGCAGCGGCGGCCACAATCGCAGTCAAACCCGCAGCGGGTCCACTGACACTGAGGGGAGATTTACTCAGCGCCCCCACTATAATCCCACCAACAATACCGGTAATCAAACCGGATAGAAGGGGTGTACCAGAAGCGTGCGCAATGCCCAAACAGAGGGGTACCGCCACTAAGAAGACAGCCAACGAAGCGGGCAAATCATATTTTAAATAACGGAGCGTAAACTCTTTGGCAAACTGACCAAAGTTACTTGGCAGGACAAGGTCTTGTGTATTTTTTTTCATTCGCAGAGATTCCCCAAAAGTACGGGATTAAAGGAACAGCATAATCCTCTAAAGATATATACAAATATTAATACATATGCGGGTTTGCGTGCAAGTCTTTATATTTTCAGCAAAAGTTTTACTATCACACAAAATGAGACATCTGAAATCGTCTTTGCACTTATACACGTTAAATTCACGAGCAAATAAGCCAATAATCACCAAAATAATGCTGAAACCCATGAACAAAAGAACAAATAGGCACGCAACAAAAAACAAAGTCAAGGCATGAACACAATGTGAATCCATCGACGCCGTATCAAAGGCCCTGATATGCTACCTTTAACCGTTCAAGGCTGAAAATCAAACGTCTTGTGAACTCTTTACGCCTCCCTGCCATTGCACTGCTCAGGGGGCCATGGTTAAGTGATTAAAGAGTTCTTCCACTGGAGTCACCCATGAATTCCCTTCGTTTGATTCGTTATAGCCTGATTATGGCTTTATTTTTTGGAGTAAATCCCACTATGGCAATGTCAGCAGAAATCAAGGCCCCGCAGGCCCTACATCACCCCCACACCGTCTCCCTCCATGGAGACACCCGCGAAGACCCCTACCACTGGCTCAAGAATGTGGATGACCCTCAAGTCCTTGCACATCTCAAGGCTGAAAACAGTTACACCGAAGCCCAAATGCAGAAGACAAAAAGTCTGCAGGCCGAACTCTATCAAGACTTGGTCGGACGCATTGTCGAAACAGATCAGAGTGTTCCGCGTCAAAGAGGAGAGTACTTTTATTATAGTCGCACCGAAAAAGGTCTGAATTACCCCATCTACTGTCGCCGTAAAGGCTCCATGCAGGCCCCCGAAGAAATTCTGCTCGATCAGAATGCCTTGGCCAAAGGCCATGAATACTTCAGCTTGGGTGTCTTCAAAGTTAGCCCTGATCACCGCTATTTGGCCTATTCAGTCGATACCAGTGGTGCAGAAGAATACACGCTTTACATTCTTGATTTGGCCACCCAACAGATCCAGGACACCATTCCCGGCACCTATTACAGTGTGGAGTGGGCCAATGATAATGTGCATCTGTTTTACACTACCCTGGATGCAGCGCACCGCCCCTATCGTTTTTATCGCCATGTTTTAGGAAGTGATGCAGCGCAGGATACCCTTCTCTATGAGGAAAAAGACGAACATTTTAACGCAGCCATTGCCAAAACAGCAAGCGAAAGCTATCTTTTATTCCATCTCGAAAGCCTCACCACCAGTGAAAGCCACTATCTCAATGCCAATCAGCCCAAAGGCTCCTTAACCCTCATCCAAGCACGTCAAGCGGGATTGGAGTATCAAGTAGAGCACAATACCCATCGTTTTTTTATTTTAACCAACGATCAAGCACGTAATTTTCGCATCATGGAAGCCCCGGTCAACCAGCCGAACAAATCACACTGGAAAGAAGTGATTCCAACCCAAGACCACAGTAAAATCGAGGACATGCAGGTCTTTGAAAACTATCTTGTTTATACCCTGCGCCGCAATGCCTCCTTAGAAATTCATGCCCAGCACCTGATCACCGATGAGCGTTGGCAAATCGCCTTGCCAGAAAAAGCGGTCACTGTCAGTTTGGATAGTGAACAGAACTTTAAGAGTAATCGTCTGCGCTTTGATTATTCGACCATGTTGACACCCTGGTCTGTATTTGAATATACGCTCCCCGAACGGCAACTGACATTGCGCAAACAACAGGCTATTCCCGACTACCATCCCGAACGTTATGTCTTTGAGCGCTTAGAAGCCACAGCCGCAGATGGAACCGCCGTGCCCATTTCGCTCATCTACCGTAAAGGCCTCAAAAAAGACGGCAAGAACCCCACCTTACTTTACAGTTATGGTTCCTACGGCAGCAGCATGGATCCAGACTTTTCTGCTTACCCCATCGCCCTTTTAGAACGTGGTTTTATCTATGCAATTGCCCACATTCGTGGGGGTGAAGACAAGGGAAGAGAATGGTATGAGCAAGGTAAAATGCTGAATAAGAAGAATACGTTCCTCGACTTCATTGCCTGTGCTGAACACCTGATCAAAACGGGTTATACCCAGCCCAGTCAACTGGCCATTGAAGGGGGTAGTGCCGGCGGCCTCTTGATGGGAGCGGTGACCAACTTGCGCCCGGATCTGTTTCAGGCAGTGATTGCAGAGGTGCCCTTTGTCGACGTGATCAACACCATGTTAGACCCCAGTCTGCCCCTGACTGTGATCGAATATGAGGAGTGGGGCAACCCCAATGAAAAGGTCTATTACGATTATATGAAGTCGTATGCCCCTTATGAAAACGTTGAACCCAAAGCCTATCCCCATATGCTGATCACCGCCGGGCTCAATGATCCCCGCGTAGGTTACTGGGAGCCCGCCAAATGGGTGGCACGTCTGCGTGAGCACAAAACGGACACAAACCAGTTATTGTTCAAGGTCAATATGGGAGCCGGGCACAGCGGCGCATCCGGGCGTTATGAATACCTCAAGGAAGTGGCTTTTAATTACGCCTTTATCCTGCAAGCCTTGAGCACCCCGAGAAACCCTTAGGTCATTCGTAGGTAGGTGCGGCAAATTGCTGCACCTACTCAGAAACCGGATCAGGTAGGCGCTCTACTTCTGGTGCATCCACAGGAGGATACGTCATTTCCAAGGCTGCGGCATGATTATTCACCGGTTGGAGCACGGGTTCCGCAGGCCTTACCACCCGATTTTGCCGAACCGGTGGCGGATCGGCCTGAAGCGTGACGGGCTCAACTTGGCGCTGGGACTGACGCGCTGTAGATTGACGCTGGGGGTAACGCGTGCGTTCTTGATAANNCACGCTTGCGTACAGGATAGGCTGGGGCCTCACCCGAAAGACCCTCATTTTTAAGCTTGGCGTCTTGTGTCATGGTCGTGTCTTCAGCAGCCAATGCCTGATACTGGGCAACCATATCCTTACCAATAATCAGGGTAAATTCGGTGCCAATGTCTCCGATACTCGAACTAATATGGTCGCCGGAAAAGCCCACAGCCGCTTGAATCTCAGGCAATATCTGAGATTTACCTGTTTGGGCAACATACTGGGTTTTTTCCTGTTCAGGGGCTTTGCGAATATTCCAGATATTCCAGCCTGCTTCCCGCAACTTGCGCACCACCATGCGCCCAGTGGGAAGATCCCCAGAGGCATTCCAGACCGAAATACGGTAACGGCTGCTGGCCGGAACCGGTTCCGTGGTGTCAGAAGAAGCCAAGCGGGTGGTTAAACTGGGCAGCGTAGTATCTGGAAACAGGTCATGGATCACTTCATTGGCGGTTTGCTGGTGAATCAGCCAATAACTCACTTCGTAGGCACTCCCGGAGAAGGTACCCGGCATCATCACCATACGCATTTTTTCCCGGGGAATTTCTCGGCTAAAACGGGCAATTTGCCCAAACAATTCAACGGGCATATCGGTCACCACATTGTCTTGTAAACGGGCCATCAATTCGGGAATTTTGAGCCAAGACTGAGGCTGCATCATCTGCTCAATGGCAGCCCGCACAAATTTTTGCTGGCGTTGAACCCGGCCAATATCCCCCAGTTCATCTTTCCGGAAACGCACATACTGGTGGGCTTGCTCCCCATTCATACGCTTCCAGCCCTTGTGGATATTAATGCCCAAATGGGCCGTTTCATCGACATAATACATGTCTTTTTCAACATAAATCCGCACCCCACCAATGGTATCAACCATATTGATCAGACCATCCACTTTGAGCGCCAATGTGTAATCAATGGTCACGCCCGTGAGATCTTGAACGGTGCGCTTAGCGAGATCGACACCGCCATAAGCAAAGGCGGCATTGATTTTATCATAGTGAGAACCAGAGATCAGAACACGTGTATCACGGGGAATAGACAAAACATTAATCTCTTGGCGATGGGGATCAATTCCGACCAACATCATGGTGTCAGAGCGAGTAGGAGACTGTTTTTCAAGCTCAGGGTCAGTAATCCGCTTACCACGACGGTCATAGCTGTGGTCACTGCCCATCACCAAAATATTTACTTTGCGATCCAAGCGCTGGAACATCTTAATGAAGTCCATGGGCGAAGAGGTGTCTTCTTGCGCTTGATCGCGGTTAAGCAGGCCCTTGACAATGCGTTCCGAAGGACGTCCCATCACCTGAAAAGTAGAGGCCAATACCCCCGCCACGGTACCTATGGAGAGGGCGCCGCAGACTACGGCGGTGGCAATCAGAATGCGAAACCACTGCGCGAGGTTAAGGCGGGAAGGAGAAGGCATGGGAAGATCTCATTTCTTAATATCCGAGCTCATCTGGGCAGCCAAGGGGCAACTACCTATGATTCTATCATATTGGTCGTATGAAAATAGTGCATTGCTTACAGCCCCAAAAGGAGCCGCTCTTTACGGGTCTGGGGCAAAGCCATTACAATATGGGCAACCCCATGGCCTCCGGGCAAAGGAAGTCTATAGCCCATGCATCCGCTCTATATCGCCTTTATTTGGCACATGCATCAACCCCTTTACCGGGATCCACTCAGTCATTATTATATGATGCCTTGGGTACGCCTCCATGGGGTCAAAGATTATCTCGATATGGTGACCATTCTCAAGCGTTACCCACGCTTGCACCAAACGTTTAACCTCGTCCCCTCCTTGCTGGAGCAGATTGAAGACTATGCTTCTGGAGAAGCCAGTGACCGGTATTTAACCCTGAGCCAAATCCCCGTAGCGGAACTGAGCCGCGCGGAAAAAGAAGAGATTTTGCTGACCTTTTTTGACCTCAACTGGGATCAAATGGTCAGCCCGTATGCCCGTTACCGCGAATTGTCTGAGCAGCGTGCTCATTTTTTCCAGTTATACCAAACCTATTACCAAGCGGCTGATCACTTCAGCGAACAGGACTGGCTAGATCTCACAACCTGGTTCAATTTAGCTTGGATTGACCCGGCTTTGTGTGAGCAAGAGCCTGTATTACAAGCCCTCAAACACAAAGGCCGAGGGTTCAGCGCCGATGAGCGTCGCCAAGTATTAGAACACCACCAGTTAATCTTACAGCGCATTCTGCCAGCCTACCGCGAGCTGTCCGCCAGCGGTCAAATTGAACTGACCACATCCCCCTATTACCATCCTATTTTGCCCTTGCTCAGCGACAGTGATTCCGCCCGCTTTTCGAGCACAGGCATCGATTTACCCCGTCAGCACTTCCAACACCCGGACGATGCTTATGCTCAATTGCAAATGGCCCATCGCGCTTCACAGCACTATTTTGGCAAAGCCCCCAAAGGCCTGTGGCCCTCGGAGCAGTCCCTGAGCCCTGAAGTCTTGCCCCTGATTGCTCGCACGGGCTTTGAATGGGTCGCCAGCAGTGAAGGCATTTTGTGGAATACCCTCAGCTGTATGCCCCATCGCAACAGCCAGCATATCCTTGATATTGCCGAGTACCTCTACCGCCCCTACCGGGTCACCCACCAAGGAGCCGCCCTCAACATTGTCTTCCGCGACACCTATTTGTCTGATCAGATTGGGTTTAACTATTGGCGCGGGGACAACGAGCGCAATGCCCACCAGCTCTATCATCAGCTCAAGGCCATTCAACAAACCCTCAACCACAAAGAACCTTATCCTTATATTGTCACGATTGCTCTGGATGGGGAAAACTGTTGGGAATATTACCGCAAAGACGGCCAGGTATTTTTAAACACCCTGTATACCTTGCTACAGAAAGACACTTCGCTGGAATGTGTCACTGTTTCGGAATATCTCGAGAAACATCCCCCCCAAGACGAGTTGACATACCTGCACCCCGGTTCGTGGATCAACTCCGACTTCCGTACCTGGATTGGGGATCCCACCAAAAACCTGGCCTGGGACTACCTGAAACAGACCCGCGACCGCTTGGTCGCCAAACAGGATGGGATGAACCCGGATGCTCGTGCCAAAGCCTGGGAGTCCATTTATATCGCCGAAGGCAGCGACTGGTTTTGGTGGTTTGGTGAAGGACACAGCAGCAACCATGATCACCTCTTTGATGAGGCATTCCGTGTCTATCTCTCGGAAGTGTATCGTTTAATCGGAGAAGATGTTCCCGAAGGCCTCACCCAGCCCCTTGAAGATCAGGTGCGATCACGCATGCATGACTACCATCATATTCACCACTCGCCGATTAGCACCATGCAACCGAGCAGTGATTATTATCAGAACGTCCCTAACGAGGGTTAATCACTGCCAGCCAGGGATAGTCCACGGGCTACCTCACGGCGACGCTGAATCAGGCCCGAAGCAAAAATCAGGGTCACCCCCACTCCCAAAGTGGTCCATACCAACCATTCGGGGGATCGGGGCGTGAGCTGTAAATCCAGCTCCGTCAATTTCCCACTGTCCACATAAACAGACTGTTGTTCCAAAGATTCATACCCCTCTTGCTCAAGGGTTAACACATGCCAACCAGCGGGAATTTGCAGGGTCTTCGGGGTCAGACCACGCTCAACACCATTGAGAATAATTTGAGCGCCTGGGGGCGTGGAGGTCAGTTTTACCCGGCCTGGGGCTGGCAATAATGACGTCAAATGAAATGCCTCACGGGCAGATTCATTGGCAAACACCAAAATACGTTGCTCCGTCGTGCGATGCCCCGCTAGCGTCAAACGCAAATGATGATCACCCTCAGGAATCTGAGCGAGGGTTAAAGGCGTCACCCCTTTTAACTCTTGATTGAGATAAACAGAGGCACCCATCGGTACCGAGCTGACCTCAAGCTCTCCATAACCTTTATATTTCCGCAGGGAAGCCACCTCACTCACACTCTCTCCAGCCACCAACGTCAATGGGCGCTGCACGGGCGCATGATCCGCCTGACGGACCTCCAGTTGATAATCACCGGGAGCCACATCTGCAAGGCTCAAGGGTGTGAGTCCAACCAATCGCTGATTCAAACGCACCTCTGCTTTGGGAGGATAAGAGATCACGCGCAAATGGGCCAGATCTGGATGCGTAGGAGCTTGGCTCAACAGTTCCCCCGCCACCTGTCGCGACAGACGCGTCACAAACTCTTCTTCTGAACAGCGACATTCACCACTCACCATACCGCGGATTTGTCCGTTGGTAACGTCGACTAGGCGCAGATTGAGGCTGTACAGGTTACCCACCTTGCTGACACTCCCCAGCATCAACTGCCGCACCCCCAATAACTTACCCAGTTCGGTACAGCTTTCCCCACACAACCCCGAATGCTGGAAACTCTGTTCGCGCAACACCTTTTGTAAGTGATTGCGCTCTACCAAGCGATAACGGCGCTGATCATAAAAAAACTGATTGAGACGCTCGGTTAAAATGGCCGCCAGAGAAGGAGAAACACCATTGGCTTCCAAATCCAAAATGGCCAGTGTCGCTGAAGGGAGATTATTTTGAGCAGAAACAGGAAAAGAGGTAAAAATAACGGCCAGACTCAGACCAATCGCAGTTGCTTTGAACATAACAGCTATCCTCCTTGGGAGGGGTATAAAAGGATTGTAGCGTCATGCCTTCTGATTCTGACCCGATTACCAGCGGAAACGGGTGCCGATCATTGCCCCAAACTGCCCTGGAAAACGTTCACTGTACTGATAATTCAGGCTCAGAACGCCTCCGAGATGAGGGGTCAAGAAATGTTGTGCGGTCAGCATCAAGGAACCCGTGGTTTGGCCTTCAATAACCGGTCCCACCGCTGTGGTCAAGAGTTGACGCCCCAAGCCAAGGCGCACTTCGAGATAGTCATCGGCTGTGTCATAAATCCAGCGTGCCCAAGCAGTCCCAGATATTCCCGGTCCATCTGGCGAGATCAAAAGCTGGGGCACAAAACGCAGATACCAATCCCCGAGATATGAGCCTATTCCGACACTGTAAAAATAGACATTGCCACTGGCAAATAACATTTGGCGATGGCCTGCAGAGACTTCCCAATTGCCCGCAAAACTTTGATACAGATCTCCGGAGACATCCCAAGCAGGCAAAATATTAGGGGTTAACGCCCCCTGCACCCGCAGGTTGCCATAACTACCGGGCCACAGCTCCAAAGTTCCGTCAGCAACCAAAGCCTGATTCCAGCGCTCAAAGCGTTGCGCCGTCAACGACTGTAAGGTCAGGTTGCCCTGTTCAAAAGAATAACGCAAGCCTGCCGTGAGCGTATGCCACGGGCTATAACGTGCACTAAAAGCCTGGACCTCGTAAAAAGCCTGCGCCTCCCAAGGCAAGGCACCGGGCAAACGATTTAAGCGGGCCTGTAACTGGGCAATCAGTGTGCCATCAGCTCCCCGCTGCTGAGCCTGCAACAAACTGGTACGAGCTGCCGTTAATTGGCGCTGATCCAACTGCAGTTGGGCCTGGGCCAGCCACGGTTGAGGGCTCTCAGGAAACTGACGCTGCCAGTCCTCTAAATGGGAGGTCGCGGCCAAATAAAATTTGCCCCACCGCAGGGTATCAGCCAAGGCACTCCAAATGTCTTCGTAAGCGGGTGCCAAACTGCGGGCACGGCGCAAATCGGATTCAGCCTCGGAGAAACGTCCCATCCAGCTTAAAAGGCGGCCTTTGGCCAACCAACCATCAGGATCTTCCGGGGCTTGCGCCACCACTCGCTGATAAATGGCCAACGCCTCCGGATACTGCCCACTGCGGGCCAAAGCCAGAGCCAAACCAGAGAGCGCTTCATAAGAGTCCGGGTCCACATCCTGTAAATAACGTTGGTAAGCTGCCACCGCGGTGGCGTAATCACCCGCCTCTAAAGCTTGCCGCGCTTCTTGGGGCACAGAAGCAATTACCACCAGAGCCGGAAGCAGAAAAGAGGCCATAACCAAAGATCCTTTGTCTCAATCGGATACAGGCATCATATCGTCCTTATGGGGACATGCGTCAAGGGCAGAAACCGCTATAATACCCCCATGCACTTGCTTTTACGTTTATTTTTCAGCACCGCTCTCGGAGCGGGCTTAATGGGATGTGGTACAGAGCAACCGCCCAACTTACAAACACACCCCGGAGACGCCTTTCCTTTACCCCAAGGAACACCTCCCCCCGTGCAAACGCCCTTGAGCCCTGGAGCGGGAAACTTCATTCCCCAACCGGGGGCTGAAAACGGCACCCAAACGCCCCAAGATTGGGAGCCAGACAGTTGGAGCGAGGTGCAGGCCCTATTGCAGTGGCGACAAGGGGACGCCTTTTCAGGACGTTATTACCTCAGTACCGAACTGGCCCAAGAGCCGCTTGAAGGCGATGCCAAATGGGTATTTCCCGCGCAAACCCTGCCATCAGGATGGTATGAGTACAGCGACTATTACCGGGCTGATGGCCGCAATCGCCTGACTTGGCTCTGTGAACAAGCGGATGGCCGTCGCCACTATTACAATGCCGACCAAAGTCACCGCAGCCCGATCTGGCAACAGGTTGCCTTTCGTTTTTATGTACCCCCTGATTGTAAAGTGGGCGTTTTTCATCTGCTGGATCGCAAGGGTTATCTGCACACCGATCACCATGTGTTGCGGGCGGTCAGCCCAGCTCCTCTGCCCCGCCCCCAAATCAGCATTACGTTTGATGATATCTGGCTGACCGCCGCTGACTGGGGAGCCAAAGAGCTGGAAAAACGCAATTGGCGAGGCAGTTTTTACGTGACAGCGCGCTTTGCTCAACGCCCGGAGGCGATTTATGCCAGCCCCACCCACTTACAGCGGTTGGTACAAGCAGGCCATGAAATTGGCTCCCATTCATCCACACATCCTCTGCTCTCCAGCCTCAACAGTTCAGAGATTATCCATGAATTACACAATAGCCAAAAATACCTTCAGGATGTGGGTTTAGGCGAAGTTCAGGGGTTGGCCTATCCCTTTGGTGATTTTTCCGAAGCCGTAGAAACGGAGAGTTTCCGTTTTTATAAGTATGTGCGCACCAGCTTAGCAGGGCTCAATGACCACCAGACCAACCCTTACCGCCTCAAGATTTTGGCCATTACCCGCGATACCACTGATGCGGAATTAACCCAGTGGATCGATCAAGCGATGGCCACTTCGACCTGGCTGATCTTGCTCTTTCACGACCTCAATGATATCCCTACCGACTTCACCTATACGACCTCTGCCAGCCAATATCTGCGCGTGCTCGATCAACTTCAGCAAAAACAAGTGGCCGTAGTTACCGTAGCGGAAGGATTAAAAGCCTTACAGCCTTAATTGGGCAGCGTTGACATAATCTGGCGAAGGGCTGCCAAAGTCGGTTTTTCCCGCTCGGTGGTGGCCGGAGCTTGTTGCCAAGGTGTCCAGCGATAACGCGGAGTTGTCAGCACCACATCACCGACTGCCACGGTCAAAGCCACTCCTTCGGAAAAGCGTGTTTCCCGACCGGGTGTACGGCGGTCATCATGCAGCACCCGCAATTCAGAAGGATCGGTCACCTGCAACAGCGTCCAAGGAATGCGCACATCAATACCCCCCGCTTGAATCACAATTGCATCCAGGGAAGAAGGCGTTTGAGAAGCGGTACGAACCCGCAGCTCTCCCGCGGGAAAAATGTCGAGCGGGAAGGTCATGGAGCCGTCTTTGCTGACCCGATCTTGACTGTTTTGCCAGCGAACTGGCACCCACGGAGCCCCTTCGCTCGCTGTCGACTGAAAGCGCTGCATCGGGCCCGCAGAACCGTGCCAAATACCATAGGTGTCATAAGCTTGGGTCACATACAACTGTGCTTGGGAAGCAGCTTGTAACACCAGCGCGAACTCAGAGCGTCGTGAGCCGGTAATACCGCCCGGCAACTGTGTTTCCCCCAAATC
>DLGM01000319.1:31324-40267 GCA_002482705.1 Cyanobacteria bacterium UBA7694
CGGTAGGTATCAAAACCCACCACCAGCGTTTCTTGGACGCTTAAAGCACTGGCTAACTGCACCCGCAGATGCAAAAAACCTGCGCTGATCGAAGCCTGGATTTTTCGGATTCGTCGTGTATCTTCCTGTAATGTTTGGAAAGGACGCGGCTCGTCATCAAAGGCAATCAAACCAAAGTTTTCCTCCGGCGACATGAGATTGTGCCACCGGGAAAAATGTTCCCTCGGCAACGCCAGTTCATCCACAATCCAAGTGCGCTTCCACCACTCGTCCATCCAGGCGAAAATCATACCCCCAGCGGTATTGGCCAGATGTAAGTCGCGGGTCATGCGCACATTGTGTTGCCCCTGCTGCGCTTCACTATGGCCGCCGTGGTGAATGCCACTCGGGCTATAGTGGGCATTGCCCCAGCTTGAGGGGGCACCATATTCAGCAATCACCAGCGGCATATGGGCATAATGGGCTTTGAGCGCGCGTAAATAACCCAGATAGTTATTCGTGCCCTGTTCATCACGGGCCTCGCGGTAGATCGGGTCGTCGTTGATAAAATCAGGGTAATAGGGGTAGGCATGAAAGCTGGCAAAATAGCCCCCGGGCATCTTGGCCGTATCGAGCTGGGCAAAGTCAATCGCAGCAATGTCCTCTGAACTGTGTTCTTCACTCTCGGTAGGATGTGTCAGGGGATCCAGCGTCGGCCAGCTCGAAATACTGACCGGACGTGTCACTTGGTAATGGGACTGCTCATAGGCCAAGAGTGACTCCATGCGCTGGGCCAACCAAACCTCGGAAGGAGTTCCCTGCGGTAAGTGCACATAGTCCCCTTTAAATTGGGTTTGTTCCGGGTGAGCGGCATCTGTGTCACGGATTTCCTGAGGGGAAATTTCACGCCCCATAATCCACCCGGCCACCCAACGGGAGATATTGACCCGGTAAGTGCCATAAGCGCGACCCGTACGTGAAGTGAGGGTCAGGCGGCCATGCACCGCATCCACGGCTTCGCGGATATTGCGCTCAAATTCAGCGGTCGCTTGGTACAACTCCCGATGGCCATCCTCCTCAATCCAAACCCCATGAAAGAGGTAGAGAGGGCGCTCGGGATGGGACTGATTGTATCTGGCCAGCTCTTCATAAAAGTGGGGAGGATGGAGGGTATAAATGCGCAGATTGTTAAAACCCACTTCGCCCATGCGTTTAAACCACCGGGCATACTGCTCACGAGTGACCGCCAGATCCCCTGCCTGGCTTCCGGGAATGCCCACCCCCAGGTTCACCCCTTTGAGGTAAAAATCGACGTATTGTTTACCATCCCAACGCTGCAAATAGGTGGCATGTTTGGCATGGAAAGGCACCGGATGAGTGGCTGGAAATTGTAACAGGGCAGTATCTGGTGGCGGCACAATCCCCACCAAACTCCCCAAAGTATTGTCTACCAGTTGGCATCCCGTATATATAAAAATGAACCCAAGCCTAAACACCCAAATTAAAAAGTTGCGCATGAATCTATGATATACCAGCCCACACTTCAGCTGTTGTAAGAAGGAAAACCAAGCTCCGTCGCGTCAAAGTAGCCCAAGCAGCAAGGGTAAATCCAGGCTGTCCATTTGTTAGAATAGAACTTACCCCCGATTGACGAGAGGTTCTGAGCCTATGGCCCCCCCCGGATTTGTTCACTGCAATCTGCACACCGAATTTTCACTGTTGGACTCCACCGTCCGCATTGATGAGGCCGTCAAGCGGGCCGCCGAATTGGGCATGCCCGCTCTGTCAATCACGGACAGCGGAGTCATGTACGGAGCCTTTCAATTTTATAAATCGGCGCGCAAACATGGCATTAAACCGATCATTGGCTGTGAAATGTACGTGGCCCCACGCGGCATTGAAGACCGAACGGTTCGCCATGCCAAGGGTAACGCTCAGCGTTTAACCCTGATTGCCAAAAACAATGAGGGGTATCGCAACCTGCTCAAACTGGTCAGCTTGGCCCATATTGACGGCTTTTATTATAAGCCGCGCGTCGATCACGCCCTGCTCGAAAAATACAGTGGGGGCCTGATCGCCATGAGTGCCGGCATGATGGGCGAAATCCCCCTGCAATTGGCCGACAAAAACCATGCCGAAGCCGTCCGCTTAGCCAAATGGTACCGTGAGCGCTTCGACTTTTACCTCGAAGTGCAAAACCACGGCCTCCAGTTACAACACAAAATTAACCAGGACCTTGTCAAACTCGGGAAAGAACTCGACATCCCGATTGCCGCCAGCAACGATGTCCATTACCTCACCAAAGAGGATTCCAAAACCCACGAAATTGTCCTGTGTATTGCTGACGGTAAAACCTTTGAAGACACGACCCGTTATCGTTATCCCGGCGGGCCGGAATATTACCTCAAAAGTGCTGAGGAAATGGCCTTGCTTTTCCCGGAGCTGCCAGAGGCCCTGAGCAATACCCTTGAGATCGCCGAGAAATGCCACGTCATCATTGAAACGGGCAACTACAAACTGCCGGTTTATCAAGTGCCTCCGGGCATGGACGAAAAAAGCTATATGCGCGAACTGGTCTGGCAAGGCATCCGTGAGCGCTACGGAGATCCCACCGAAGAAATCCGCCAACGGGTTGAATTCGAACTGGGCGTTATCGAACGCATGGGTTTTGCCAGTTATTTCTTGGTCGTCTGGGACTTTATCGCCTACGCCCGTCGCCATGGCATTTCTGTTGGCCCGGGCCGGGGCTCCGCCGCAGGCAGCATTGTCTCTTACGCCCTACGCATTACCGACATCGATCCGCTGGCCTACCAATTGCTGTTTGAACGCTTCCTCAACCCCGACCGCATCAGCATGCCTGACGTCGACATTGACTTCTGTATTGACCGCCGCGAAGAAGTGATCCAGTATGTCACCAGAAAATACGGCGCTGACAAAGTGGCTCAGATTTTAACCGTCGGTACCCTAGGAGCCAAACAGGTCATTCGTGACGTGGCTAAAACCCTGGGCCTACCGCCATCAGAAGCCGACCGCCTGGCCAAAATGATTCCCGGCAAACCCGGCACCAAACTCAAAGATGTCCTCAATGCGGAAGGTTCCGACTTGGCCAAAGAAGCCGCCAAGAGCCCCGTCATCCAAGAGGTGATCGAGTATTCCCTCAAGTTGGAAGGCAATGCCCGCCAAGTCGGTATTCACGCCGCCGGGGTTGTCATCTCCCGCGATGCCCTGGATACCGTTGTCCCCCTGCGTTCAGAAGATGGCAAACTCATCACCCAATACACCAAAGACGAAGTCGAAGAAGTCGGGCTGCTGAAAATGGACTTCTTAGGCCTGCGCAACCTGACCATGATCAGCAAAACCCTGCAAATTCTCGAACAGTCGCGGGGTATCCAACTGGATATGGGGACGGTCACCCTAGAGGATCTCAAATCTTATGAACTGCTCAGCTCCGGCCATACGATTGGGGTGTTCCAGTTAGAGTCTTCGGGCATGCAAAAGTTAGTGCGCAATATGAAACCCAACTGTCTGGAGGACATTACCGCACTGGTGGCGCTGTATCGCCCTGGCCCGCTGGGAACCGGCATGGACGTTGACTTTGTCGAGCGCAAATTTGGCCGCCAAGAAGTCAGTTATTACGACCCTTCGCTCACCGAACTCATTCAACCGATCCTCAAAGACACCTATGGCCTGATTTTGTACCAAGAACAGATCATGCAAATTTCGCGGGCCGTCGGCGGCTTCACGCCCGGCCAAGCGGATACCCTGCGCAAAGCGATGGGTAAAAAACAAAAAGACGTCATGGACAAAATGAAGTCGAAGTTTGTGGATGGGGCCGAGAACAACCACATTCGCCGCGAAGTGGCCGACATGTTATTCGGCGTCATGGAAAAGTTCGCGGAATACGGCTTCAACAAGAGCCACAGTGCTGCTTATGCCTATGTCGCCTATCAGACCGCCTATCTCAAAGCCAATTATCCGGTCGAATACATGGCGGCCCTCATTTCCAGCGTCATGAGCACTCAGGACAAGGTGCCCCTGTATGTGGGCGAAGCCCGGCGCATGAAAATTCGCATTTTGCCCCCGGACATCAACCAAAGCACCGACAACTTCAGTGTCCGGGAACAAAACATCCGTTTTGGCCTAGGAGCCGTCAAAAACCTGGGCAGTACCGCAATTGAAAATATTATCCATGAGCGCAAAGAGAATGGGCCTTTTGCCTCTATTTTTGATTTTTGCAAGCGCGTCGATTTACGCATTGTTAATAAACGCTCGATTGAAAGCCTGATCAAGGCCGGGGCCTTTGGCGAATTACACCCCAACCGCCAGCAATTGGTAGCCAGCCTGGATGCCATTATGGATACCGCCACCCGTGATCAAAAAGCACGCAACAATGGGCAGATCAGCCTTTTTGATATGGTCGAAGACCTCGACTTCACCAGCACCCCCCCCCTGGTGGAGATTGAAGAGTATGGCTGGGAAGAGTTATTGAACCTGGAAAAAGAAGTGATTGGTTTATATGTTTCAGGACACCCTCTTGATGTGGTTAAAGAACAAGTAGAAGCGTTTGGGCTCCATCAAACCCACGAACTGGAAGAGTTAGAAGAAGGTCGTGAGGTAACCATTGCCGGTTTAGTTGTAGAAAGACGCCCGATTAGCACGCGCACGGGCAAAAACATGCTTGTGCTCAAAATTGAAGACATGACAGGGCAAGCCGAGGTCATTGTTTTTTCCAAACAACTGGAACAATGGAACAACTTTTTACATGAAAATGACAAATTATTAGTAAAAGCAACAATTAAACCGCGCAGAGATGATAATGACAGCCTGTCAGTTTCATTTAATAGCGCAGTTTCCCTCTCTAACATGTCATTTTTGAAAGTCACCTTTCATGAGTTTGATTTACAGGATCTCACCGGCGTCAAATATGTACTCACCAATCACTCGGGGGAAACACCGGTACTATTCTGCTCGCTTAAAGATCCTGGCTACATGCTCTCCCTCGGAAGTGATTTTTGGGTCACACCCAACGAGGCCTTACTCAATAACCTACGCAAAAGGCCCAGTATCAAAAGCGTCATTTTAGAAGGGCAAGCGCTTGAAAGCACAGAAGCATTCAGCGAAGCCTTATTAACTTAGGTTTCATTCGCCTTTCTATGCTGAAAACGCCCCTTAATTTGTCAAACGTAATTTTGTAGGCAACAGGGCTTTTGTTGTCCGCCCAGTAAAGGTAGAATGAGGGACATCTATTACCAGCCTGGGAGTGCAAGGACATGTCTACGCAGAGTACCAAACCGAATTTTAAAATCGGAGAGCTTCTGGTGAAAGAGGGTTATCTCACCATGGATGCCCTGAACAAAGTCCTGGACATGCAGCGCCAGCAAAAAAACAGTCTCAGCCAAGAATACAAACCCTTTGGCCAAATTTGTATTGATCTCAACCTGATCAGCCGTGAAGAGCTACAGCGCTTCCTCAAGCGCTATGAAAAGCGCATTTATATTGGTGAGCTGCTCATGAACATGGGGCTGATCACTCCCAAACATGTGGAATTTGCGCTCACCCAGCAGGCCAAAGATGGGCAAAAGTTTGGTCAGATTTTGGTCACCAACAACATTATTACCGAATCCCAACTCACCGATGCCCTGAGCATGCAGTTGGACGTGCCCCGGATTATTCCCTCGTTAGAACTGATCGACAAAACCCTCTTGCAAGGGCTACCAGAGGAGTTTTTAACCGAGCACCAATTTTTACCCGTCTTTAAAGATGGACGCACCATTACCGTGGTCATGGGGGACCCGGACAACAAAGGCCTGATTCGCAGTCTCGAACAGACCTTTAATGCCAATATCAGTGCCGCCATTGCGTCGCCCACCGACATTTTGCGTACCATTCGTGAACATTTCCATGGCCATGCTCCAGCAGATCCGGCAGCAGCAGCCAGTGGCGCTCCGGCCACCGCTCCCACAGCTCCGAGCAAAATTCAGGTGGGGGACACCAACCTCAACGAAAACCAGCAAACTCAGCAAGACAACTCGGTGGTCAGCTTTTTGCTGACCAATGCCCTCAAAGACCGGGCCACCGATATCCACGTCGAACCCCAAGAAAAACACATCCGCATTCGTTACCGCATTGACGGGGTTCTGCACCACAAAACCGATTTACCCGCCAAACTGGCTTCCAACCTGATTTCACGCCTCAAGCAGTTGTGCGGGCTCAACCCCGAAAATACCCACACCAGCCAAGAGGGTAGCACCAGTGGCAATGTCATGGGCAAAGACATCAAGCTGGAAATTTCCACCTACCCCAGCCTGTGGGGCGAAAAAATGGTGGTCCACCTCAAAGAAAAAGACAGTGCCACCCAAAGCCTGTTGCTCAACCTGGATCGCATTGGTTTTTCACCCCTGTATTTACAGCGTTATCAAGGGCTGCTGACCCAACCAGGCGGCATTACCATCATGACCGGCCCGGCCAATACTGGCAAGAGCATGACCCTTTATGCCTCCGTCAACTACCTCAACCAACAAAACCGTTCGATCATTACCGTTGAGGACCCGATTGAATGCGTGGTTCCGGGAACCGTCCAGGGCAGTTTTGCAAAAAACAGCACCTTCAGTTATGCCCAGATGTTAGCCGCCGCCATGCGCCAAGATCCAGATATTTTAATGGTCAGCGAAATCCGCGATGGTGATACCATGCAAGCCATTGTTGAAGCCGCTCTGACTGGCTGTAAAGTGATGACCACTTTCCGCTCTTTTGATGCCACTGGTGCCATGTTACGCCTGATGGAGCTGGGATTACAAAACTATTTGGTGTCTTCGAGCAACTTAACCGTCATTTCCCAGCGTTTAGTGCGCCGTCTCTGTGATAACTGCAAAGCCCCCGCTAAGGCCAACCCCAATATTCTGAAACAGCTTGGGCTGGTGGGTGTAGATCCCAACAGTTATGACTTGTATCGCCCGGTGGGTTGCCCGGAATGTAATGGCCGCGGCTTTGAAGGGCAAACCGCCATTCATGAAGTTTTGGTCATCAACGAAGCGATCCGTGAAGCCTTACAAGCCCGCAAACCCGCAGCGACCATTCGCGGCATTGCCCGCACGGAAGCCAAACTGGTCTCCATGGCTGAAGATGGTTTATACAAAGCGATTGAGGGGATTACCTCGCTAGAGGAAGTTCAGCGCGTCGCCTTTGTTAATGAATACGACTCCCAAACCCCCTGGGAAGCAGAAGAAATTTATTCGATCTGTACGGGGATGGAGCCCGAGTTCCTCTAGACCTGAGCCCAAAGGGACAGCCTTTAATTTAAGCTGTCCCTTTGTGAATAATTTTAATATTCTGGCAGGGGATAAGCAGGCCACTCCCGCTTGAGAGCCCCATCATCCGGCGGGCGATGGGCAGCTGTACCAGCCGTCAGCCAATGAATAATCAATTGGTGAAGATGGGCTGCATGCGGATTTTGCCGGGGGCTGATCATGGCATGGGGCACCTGATCCTGCGTGCGGTAGTGGTACCAAGAATGGCGGGATTCGCCCCCTAAGTGCAGGTATAAACCAGCGAGGGTTAGGTGCCCGGATAAACCATCCCCTTCGGTGGTGACAAACTGGATCTGAGGATGTACCTGACCAATCAGTGCACCCATGCGATAAATCGCCAAGACATTGCTGAGATTGCCCTGGGTATGGGGCATTTCTTCACCGGGCAAACTGGGCTCATTTTCGTTATAAGGAATGGCAGCCAAAGCCAGACTCAAACCATTCAGGGTGAGCTGATTGAGCGTTAAAATCGTCTGCATCCCCACAACTTGGGGATAGTTCGGGCCCACAAAAGGGGCCATGACCACTGACCGTTGCAGGGAAGGGTAACGTTCCGCCAAACGCAGCGTCAGATTGCCGCCCCCAGACAATCCGACCGCATGAACAGGAGCCTCTAAAGCGGTGGCTGCGGCAAAAATGGTTTCTAAAAAGCGTTCATAACCCCATACATCCCACGCACTTATAAGTTCCTGGCCTGTGCCGATCCGCTCAGGCGTCATCACCCCATGGCCCGGCAAACGGGGGGCATACACATGAAATCCAGACGCAAATAATTGTTCGGCCAACTCCGGCAATTGCCACGTACCAGCAGTATAACCATGTAACAACAATACAGTGCCACGGGCTTGGCCACAGGGGTGTAACCACAGACCTGAAAGCGCCGCTGGACGCAAATAAGTGGGCTGCTCTGTATGCACATCGGCACGTTGCTGTTCGTGGGCCAATTGTTGGCGCAGAACACGCTGTCCCTGTTCACAGTCAGCCCAAGCCATTTGGCCCAATAAAAACACCCATCCAACAACCAAGCCGATCCAAAACACCACGGGGGATCTCCTTTTAATTTAAACAAGCGAAGGGAGGATCAAGATGATCCTCCCTTCCCAGCGTGCGTGACGACTTAAACGCCAGCTTTGGCTAGTTTTTTGCCTTCTTCAGCGGGTGCTGCATCTTTGTCAGCCGCGATCACGGGCACTGGACGGGTCGCCAAACCATGCTTTTCACGCACCAGGTTTTCGAGCTCCATGGCTAACTGGGGGTTCGCAATCAGATGCTCTTTGGCTTTATCCCGACCTTGACCGACTTTTTCCCCTTTATAGGAATACCAAGCGCCACTCTTGTTGACAAAGTCGAGCTCTTCAGCCATATCAAGGATACAGCCCTCACGGGAAATCCCATGACCAAACATCATATCCACTTCAGCGGTTTTAAAGGGCGGAGCCACTTTGTTTTTGACCACTTTGATTTTGACGTTATTGCCAACCGCATCGCCTTCTCTTTTCATGGTTTCTGCACGACGCACTTCTAAGCGAATCGAAGAATAGAAACGCAGGGCACGGCCGCCAGGAGTGGTTTCAGGGTTGCCAAACATGACGCCCACTTTTTCGCGCAACTGGTTAACAAAGATGACCACCGTATTTGAACGAGAGGTAATCGGAGT
>DLGM01000319.1:40389-55042 GCA_002482705.1 Cyanobacteria bacterium UBA7694
TGTCAATGGCACCACTGCGGATCAGCTGCTCAGTGATTTCGAGGGCTTCTTCACCCGTGTTGGGCTGGGCGACCAGCAGAGCATCAATATCAACGCCAATCGCTTTGGCATATTCAGGATCAAGGGCGTGCTCTACGTCAATAAACGCTGCGACTCCACCGAGTTTTTGCGTTTCCGCTACGGCATGCAAAGTCAGGGTGGTTTTACCGCCAGACTCTGGGCCAAAAATTTCGATCACGCGGCCCCGAGGCAAGCCCCCTACGCCCAAAGCCACATCCAGGGCCAGAGCGCCAGTTGAAATAGCGTCTACGCGGGTGTTGGGGCGTTCACCCAAACGCATAATCGAGCCTTTTCCAAACGATTTTTCAATCGAAGAAACCGCGAGGTCGAGGGCTTTGCGTTTTTCTTCGGAAAGGGTAGCGGATTTACTCATGATTCAGTTCATTCCTTGTTACTCGTAATGTCTTTAGTGTAGAGGCTATCGACGGTTACGTTTATTAACTCTATTTTAACGCATTGAATGGGCGATTGGGGGACAAATTAACCAGTAAACAGATTGATGGATGATTTTTATTGCATATTCTTGTTAGTCTTGCCATCTAACTTCATCTGATAATCTTTTTATAGCAATTATCACGACTTTTAAAGCAAAATAACCCACTCTTCACAACCGAAGTTAGCCCCCAAGCCCCTGTCCGCATAAGCAGCTCAATCAATCACTTGCTGGCGCGCAGGAGCTTGCGTATACGCTTTGTTCACGGATCACATTTACCTCACCTTTAAACCCCGAAAAAGAATACCCTGATTGGGATGTCATCGTTTTTCCCGGGCAGTCATGGGCAGAAAACTTTCTACCCTTCGCCCCCCCCTGGTAAAGCCCCCTGAAAAGGGGATATTTCTGTGTTATACTCGGTGTAATCAGCTTGCGGAATAGCCATTCTACCCATGATTGAAGTCTCTGGCTCCCGAAAAGAGGTGGGCGAACTCCTCTGCCCTTCCTGCGGTTTCCCGAACCTGATCGGCGAAAAATATTGCAGTGAGTGCGGCGAATCCCTGAACCGAGAACCCGCTGCCGTCAAAGTGGCAGCTCCGGTTGAGGAAGACTCCGACCCGTCAGCCCCCACCCGCTCGTCCCGTGCCAATAAAACCGTCAACTGCCGCTTTTGTGGTGCCAAAAATAAGCTTGGCAACAAATTCTGCTTTGAATGTGGTGGGCCGCTTATTTCCCATACCAATCCCAACCACAGCGTTCAAGCCACCCAATCAGCCGTGCGTTCACGCAAACCCGCCAGCGATACGGACAACAGCGGCCCCATGTTGCTGCCCCCCAACTCGGTCTTACAAGGGCGTTACCAAATCACCAAGCTGATTGGCCAAGGGGGAATGGGGGCCATTTATCTGGCTGACGATCTGCGTTTCTCCCAGCGCGTTGCCGTGGTCAAAGAAATGCTCGATCATTTTACCGACCCCGAACAGCGCAAAATTGCCTCCAATAACTTTGACCGCGAAGCGGAAATGCTCGCCAACCTCAAACACGCGGGCATCCCCGAAGTCTACGACCGCTTTACCGAGGGTAATCGGCACTATCTGGTCATGGAATACATCGACGGCTCCGATCTTGAGCAGCGCTTGATGCAGCAGGACAACGAAATCTTTGAAGAGCATGATGTCATTCATTGGGCCATTCAAATTTGTGAGATTTTGAAATATTTACACGAAAAAGACCCGCCCATCATTTACCGCGACATGAAGCCCGCCAATATCATCCCCAACAAAGACAATCGCATTTATATGGTCGATTTTGGCATTGCCAGACACTTCAACCCGACCAAAAAAGGCACCATGATTGGCACCCAGGGTNNACCCCCAGAACAATACCGGGGGCAAGTCGAGCCCCGCTCCGACATCTATGCCCTGGCTGCCACCATGCACCATCTTTTAACCGGGCGTGATCCCCAAAGCGAAGCCCCCTTCACATTCCCCCCCCTGCGTGAACTCAACCCCAAGGTCAGCTCGGGCACCGAAAAAATCGTCATGCGGGGCCTGAGTATGGAGCCTGAAGCCCGCTTTAAGAACGCAGATGATATGCTAGAAGCACTCCGAAAGATCAGCTTGCGCCGCCCAGGAGCCAATACTTCTGAAACAGCGGGCACGGTGCCGATTGAGTCGCCAGGCATTTCCACCGCCCTGATCAAACTGGGCTTTTCCCAAAAGATTTTTTCTGCAGAATTGTTATTGCGTCTCAACATAGTGCTGTTGGTCTGCATTCTGCTCCTGCTCATTTTGCTGCTTGCCAAAAATTAAACCAGAAAGGGAACCTGCGTGACCGTCTCAGATACCCCTCCCGAGAGCCATACTTCTGCTGCCGGAGCCCCGGAGACCCATCTCCATCCGGGTTATAGCCTGCGCCAGCGCTACCGCATTGATGCTTTTCTGGAAACCAAAGGCCAGGCTAATCTCTACCGTGCAACGGATGAAATCACCCAGTTGACGGTCATTGTCAAAGAAAAAAACCGTGCCAGTGAACGCACAATTGTGCGGGATGCCCTCAAAAACCCCTGGTACGATGAGTTCACGATTTTGCGCTCGATCAGTTATCCCACCGTGGTCAAAGCCGTCGATCTGTTCGAAGAAAATCAGCGTTATTACCTCATCATCGAACAACTTGAAGGGCGCGATCTGGCCTATTTCCTGACCAAAGAACGGGTCACCATTCAGCAATCCTGTGACTGGATGATTCAACTCTGCCAATCGATGAGCCAGCTCCATCGCCGTCAGATTGTCCACCTCGATTTGCATCCGGGCTGTATTGTTGTCACCCCTGACTTGCAGCGGGTACGCCTGACCGGTTTTAGCCGTTCGCTGCAACTGCCGATTATGATCCCCCTGGCTCCCAGCACGACCGGTTATAGCGCACCCGAACTTGACTCCCGGGGTGAACATACCATTGATGAACGGGCTGATATCTACTCCCTGGGCGTGATTTGGCACCAGTTGGTCACAGGTTACCATCCCCTCAAACATCACCGCATTGATGGGCTGATCGACTTCCCGGAAGTGACCGAATTTGTCCCAGATATCAACCCTCAAATCAACAGCATTATTATGCGCATGCTCGATCCAGAGCCCCGTTACCGCTTTCAGTCGATAGACGAGGCCAAGCGGGCGATTTTGGGGTTGTTTCACAATACGCCCTTTTATGCCAGCTTTATTACCGATACCGGCGTCGTGCGCGAAGCCAACGAAGACAGCTATTTTGTCCAGGATTGGCACTATGTCAGCCAAACCCAGCACAAAAGTTATGGCATCTTTATTGTGGCCGACGGCATGGGCGGAGCCCAAGCGGGGGAATATGCCAGCGCCTTGGCCACCCGTGAAGTGGCCCAGGTCATCAATCAGCGCTTTGAACAGTTTAAAGATCAGCTCAAAGAGTTAAATATCCCCGAAATGCTGGAGGAGTCGATCAAAAAGGCCAACCGCAGCATCTATGACGCCGCCAAACGCAATCCCACCCTTCAAGGTATGGGTACAACCGTCACCGCCAGCGTTGTCTACCAAGGCATGGTGTATATTGGCCATGTGGGCGATAGCCGGGGTTATCTCATTACCCGCGGTGAAATCGAAAAAATCACCCGTGACCACTCGCTGGTCGGACGGCTGCTTGAAATCGGGCAAATCACCGAAGCCGAAGCTGCCATCCACCCGCAGCGCAACCTGATTTACCGTTCGCTGGGAGCGTACCCCAATGTGGAGGTCGATCTGTACGAGCGGCCATTTGTGCCCGGTTGCCGCATGTTGCTGTGCTCAGATGGTCTCGTAGAACACATCAATGACGTGGAAATCCGCGATGTCGTCCTCAATGCCCCCGACCAGTGGCGGGCCTGTAACCAACTCGTGAACATGGCAAACATGCGCGGGGGAGAAGACAATACCACGATTATCACCGTCTATATGGACGAACTGAGATAACCATGAACAGCCCAGCCCCCTCCTCCACCCGCGCCAAAATGGAGCGTGTGCTCCAAGCCAAAGTGATGGTACAAATCACGCGCAGCCTGGGGGATCTCTATGGCCTGATGGAGCAAATCACCACGGATGTGCTCGACCTGTACCCCCATATTGCCTGCCGCACCCAGTGCAATACCTGCTGTAAGGGTACGTCTATGCCCGTATCCAGCGCTTCCGAGTGGGCCCATGCCCATACCTACCTGACCCGCTACTGGACTCTTGAGCAGCGCCAAGCCATGATCGAACGGGTCAAAACCCTGTACCAAGCACACGCAGATATCCTGTGGGAAGTCCATGAAAACATTCAGCAGCCCCCAGATATGGCCAAGCTCGAGCGCTTTGCCCGTCTCTTGCCACGTATGCAAGACAGTCAATGCCCTTTTTTAGTCGACGAAAAGTGTGGGATGTATGCGGGTCGCCCAGCCAAATGTCGGGCCCATGGGGGGTTCTTGTTTATCTTTCAAGAGCACGTCCAGCTCTCAGCCTGTGCTTCCGAAGTCGAAAAAATGGAAGAGTACGTTCAAAAACAGGGCACCCGCAAGATTATCATGCCCTTTTGGAATGACTTTGAAACTAAAATCGTGCGTGACTTCAACCCACCCGGTGCCGTATCCACCGTCTTGCCCCTGTGGGTGATGGCCCATATCGAAGGGGATGACCTCAGCGCAGAACCCGAATTATTGCCCGATTTTTCACTTATCCGCAGCCGTTGGAAGTCTTTAGAGCCAAACTAAAACAAGTGAGCCCAAAGCCCCTTGATTCGTTGCTGAATCAAGGGGCTTTGCCGTCTGCAATGAAACTCCTCTTAAGGTAAAAGGAGCCCATTGGAGTTTTGTTATATTTGTTATTTATTTTTTGTTATATTAGTTATAGTATAAAGTTACAGCGCCTGAAACAATTTAAACAATGGAACTTGCCATGAACAAAGTGGCCCAATCTGGTTTTTCAATGCTTGAGATGCTCATCTCAGTAGCCATTATGGCCACCATGGCTTCGATTCTTTTCCCTATGGCCCATTATCACTACCGGCAAGGCATCATGACCCAGTACCAAGCCCAAGCCGAATACTTTCTCAAACATGCCCGCATTATTGCCATGGAAAAAGGCCGAAATGTAAGCTTCTGCCAAAAAAATATATCTGGACAATACATCTTAGAGCTTCGCTTGCGAGGTTCTGCGCACTCAAACGTCTGCTCAGGGGAAGTCTATCGAACCCTCCCGCTCTCAAGCCAAGATGGCATCGAATTAGTTACCCACTTATCCGGTTATTATGACCCCCGTGGTAAATATCAGGGGGGTGCCCACGATAACTTATGTCTGCACAACCATAAAAACCACCTTCGTTTTACCCTCAGCGCTTATGGTTTGGCAGAAAGTAAGGGCACGGGAGTTTGCCCATGAAACAACAAGGTTTTACCCTGATTGAAACCATGGTGGGCATTTCTCTGTTGGCCATGATGGTGGCTTTCACCACCCAAATGCAATTGCAGTTTGCCCGCAGTATTTCATCCCAAGAACAAGCTGGCTGCCTCTCAGAACGCGTCAAACAGACCTATAAACGCTTACAGAATTTGCGTCCCCTCAACGAAATTGAAGGAGAAATGGTTTGCCCATCCTCACGGGCTAAAACCCAAGTGGCTGTACAGGTGCTGTCTGGGAGTTATGCCCAGACAGAGACTCCGGCCTTGGCCGTAGGTAGCCCTTGTGCCGATCTCAAAGTAGTGGTCAAGCTCAACCAACAAGAGCGTTTTCAGGGGGATTTTTATGCCTGTAATTTCTAAACGCTCCGAACATGGCTTTACCCTGATTGAGCTGATGATCTCTTTGGCCTGCGCCATGTTCGTTTTAACCATTATCTTACAGCTCATGACCCAATCTAGCCGCCTTTTTGTCCGTACCAAAAACCGGGCCGACCAACAAATCGAACGCACATTGGTCAGTGAACAGCTCAATTATTATATGCAGCGCTGGGGCAAAGGGGTTCTCACCGGGGGGTCTCAAGATGGGGGTTATCCCTTAAAGGGCAGCAAGTTTCAAAAAGACATCAAAGTCGGAAAACTGACCAATAGCTCAGGCACCGAAATCAACCATACCCACTTTGACAGCCTGACTTTTTTTGCCAATTTGGAAGGATATGCCGTCGTGAATCAGGTGATTGGCAACAAAGTGAATTTAATGTCATGCCGCTTGCGGAGCGCAACCGGCAATCAGACCAGCAGTTGTTATTCGGTTTTACGGGGTGACAAACCCTGGCAACCCGATGATCTTGCCTCCCAACTCACAGGGGGTCATGTCAGCACCCCGCTCCCAGCGCTCTTGATCGAACCCCAACGCACCTTTTATACCCACATCTCCGGTTTGGACAGCATTCCCGATACCCCTGAATGTATCGATCAAAGCAGTTATCAGCCCAACCTAGAAGCCAATAAACTGGTCGAATTCAAAAAGGGCAACGGTTCAGCCCTCACGACCACCGCTAATAAAGAGTTACAAGAAGGGGATTTCATTCAACCGATCCCACAAAAGATCCGCTTATTTGTCAAACAAAACAGCCAAGATAAAAATCAGCCTTGGTTATACAGCGAATCACAACCGATTGTCAGTTGTTCCGGAATTAACAATGAACTCGCTCCGATTACCCCAATTGTCAGCTTTCATGTCGAAGATGATCCCAGCAAACAACGGCTGAAACTCAAACTCAAGCTGGGTTATGCACAAACTGTTGAGAGAAATCAAACGCGTTCCAATCTGCCTTTAGAATTGGAGTATTATTATGGTTCGTAATCGTCAGCGCGGAGCTGTCCTGATCAATGTAATGATTCTGATGTTCTTTTTAGGGGCTCTGGGGTTTGCGGCCACATCCATGGCCCGAGGCAATGCTCAAACAACCGTCAGCGATATACGTTATCAACAAGCGGAATGGGCTGCTGAATATGGCCTCAATAAAGCAATTACAGCGGTGATGGCGTCAGAATGTACTTCCAGTACCCAAGCCAACCAACCCTTACGGAACAAGGCCACTTATTCCTATCAAACCACTTTGAGCCCTGACAACAAGTTTTGCTTCATTCGTTCCGAAGGCAATTTACGCAACAGTGAACAAGATCCCCGCTCTGTTGTTGTCAAAACCGTCACTCTTCCCCTGCTGGAAAGTAGCACTGAATCAAATGGTACCGGGGGAGCCGCCATGACGTTAGGCAATATTAGTGGCATGGGCAATATGATTGGCAATGTGGGCAATAATCTCTCCAACTCCCAACTGGCTCAAAAAACCTTTGTCAAAAATGACTGTGGTGCGGGCTTGGCCTATCAGACCGACACGTGTACCTGGTGCGATCAGGTCAATCAAAACGGCAATGACTTCAGAGGCAAAACCCGCGAAGAAATTCTCAATGCCCTGAGTCAAGGCACCCCACCCACCAGTGAACAGGCCTTCGACATTGGCACTTTTTTTGATGCCAATGACAGCAACGATACCCTGCAAAAGATAGACGACGAGGTGTTACAACGCGGTACCGATCCCAACAAGCGCCCGAAACCCAAAGCTGGCAGCGGCAAACCGGCAGACTATTGTAGCGCCATTCCACCGGGCAACCCACCCAACCGCAATGGCGCCAACTGCAATGTCCTGGGTGGGGGTGTGGTCAACTGCAGCGGCTCATTTGGCAATAAAATCATTGAACCCGAGCACTGTCCCGAAGGTATTGTCTTATACGCCGAATCGGTCAATGTGCAAGGCACGGCATCCCCTGCTGTGGATATGTTTATTGCCGCCTCCAATAACCTCAATATCACCACTTCCATGACGGGCATCGCCACGTCTCGTAATGTCATGAACCTCAACCTCAATGCAAACTCGCAACTAGATGGCATCTTTGTCGGTTCAAAAAGCAACAATAACATCAATATTGGCTCCAATACCCAAGTCAAAGGGCTCATTTCCCTGCTCAATGAATCTCAAAATGAACGTCTGAATATCAATTTACAAAGCAACAACGCCAATCAAGCAGGAATTTTAGGCGCTTTTTTCACCAATCTTGGCATTAATAACATGAATATCAACGATAACTCATTCATTGAATTTGATGCCGATGCAATCAACAAATGGCGCTCCAAATTATCACTGCTCAAACAAGTCGGCTGTGGTGAGCAAAGTACCAGTGAAGAACAACTGGCAACCCATATGGTTAACGAAACAAAATACAATGCCTTCTAAGTATCCTTGTTGTTCTTCAAGGGCCCGTCTATGCTCATAAGGTTCAGGCCGCTATAATTGTTACTACTGCTCACCGCCCAACATGTTTCATCTATCTATTTCAACCAAGAGGAAGCTATGAGTACAGAGCCTATCTCTGAAAAACCGGCCTTCCCTTTTGCCTTCGAACTCACCCAAATTCGACAGCAGCACGGGTTGAATATGACGGCTTTTGCCCATCAATTGGGAGTCACTGAAGCCTACATTTCCCTCTTAGAAGCGGGAAAACGCAAGCCCTCTAAAAAATTATTGCTCAAACTCTTGCAAACATTCCTGGCCCAAACGCCTCAAGAGCAACGACATATCTTGATTCGTCAGGCCGGGTTTACGCCTGACGAAATTTTAAAACTGAGCGCCGCTGATCAACAAAGGCAAAAACACCGCCATAATTTTAAAACGACCGTTACCGTCGTATTAGGACTGATCCGTGACGGGCACTTTGTCCAAGCCCACTCAGAAATTCAACATGCCTTACAATTGTTTGCCCGCCCAATCGAACTGAATATGTTATCGGGTTACCTCGAATTAACGCGAGGAAACACGGCAGCAGCACTGGTTGCCATGCAAACAGCCGAACATTTGTCAGTTAATGCATTGGCTTCCGATACGGAAATGAGCCACGCGGAGATTATTGCCAATATCGGTTCAGTCTATTTTACAATGGGCTCTGAACAAGTTGCCCGTCGCAATGCCTGTCGCCTAGCCCAAGATAGCCAAGGCGCTGAAGTGGCCCTGTATGAAGCCAACCGTTATTTCAGTGAAGCCGAAACGTACTTAGAACAGAGCTTAAGCGAACATCCCAACTATCTCTATGCTCTGGATGAATTGGCACGTTTGTATTTTAACTTGGGCGAACTCCATCACAGCCATGCGGCGAAAGGTTATTGGCACAAAGCGATCAACTGTTACCAACAAGTGCTTTCGCACCCCCAACGCTACACCATGCGGCGGGAACACCTATGGGAAGCAGGATGCTTTTTAGCCCACGCCTATAATAAAACACAACACTGGGAACATGCCCACGAGCAACTTCATTTAATTTTGATATACCAACCAGAATACTGGTTGGCGTGGTACGTTGTAGCATGTCACTTCTGCTTAAAAGCCCAAGATGAAATGAATAATACTTCCTTGGACACAGCAAAGGATGCCTTATTACAAGCCATTCACTTTTATCCTCCTGCGGCTCACCAGGCAGAGCTTGACCCAGATCTGGAGTTATTGCGCCAAGAGTATGAGCTGAATCTATGATGGGCTAAAACAGAAGTGTATGAAGGTATCAAACATGTTGCGAAAAGCCGCCCCATCTCTTAAGTTGAGTCTCCTCGGCACTCTCATTTCCTGTACCCCGATTGCCCTGGATGCCCCCCATGTCGATCCTCTCGCTCAACCCTCCGCAGAGCCCATTCATGCAACACCGCCCTCAACCTTTATGTCTAATACACTCATTCAAGAGCCTGATGTTGCCCTCACAGAAACCACACAACTCGTCCCCCTTTCCAAGGGCGGAACTTTGGGGCAAAAGCTGGTCCCTCTTTCCAAAGGCGGCACCCTCGGTCAAGGGCTTGTGCCCCTTTCTAAAGGTGGCACTCTGGGGCAGCGTTTAGACGGATATGTGCAAGACAACCGCAGTTTTTACATCACCGCCAATTCTGCTCACTCGTTTTATGTCCATCTGTATGATCCAGAGCAGAAGGCTGTTTTAGCCAGCGTAGAGACCACTCCGAGCGGCTACTTCCACTTTGCCCAAGCCCCTTTACACCAACGTCTGTTATTGGTGGCCATTAATCCGACTACAGATACCGAATACCGTGCTTATATCACCCCTGACACAAGCAATTATACGCAACAAGATATCAGTCTTGAAACAACGGCGGCCGCGCTGATTACAGATAGTGTCATCAGCACACAACAACGCGCCTGGTGGCACTCCGAAGCAGGCCAAAACCAACAGCTCAAACTGCTGCGTTATTTAGCATCTACTCCTCAGTCCACTTATGTACAGTGGCAAGAGAGCTCCACTTTCAAAGCTATTTTGCAGGAACTTGAAGCCAATCAACCGCCGCCACCATCGGCCACCCCCATCCCCTCAGCAGAAGCGACAGCATCCCCCCTATTGCCTCAATCGTCGCCCACGCCCATTCAAACGCTTAGTGCTGGAGAAGGAGTCATCCATCCAACGCCCTCTCCCACAGCGACCCCACCCATAGCCGCTCCAACGCCACAGCCCACGCCAACTCCCAGCCCGGTGTGCACCTTGGCAGCCGTCTATAATACTTCTGCAGCCACTTTTTTCACTGCCGCCACCTATCCCCAGATACAACAGAACTATCTCAATCAACTGCGTGCCCAGTCCATCCCTCAGTGCAGCTACACCAACCCTGCGGGCAACTGCAATAGCCTCAATCCCAACGAAATACAGTGCAGTGATAGCAGCGGGCAATATATCCTCTTAGCCCAAGGCTGTAGCCAATGGTCGATTGAGGCCGATCATGTCAATCTGCAACACACCCCGACCCTCCCTGTGCGCATCTATACCCATCAACAAGTGAGCATCAATCAAGCCTTTGTGGGCAGTATTGTCAGCGCAGGCTCGGCCAATATCAGCCTGAACCAAGGACAAACCCAAGGTCTGATTATGAGCACCTATGCCAATATTAATCTCAACAATCAGGCGCGTTTTGAAGGGGTCATGGCCATCATGGGATCTTCTCTACCTTCTCTCAATCTCAGCAACCAGGCTCAGTATCAAGGGTTATTATTGCTGCCCCCATCTCCGGCTGCCCCGGAAGCCTGGGCCAGCTCCCCAGTTTTCCAAAATCCCGGACTGGGCTTAAATACTGCCCAACAGTGGAGCAATCTGTTGAGGGATAATCTGTGCCCCCAGCCTTAAGCGCTGGAATCCCTACAAAATCGAGGGTCAGGGACAATCTTTCATCAAGAGGTTGATAACAGCGAAAGAGGTCTGTTATGATAATGCTTGCCGGGGATGTCAAGGCTTCGACACGAACATTCATGGCATAGACTGCGAGTCGGGAACGTCAATGTACCCGTTAAACTATTGGCAACAATTATAAACGCAAACAAGAAAAATCTGTTTGCTCTTCCTTCCCTGAAAACTGCCCGCGTAGCGGTCGCAGCCTAAGAGAAAGAAGGCCTCGACTGGATCTGAGCCACGGTGAAGGTTGAGCTTAAATTAGTGGCTGCCCGGTTTGTAGTGTCAGCGGATAAACTGGAAAGATAAGTTGACTCGTCGNNTCCCGCCTGCAGGAGGGGGAATCGGTCAGACTCAAAGTGCAGGATACACTTCGTAGACGTCTGTGTAGTGAGGCTTGTGGACGCGAGTTCGATTCTCGCCATCTCCATCACCCTTCGCCCCGCTCCTGAATCAGGAGCGGGGCGAACGTTTTGTAACAAAAGGGCCCCTATGAATCTGTCACCTCAACAACGCCAGCGCGAAATTATCAAGGTTTTGCTCATTACACTCGTTCTCAATGCCCTGATTGCAGGAGCCAAACTCATCTATGGCTACCATGCAGGTGCCATGAGCATGATTGCTGATGGTTTCCACTCCCTCATGGATGGAAGCTCCAACGTTATTGGCTTGGTCGCTATTGGATATGCTTTTGCGCCCCCGGATGCAGAGCACCCCTATGGGCATCGCAAAGCCGAAGTGCTTGCCGCCCTAGGGATTTCTGTCTTGTTGGGAATGACCTGCCTCGAGATTGGACGTGAACTCTGGGAGCGTATCTGGCATCCCAGCACGCCCAACCTTTCTTTTTGGGCTTTTGTCATTATGGTGACGGGGGTACTCGTCAACCTTGCCGTGGTAGCCTACGAATCGCGAGCAGGCAAGCGCCTTGGCAGTCAAATGCTCAGTTCGGATGCCGAACACACCCGCAGTGACGTACTGGTGAGCTTATCTGTCATTGCTTCGCTGGTGGGTATCAGTCTGAAGTGGTATTGGCTCGATCTGGTAGTTTCAGCCGCCATTATCATTGTGATTGGGAAAATTGCCTGGGAGCTATTCAGCCAAAACTTTCAAATTTTAGTAGACCGCATGCCCATTGACAGTCAGGCTATTTCCGCACGGGTTGAACAAATTCCCGGTATTTCCCACTGTCACAAGGTGCGTGCCCATGGGACCGCTGATGCAATCTATATGGAGTTTCACATCTGGGTAGATCCACAGATGAGTGTGGCAGATGCCCATGCCCTTTCCCACCAAGCAAAAGACGCCCTGCAATCAGAGATTACAGGGCTGTCCGATGTCACCATACATATTGAGCCCTCACGGGCCCTTCCCTAGCTTCTTTTGAGCTTGTGGGTGGGATGGATCCAGTTTGCATCTGCATTGACAATCTTAGCCATGGAAAAAGAACTCTCCATGCGATTGGCCAATGAATCTGCAGTAAATGCCGAAAGGTAAACGTCTTCTGTCCGGGTAATGACCGCACTGCGGGTTTTTTTACCATTGGTGCAATCGCGCAGATGGCCATGATCTTTGGCATGATGCACCAGACGTTTAATAGGGGCCGAGTCAGAAGAAACAATGGCCACAATATCTTCAATCGGCACTTGGTAGTTGTAACCTATACTCAGCATACTCACTCCTCTTCAATACACAGGGTGCCCCAAAGGGCCCTCCGGATGAAGGCTCCCAGACACAGGCCAGGAGCCTCGGCAAAACACAAGAACGGATGACCGTTTAGTCGTCAGACTTTTTGGATCCGCTATCGTTGTAAGAACCGTCCGCACGCTTTGCCAATGAATCAGCGGTGAAAGCAGACAGGACGATGTGCCCAGAGTCGGTGATTACAACGCTGCGGGTTTTACGCCCGTAGGTTGCATCCACAAGTTTCCCTGATTTCTGTCCCTCATGAATCATGCGCTTGATCGGGGCAGAATCAGAGGATACGATGGCAATAATACGATTTAGCGGAACGATGTTTCCATAGCCAATATTCAACATTGGTTACTATGTCTCCTCTTAAGGTTCAAGTCAATCAGTAGAATATAATTATATACAAGCCACATTGCAAATTAAAGAAGATTGAGCAACGATTGTATAAAATATTGACGATATCAGAAACGTTTGTCTGATTTTAAGTGATTGAATCACAAATAATTGAAATGAGCAAAAATACGCAAAGTGCGCCAGATTTACAAAAACTAAGGGAAAATTAAGCTCTGATTTAAAGTTGTTCTTGAGTAAATTCGCCACACAAACAACAAGGCCCTGCGCTGCAGGGCCTTGAGTGTCAAAAAGGGCTGAAAGAGGCTTTTAGTTGGCGGCGGCGTTAACTTTGGACATCAGGCGGCTCTTGTAGCGGGCAACGGTATTCTTGTGCAGAATACCTTTGGATTGAGCTTTATCGAGTTGGCTGATGGCATGACGAACCAGATCCTGGGAGTCTTCGCCGGCGTCCAGCAAAAGCCCAGCGCGCTTAACAGCAGTGCGGCTCTTGGATTTAATGACGATATTGCGTTGCTGGTTGCGGGCAGCGACCAGAATGCGCTTTTTGGCCGACTTATAATTAGCCATGATGGAACCTCTTTATGATACGTTTATACTCTTTTGACAAAAGCTTAAACTATTTTAGCATAGCAAGCTTCGAATCTGAAGTTTATCAGGAAAAAACTGCCTCTGACAAGCGACTCGCCCTAAACTATCTTGAGTAAGGGCAATTGTCCAGCCTCTTCAAACCACTGAGCCACCTGATTTTTAGTCGGCAAGACCAAAATGCCCTGTTTGTTAATCGCCATTTTGGCCTGTTGAATCTTTTGATAAACAATCTCAGGCTTTGATTTTAACAGCGCTTCCAAGCTTACAATGGCAATCAGCTCTAACATGGCCGCCTTTTCAGGGTCTACAGAGGGAATACGACAAAAGTCAGCCGTATGCACCAAGCGCAAAAGGGAGCGTTCAGACATGCCCGTCTTGGCAGCCAGCATCTGGCGGTTCTTGGGATTAACCCCCATTCGCAGCATATCTTCGGTGGTCCGGATGTTAAAGTCGGCCAATTTTTGGACAAAGGTGGCCATTAAACCTTTGACTTGGCTCAGGGGATAAGCCGTAATCACGTCGACGGTTTCTGAACGCAATAACATGACACCACAGGCCCCACAAAATGGGTTACTGGCGGGATTAAAGGTCGAACAACTCGGACATATGCCACCATCATCCCCATTCCACAGTGCCAGCCCTTTTTCTTCCTTTTTTTTAGTTAACTCTATTTGGGTTTCCTGAAGGGGGAAGTCATTGTAAGCCGGGGCAGATTCGACTTTGCGCTTGGATTCGGGCAAAGGATCGGGGGGGGCATCGCTGTTCAAAGCTCCCAAACGAGGGCGGGGGCCCAATTTTTCCGCAGGGCGGGTTTTTTGCCAGAT
>DLGM01000211.1 GCA_002482705.1 Cyanobacteria bacterium UBA7694
AGTTCAGCACTTCATGGCGGCCCTGCAATAACATCTGCTCACCCGTGTGTATTGCATCGCTGAGGCTGTTATAAGCGGTGACTGGGTCGGTCTGTAACTGTTCGAGCCCCTGTTTGAGGCGTGCTTGGGCCAGCATGACTTCCCCATCCGGGGGGGGCAGTGGCTGGGTATTGCCCAAAGCCAAATGGCGTGTTTGGGGGTCTTGCAAGGCCCAGTGGGCCAAGCGGTGGTTGAATAAAACTTGCGCGGCCTGTTGATCTTGGAAACCGGGTTGATTTTCTTTCAGCGGCAAAGTGACATAGGTGCGCATCAAACCCAACAATTGCTCACGCAGGGCTTCTGGAGATAACTCTTCTTGGGGGGGGGCTTTTAATTCGGCAGCAAAGTCGTTTTCCATGCAGGGCCCTCGTATGTAATGGTGGGTAGCAGCGGACAGATGAAACTGTCCCTTCCTATTTTATGCCATGATTGGCTGGTTTCTAAACATCATCTGTTAACCTAGGTCAAGGTTGTATGAAATGGATGGTTTTTGATTTGTAGATATTTGTTTGAAAAACATACATATCTAAATAACCATAATGGGTTAGCGGGTTTTTAAACCCAGGCGGTCTGATTTTTGCTTGACTTTGACTGAAGAATGAACTATCTTTGACTTATGTCAAGGTTGTATCAAACTCATTAAGGAGCCTGTATGCACCTGCCTGCTGTTGATAAGGTTTTGCGCCAAACCGCTGAGCATTCCCTTGCTCGTTACCAGCGGCGTATGGTGGCGCGTCTTCAAGCGCAACTGGTTCAGGGGCCCGAACTTTCGCTCTCTGAACCAGAGGTTTGGATGCAATCTCAGCCGATGATCCCCTCCACCACTTTTCAGGATGGTCTTGTCATGAATACGCTGCCGATGTTGCCGATTGCTCCAGAACTGGATCGTGAACAGACCCGTTGGCAAGGAATTGAACACCTATACCAAGAGGACACCTTATTCCGACTGTCTTGGGATCATTTTGATCAGCCGGTGATGGTTCAAGCCTACGCCTCAGAATGTGCCCAACTTAAGTTGCTAGAAGCTTGGCTCCGTGCGCGCCTTTGGGTGTTGTACCAACTGGTCTTGATTGCTCCCACTTCTGAAGCCTGTCCCCCGGCTGCTTTACAGGCTCTCTTGCAGCTTTATCCTGAGGCTCGCCCCTATTTTGCTTGGCTGCCTCTCAGCAGTTCAAGAGCCAGTGAGCTGGTGGCTGCGCTGCCGACCTTTGCCACAACTCAAGAGCCCCATCTCTACCTTGTGCACGAGCAAGAGCCCTGTGGCCCCATGGTTCACCAGGCTTTACAAAGTGGCCTGCTCACCTTTGCGCCAGATGGTCATGCCCTGCGTGTGGCCTTGCCTGATGCGACCATTCAACTGCAATCTCAAAACTGGCTGAGCCTGGCAAACAGCCTCACACGCTGCCTGTTTGCTGAAGAGGCCGACTGGGAAACCCGCCAAGCTTTTGTAAGCCAGGCCCAACAGGCGGCTCAAGGATTACGCCCAGAGTTGACCCGTCGTTTGCCCCACTCCCACTTGCCCCTATGTCGCGGTGCTTAGCATGAATTTTGGCTCTTAAGGGCTTTTGCCCTTGCATCCCCTAAGTCTCCTCCCCTTGCGGAGGAGTTTTTTTTAGCCTAAAAAAGCGGGTAAATGTTCAGCGAGTAATTGTACAGGCAGACCGACAATGTTTTCGTAAGAGCCTTCGATGGTTTCGATATAGGCTCCGGCCTGCCCCTGAATGGCGTAAGCTCCCGCTTTGTCCATGGGTTCGCCACTGGCAATATAGGCCTTACGCTCGGCGGGTGTCATGGCGCGCATGTAGACGCGGCTGACGGCATGGGCGGTTTGGATCTTTGGGTTGGGGCCCGTTTGCAGCAGGGCAATCGCGGTGATCACTTCATGCCAGCAGTTGCCCAACTGGGTGAGCATTCGGTCAGCATCTGCTTCATCTTGGGGTTTGCCCAAAATCTCATCGTGAATGCAGACGACGGTATCAGCGCCAATCACCAGCGTGGGTTCAGTGAGTGTGTTGGCCACAGATTGGGCCTTTTCTAAGGCCAAGCGCTCGATCCGTGTGCCTACAGGTAGAGCGGGATCGAGCACTTCGTCAATATGGCTGGGAATCACCGTAAAATGGGGCACCAAGGCTTTGAGCAACTCATGGCGGCGGGGTGATGCGGAGGCCAGTACAACCTGCATTAGAAGCTGCTGGAGCTGCTATTCTTGGCGTCGTCGGCAGAGTCGTCGCTGTTTACCTGATCCAGTAAGTCGTCGATTTCTTTTTCGCGCGCGATATCTTTTTCGCTGGGCGTATCGCTGGCTTTATCATCTTGATCAGAGACGTTGTCTTTGTCGGTGTCAAAATCGACGGCCTGATCGAGGGCATCAGCCCGTTTATCAATGCCCGCTTCGATTTCGTCATTGCGCTTCAGGTCGCGCTCAATGGCTGTACTGTTGTTGGAAGTGGTACGCACACCGGGATCGCCGGTTCCCCCACCAAGGCCAACAGCGCCTGGAGAACGGGAGCAGGAGGNNACCAAAATAAGGAGCAGAGGAATTAAAGCAAGTTGACGCATAGCTCAGGCCTTAAATTGTCTTTCATAAAAGGATTACTTTCATTATAGCCGATCAGGCGCGAATCTTTCGACCTTTTTGCCTCAGGCACGCCCCACCACCAGCATGAGCCAGCCGGAGGGGACAGTCACGAGTAAGGCCTCTCCTTGGCCTTGGGCACCCGTGGCGGCTTCCAATTCCGGCCAGTGGGCCTGATACCCCTGCCAGTGGACCTGCCCTTGGCTCAGGTTAAAGCTGTGCTCACCCTTTTCCCCGTCGCTGGGCGGGCCGGTTCTCACCAAGCGCGCCCCCCAGATATCTGCAAACAGTTGCCAATAACCTTGGCTGTCTTGCAAAATCCAGTCGGGTCCGGCGAAGACGGGAGCCTGGGCAAAAGGGCCACCACTCGCTTGGAGACCCCCAATGCGCCAGGGACCATGTAATCCGGCCCTGAGGGGGCGTAAGGGGTGATACCAGGGATCTTGGCTCAATTGCTCCCACCAATCTGAGGGGAGGGTCGCAACGCCCCATAAAAGCGGGGTGAGCGCTTCAGGAAAAGCGGCTAAATGTTCCAGGGCACTGCTGCGATAGGGGGCCATCCCCGCCAGCCAGGCTAAAATTTGCCCGGCCCTGAGCACTTCGGCAGGGATGGTGGCCGCTTGAATGAGGGGAACCATGCGCCGGGACCACATATCCGTATCCGCGCGCGCCAATACCAACTGGTAGATGCCGTTGCTGAGCGCTTCTAAGTGCTCTAGATAGGCTTCGCCCCGGTGGCTCAGGGCGGGGAGAATCGCGTACCAGGCCCGTTCAAAGTTGGGCAGGCGGCCTGTACCCAGCCAGCCCCGGCGAGCCAATAATTCGTATAAAGGCGCTAAACTTTTCTGATGGGCGTGGGGCAATGTGTGGATCATGCTGCTTTCCCCTGACGGATGGACCTAGGGTTTCCACTGTAACCATTTGAGGTAGTTGGTATACCGTTGGTGTAAATATTTGAGCTTAAGGGCATCCTCATACAGGTGTCCATACAGCGTTGGGGCCTGGGCCATTGTGCGCAAGAGCTGTTCAATCCGGGCCAACCGCTCCGTGACCTGCGCTTCTGTCACCCCCCCTAGCCCCTGGGCAAATTCCTGAGCCAGGGTTTCGACTGGGTCATCGTCATCGCGATCCAGGCGCCCGTACTCCTGGCAGGCCAAATCAAACAAGCGTCGCAACCAACTGATTTTGTCGATGCGGTAGACCCCGTGGCCGGGCAGGTCAAAAAACGGCGCTTCGGCGTTTTGGATCAATTTTTCATGCAGGACAAAGGGCAATAATTGCCGCACATCTTCCAGTTCGACTTCTGGATTGCCGCGAAAATAGGCCATGGCTTTGCAAAATAAAACCAGCGTCATCAGGGCGCGCACCGACAGACCATTGAGGGTTTGCTGGCCTAAATCGACCTGACTTTGGGCCGGGTCGCGGCGCCCCATGACCTGATGCATATCCACTGCTGCCAACCGGGCGGTATCCTTGGTGAGATACTCAAACTGTTCGCCTGCGGCTTCGCAGAATTCGAACTGACTGGCAAAAAAGGCAATGCGCTTTTGTACCGGTTCAGGAATTTTGACCGCCAGCACGTCGCTGTAAATGCGGTCCATTTCCCCTTCGCTGAAAATAATTTCTGGGGGCACAATTTCTTCAGGCTTAATGTCATTCTCAACGCGGGTGATCAGTTCACCTAAAAAGCGGCTGCTGAAATGCAAGGTTTTGACGACAATATCAATGCGGTCGCGCAGGGCTTCAATGACCTGATAGGTGCCGCCGCCGGTATCGGCGTTGGCGGTCAGGTACCAGGCTGATTCGGGGCACTCATAAATTTGGTCAAAGACTTCGGCATAGTTATCGCCCATCAGGGTCAATAACGCCGATTGGGTGCGGGTTGGAATGCGGTTGTATTCATCGATGATTTTGACGCGCATGCCCAACCATTTGCGCCAAGCGATGGTAATTTCGTCCATGCTTTGGGCCCCAATCAGGTGGGCAGGCAAGGGATTGCCGAGCAAGTCCATGATTGTCATTTGGGGTTGCCCGTGCTGAATGGCACGCTTGAC
>DLGM01000240.1 GCA_002482705.1 Cyanobacteria bacterium UBA7694
AGATCACCACTGGCGGCCTCTTCCCCGGCAATGCGTGTCCCGCCCTGGGCATAAGACACCCCGCCCAAAAAGATCAGGTTGTCCCATTCCAGCGAGGTGCGGGCAAACCCCGTCACCAGGCTCGGCAGATTGACTTCTGTCAGGCGGTTGCTGCCCCGGGTAAAACCGGCGGTGCCAAAACTGCCCTCGTTGCTGCCCCGCAGCACTTCGGCCCCCAACTGCACATAGGTATCCAGAGGGGCCACCCAGCTAAGTTGCGCTCCCAGTTCGTTGAGGCCGTGATCCCCAAACATGCCCGCATAGACGGTGGGCATTTCCGCAAAGCTCCAGTAATGGGCATGTTGACCATTCAAACGGCCAAAACCACTTAAAAATTTGCCCGCCTTGAGCTGAAAATTAAACGGCAGCCCCCGCGTCAGGGCATAGGCCTCTTCAATTTCAAAACCGCCAGCGGTCAGGTGAAAGGTGGTAAACAACTCGACAAAGGGATCCACGGGAGCGGCCATGGTCAATTCGGCATAGTTGAGATTATAGGCATTGGTGCTGTTAATGCCCGCATGGGCATGGCCCCCATGGGATGTGAGGCTGAGCGCCTGGGGCAGGGCCCGGTAACTTTCATTGTCTTTGTCGCGAGCCAAGAGTGCCAGATCCAAAATCAGGGAAATGTCCGGCACAAAATTTTGCTGGCTAAAAGGCGAATTAAACGGGTTTTGTAATTGCATGTTCAGGCCCGGCAGGGCCGAAGGACCGGGCAAGGGCTGCTCCGGCGGCGTCGCAAAGGGATCTTCTTCCCCCTCAGACGCCTGTGAGTCGGCAAACGGGTCCGGCTCCGCAACTACGGGCGGCGGTACATCCATGGCATCCTGAGCCTGGGCCTCCACCGCCAACCCCACACACAGGGAGACAGCGGTGAGAATAGCCCAACGTTGAAACCGTAAACGGATCATAAGCCCCCCAAGACCCCACAAATTTTAGTGGTCATGATCAGGGTCTTCACCTTCATGGTCATGATCATGATTGTTTTCAAGGGTTAAAGCGGCCAAATCCGCCATTGCCGGATAGGTAAAACCATCTTGCCGGGCGCTCACCAACTGCACCCCCTGGGATTCTGGCGTCCCCTGCGTAGGGCTCGTTTGACGTGCGCCCTGATCGGGGCCTTTGCCGGGCTCTTGGTTGACTTCTGTACCCATGTCCCACAGGGTCAGCTGGCTGCTCACATCCCCTTTGATGGGTTCACTGTCCCCATCAAAAAGAGCAATGCGCTGATCCGTGGGTGCCAAGACAATATCATTGGTTTCGGCCACCATCGTGGCAAACGTCAAATAATCACCGGGGCGGGCCTTAAAGGTAAAAGACGCAATCGCGCCCGGGTCAATCGGCCCTTGCAATAGGCCACTAATACGCGGGCTGTTTTTGGTTACAAGCGCCGACAGCGCCTGGGCAGGATTGCCCGCCTCAGCCAGGGCTTCAAAGACCGGAGAAACCGTTTGCCCCACGGCAAATAGCGGTGCCGTCGCATCTTTGCCAACCACCATCCAAACCCCAGAGGCAAAAGCCGTGTTGAGCGCCTTCCCCCGCGAACGATTTTCGAGCTTAACGGTGAATTCAACTTCAAAGTTTTCACCGTGTGCGGCGTTGACAGCCGTTGGCACCGGGTTATCTTGGCTACAAGCAGTGGAAAAGAGGGCAAAGACGGCCATAATTGGCAGCAGACGTAGACGCATAGGGGGAAACTCCTTGGACTGGCAAATTATGCTGATTGCGAATTAATCGCAATAAAGCTTATCACGGGGGTATTCTCCCTGACAACCATTACTCCGGGTTATAATGGAGCTTTGTATCCCTTCACCTGCCTGAGCCTTTTTATGCAGGTAAGGTCCGTTCATACAGTTCAAGCCCGCTAGCGGCATGTCTTTGTGTGGCGGACTGTCGGGACAGACTCGAACTAGAAACGCCACGATACATCATGAACATACTTCACGCCGCCTGGGTCCCTGCTCCGGGCCAAGAGTTCCACCAAGAGGGACAGTTTATTCTCTGGGCTGAACGGGCCACCGCTGACCCACAAACAGCTCCTACTTACCATTCATTTGCATTACCCTGGGAAGCTCTGCGGGAACGCCTGCAAGAGATTATCACCACGCCTTTTGCACCGGTGTATACCACCTATGCCTGTTTACCCTCTCATCGCGGGCAACCGCTGCCCTCGTGGGATTTGCTGCGCTATACGGGCGAAGAACTGCCCGAAAGCCACGATTACCATTGGTTCAAGCTCAGCGCCTTGGGCGTTTCCCTCGCCCAGTTGCCGAGCGTATTGCAAGAGCTGAACTATTTCTTTGAGCAGGGCGGTGGCGATTTGCGCCCCGGTCACGACCTGCGCTTCTGGATCCGCTGGATGCAGGGCTACCGTGCCCTGATGCAGCGCGATGGCTGGCTGCCATGGTTGCTGTGGCGTGCCGGAGAGGGCAACCGTCCGCCCCAAATCGAGCCGATCTGGCGCTTGATTGGGGACGAAATGCCGCTCCACAACCGCCGCATGGCCAAAGCCATGCCGCCGTCCTGCCGCTCCTTTCGCCAGGATCCGGTCCATGACGCGGGCATTTGGGAAGCAGAACCGGCCCTCAATCAGTTGTCTGAGGTCTTATTGCAGGCCCTGTTGGCAGGGCTCGAAATCCCCAAGACCTTCCAAAAAAAGCTCGAAGGCACCCTGCTGGCCGACTTTTATCCCAAAGCCGGAAAACCCCGCATTCTTCAGAGTGAAGACGTACCTGAACTTTACCGCCACTGGCTGAGCTGGAAAAACCGCCTGCTGCGCCGCCAGGAAACCTCTGAAACAACCTTGCTCTTCCGCTTGCAAGAAGGGGAAGACGTCGATTCAGTCTGGTTCCTGGAGTTTGTACTGCAATCACGGCGCGACCCATCATTGCAAATTTCCCTGCGCGACTTTTGGCGGCAGCGTCCCCCGGAGCGCAAGCGCTTGGAACAGTTAT
>DLGM01000475.1:0-2548 GCA_002482705.1 Cyanobacteria bacterium UBA7694
AGGGTATACAGGCGCGGGCAAGCCGTCTCCGGCAACCAATGGTCGCCCTCACGCAACAACAACCAGTGTTTATCAGGATGGTAGACCCCCAGCGTCAAAGCCTGCTCCTGGTGGTGCTGGTGCACTTGGGTCAACACAGGGAGATCTGTGGTCGCTTGACTGCGATCCGTTTTAAAGACCCAATTTTGATGGCAAAGCAGTCGTGCAGTGGTTTTTCCAGAGCCGTCCTGGAGCCCATAAACACCCACTTTATCTCGCCATTCTTGGGCTTCTGGGTGGGTCAAAAGGCCATAAAAATAGGCCGGTGAGAGCGCGCTTGATGTCAGCAACCGCAAGTCATCCAGAGTCTGGGGGCGAGGGAACCAACTCGCCATGGTGTTCTCCTTTCAGTTGGCGTATGTTTCAACAGCCTTCAGCAGAAGCGCCAATGAATAAGAGCAAATAAAGTGCATATTTTAGATGCATTTTATGTCTGTGCATAAGATTATATACAAACTTCACAAGTGGGCGCTATGCGCAAATTTACGTCGTAATTTTACGTACAAGGTAGCCCGATATATGCGATACCCCGGACATGACAAGGCAAAAAGCCCATGCTAGGCTAACTTTATCGTTGCGGATGTGGGTTCTGCGCCAGCAATAAAGAGGTTATCAGTGGGTATTACGCCAACTATTTTCCATCTGGATCATTTAAATAATAATTACCATGTACAAAGAGAAATCGGTCGCGGTGGAATGGGCTGTGTGTATCTGGCACAGGATCAGCGTTTGGATCGCCCCGTAGCGGTCAAATTTTTGCTCATGCCTGAACAGGAAACAGAGCGTCAGAGCTTTATTCGCCGTTTTTGTGATGAGGCCAAAGCCGTCGCCCGCCTCAGTCACCCCAATATTGTCAGCATTTACGATTTCGGCGTCGAAACAGATGCCTATTACATGATCATGGAATATGTCGAAGGCCGCCCCCTTTCTGCGCTGATTGACGGTGCTCCCCGCGTCCCGATCAGTGTCGCAATTGCCGTAGGTGTACAAGTGTGTAGCGCCCTTGAATCGGCCCACCGCCAAGGCGTTATTCACCGCGATATTAAACCTGAAAATATTCTGTTAATGCGAGATAACAGCGTCAAACTCACTGACTTTGGGATTGCGCGCCTGATCCACCAAGAAGAAGACCCCCAACACAACCATTTGGGCACATTTTTATACTCCGCCCCCGAACAATTGGTCAATGCAGCCCACAGCGATGCCCGCAGCGATATTTTCTCCCTGGGCGTTACCCTTTACGAATTATTGGTCAAAACCCATCCCTTTGAAGCCCGCACCCTGCCCGATCTGGTCAAACGGATGTACCAAGATGAACCCGAATCCCTGCGTGAGAGCTTTTTTGATATCCCCGAAGCCTTAGACCACATTATTGCCAAGGCCCTCGCCAAACAGCCGGAACAACGTTGGCAGAGTGCCGCAGAAATGGGCCATGCCCTTTCTCAATTGGTCAAACATACGGGGCTTCAGCAAACTTTGGTGGGCTCCGTTTTCACCATGCAGGCAGCCCCAGTTCTCCCTCCCCCCCTGGTTCTGCCTGCGGAGGAGCCCGTGCGCAAACGCATTACCGGCCAACTCCTGCGCCTCAATACCTTTGCCCATAATTTATTGGATCTTATGCACCAACGGAGTGAATGGGTAACGGCATTGTGTCCGCAACGGAGTGATAGGGCTTACCCGGAAATCAGTTTATCCGGGTTACTCGATAATTTCATTTCCCACGATTTTAACGGCCTCGTGCAGATCAGCCAAACCATTTATGGCTTTATCCATCAAGGGCGGGTCATCAGCTTCTGGAATACCCGCACCGGCGAAGTGGGTGATACGGTGGGCCAACAATTGCCCCTGTTGCTGACCCAAGTTGAACTCTTCCGCTTAAAGGGTGAATGCATTGATTATCCCCTGCTGATCCCGCAACTCTTACATAAAGCAGGGCAAGCCATTCAAGGCCCCCTCGATTCGACCCAGTTTGATGTGCTGGATATCCTGCGTACACAGCTTGAAGATGAACCCGATTTTACGGGTTATATTACCTGCCGTTCAGGCATTACCATGCACTGTTTTGCCTATAGCCAGGGGCAGGCGGTATTGGGGCTTAAGATCAGCGATGAAGACGGGGTAGGGGTGATTGAACCAGACCCGGAAGCCTATCTTGCCGACACCCCTGTCATTCTTCACATTTATCGCAATACCCCACTGCTTTCGCTCCTCAACCAAACCCCGGTCTTACAGCGCAGTGAACTGCGCATCACTTATCAAGACACAGGGGGTGTTACCTTACACACCTTGCTCAACGAAAGGCCCAAAGCCGCATCCATGACCGATTTGCAACGGGCCCTCAAGCAAAATTTACAACTTGATCTGAGATTCAGAGCAGGCAACCAAGCTTTGCCCCTGCCCACCCAAGATGCTCATATCATCCAATCATTGTCCCAAACCCGCGAACAGGCTTTTGTGCAGTGGTTAATGAGCGACTTTTTCTACCGCGTCGCCGCCACTGGCTGTATCG
>DLGM01000475.1:2572-4061 GCA_002482705.1 Cyanobacteria bacterium UBA7694
GTCCCTGTCAAGCCGCCTTACAAGTGGGTCGCTTTGATTTTGGTGCAGAGTTCATGATTCATGCCCGTGAAGGCGAACAAGACCCCAGCATTTTGCTCCTCGCCCACCATGAGGTTGCTGAAGCCCCAGCGCTTGAGGCCTTTGTCCAGCGCTGCTGCACATTAAAAACAAACAATGCGGCATTTGCCCGTTTGAGCAGCGCCTTTTTTCTGGTGGATTGTTGCTCCCCGGAGCTGCTCAATGCCTTTAACCGTCTCACTCCCAAAGGCATGTTGGGCAAAGCCAAAGGCTGGGTAAAAACCAGTTTTCGCGATGGGTTTCACCTTTTTATTGTGGAGCACGTCGCCGAATCACAACGTTTTAATTGGGTCGCCCCCACGGGGGTATAACACATTCAAAATTCAAAGGAGAATGACCATGGGTAAATTAGATGAGATGTGTCAGCAAATAGTGACAGAGGTGGATGGTGCCATTGCTTGTGGCATAGTGGATTTGGAAACGGGAATGATGATGGGTGTGTTTCACAATGTGCCCTATTTCACCCAGGATTATCTCGACGCCGTCGCCGCCGCATCTGTGGACATGTTCCGAGGCCGCAATGTCTCACGCATTGAACAACTGATTGCCAAACAGCGGGGCACCACGCCGGAACATGCCTTCCAAGAAGTGTTTATGAGCTCCAAAGGCACTTTCCACTTTATGAAAGTGATCGAAGGAAAAAACAGCTTGGTGGTTATGGTGACCAAAAAAAGCACCAATCAAGGCATGGGCTGGTCAGCGCTGCGGATGGGCATTGGTGATATAGCTCCGCTTTTGCCTTAATAACACCCCATGGAGCTCCTTGATATCGAAGGGGCTCCGTAGGTTTGTTTGAAGAAAAAACCAGAAATTTAACAAAAGTTAACAGATCAATAATGGGTTCTTAAGCAGGTTTTCGGCCTGCAGCGGGCATAATGGTTATGTAGCAGCCGCGTGGAGAGGAATCGCCCCAATGAAACTGAATCACATCCCCCAACTTGCCCTCAGTGCTTTGATACTGGCCAGCTGTGCCAATGTCACTCCGCTCAATTCCGCTCCGCGAGCCCAGGTGGGTACGGCCGACTTAACCGTTCAACCGCCGAGCGGTACGCTCCGCCGTTATAACACCCAGCAAAAACAAGAGATCAGCCGCAGCAACGCTTCTGCCATCAAAGCCCAGAGTGCCCCCCGGGCCGAAACAGCCCCCACGTTGGCCGCAGCTGCAGCCCATCCCCCCTTACGCGCTCAAAACACCCCTCAACCAACGCGCACGGACGTACCCACAACCACTCCTTCCAATAACTTCCGCTACGAAGACCTCATGTGGCACCTGCGCAAAACCAATACCCCCAATGCCTGGCGTTTCACTCAGGGCAACCCGGAAATTGTCGTTGCGGTCATTGATTCGGGCATCGATTATAATCACCCCGCTTTCCGTGGAAGTGCGCATTCGCGATCAGCCGCTGCGGGG
>DLGM01000048.1 GCA_002482705.1 Cyanobacteria bacterium UBA7694
CCCCCACCCTGGCCTCGGCCCGGATGGCTGGTATAGGCCAGGGTGGGGGGGCCGGTTTTGGCGCGGATAAATGTGGTCTGATCAGCAAACAAATATTCAAAGGCCGGGGCAATGGCATTGACCAACAAACTGGTTTTTTCTTTGGGTAAGTGCTGGTAGGTTAAAAACTGCTGCCGCTGCCACTCGCTCACAAAGACGATCTGGTCGAGATAGGCCTGATAATTGGGCAAAGATTGGGCCGCCGGTTGGTCGGGCAGATGGTGCATCCACACAATGCGCACCGCTTCCGGGCACTCCTGCATGGCTTCTCGCAGGCCCCCTGGCCCATTACACAGGATCACCGCCTCAGGCTGCAGACGCTGTAATAAACTCTGCGCGAGTTCCGTGTCGGGGTACCCGGTCACCCCTTTGAATGTGCGGGTTTCAGGGTGAGCGGTGACGATGCTGACCGTGTGGCCCCGGTCCGCCAGCTCCAGGGCCAGATAACACAGGGCCGACTCCGAGCCGCCCAAAGGCGCGTGGAGCGGTGTATCCGCATGATAGGCCAAGCCACCGGGGTTTAAAAAACAGATGCGCATAACCATTCTCCTTTGCCAAGCCCATGGTAACACGGCCATCCACGGTAGGGGCCATAGGGCTCATAATCATAAGCCCTAGAGGCTGAGCGTTAAAAACGTCAGCCCTAAGCCCAAGGTGCAACAGGCTCCTGCTACCCGCAGCCATTTTTCGGCGCGGGCCCGCGTTACCGGGGTGGCCTGCGTCAGCATGTGCAGGGTGCCCTGACGCCCCAGAATAGTGGCGATTGCCATCAGGGTGGTGGTCACACCCATGCCCAAAGCAATCATGGCCGCCAACACGACGCCCAATTGTAAAAAGTCGAGGGAAATCGAAAACATCAGCAGCGTCAACGCACCGGGGCAGGGCACGGCCCCAATGCCCAGCGCCATCAGCCACAAGGGGCGATGTGCCTCCCCACGGTGGGGCTCCGCATGCGCCCCTACGTGGGTACACTCCGTCCGGCACTCCTCCCCATGGGAGTGAGTGTGGTCGTGTGGCCTTTCCGGCCGCAGGGCGCGCCACAACAACCAGCCCCCCATGGCGGCAATCAGTCCGTAACCGGCAATGCTGGTCCAGCGGGTGGCGTCGGACAGCACCATTTGCCCGGAGCCCCGCAGCAGCAGATAGAGCAGGGAGACCACGGCCAGGGCTGACGTGGCGTGAATAATCGCCACCAGATAACCCAACACCAGACCTTGGCGCAGGGTCGACTGTTCGGCCACAAAATAGGAACAGATCAGGCATTTGCCATGGCCCGGCCCGAGTGAATGGAAGGCCCCATAGGCAAAGGCCAGCGCCATCAGAATAGCCCAGGCTTCTGGCGCAGAGCCGGTTTTGGCTGCCCGTGTGCGGCTGGCCAATTCTTGGTTGAGGGTGTACTGGGTCTGTTCGAGCCACTGTTTCCAGGGGGAAACATCGACGGATTCAGTGCGCTGCGGAGAAGGGGCGGCGCTTGCGGCTGCCGGTGCCCGCCGGGGTAAAAAGGGGTTCTCTTCTGCGTGGGCGGGCAAGAGCCAGCAACTGGCACACAGGGCACTTAAAATCAGGGTTTTCATCGCAGGGATACCTTGAGCAATAGGGGTTCATACATGCTTTTGGGCTGCCGTTCGATCGTGTAATGCAGTTGCCCCTTGTTGCTCACATGAAAAGGCCTGTTCATGGGCATAAAGGCCACATAGTTGGTGGGATCAATGGCCTTAAACGACAGCGTTTGGGGGCGTTTCTGTAAAGGGATGGCACAGGGAATAAACAGGCGATACACCAGATGTTGTTGGACCAATTTGGTATGGATATCTCGTGCTTCGCGGATCGGCAAACGGCGATGATTGAGGTGTAATTCGGTGAAAAATTCAAACTCAGCCATGCTTTCCCGCATATTGTCAGCCACCTGGGCGGCCTCCGTTGGTTCTAACCGGCCATTGCGGTTGGTGTCAAAGGCATCCATAATCAGGCTGGTATTCATTGGGTCGACCCGCCAGCTCAGCTGAAAGCCCTGAATTTGTTTGCCCTGATGCACCAAACTGATTTGGTAATCAATAAACACGTGGGGGTGGGCCTGCACCGGGGCAATGGCACTCAGCCAGATCCCGAGCATGAGGCTCCAAGCGTTATACCTGATGCGTGCCATGAACTTCGACCTCTAGTGCAAGTGGCTTGCAGATATCCTGCTTTCAGATTATGCCAGCTGAGACTAAGCTGTCAATCCTGCTGATCAATGAGCTGGAGTTAAAAATTTATGGCGAAGATCTATTTGCAAGTGAGTCGCATTTGATCTATGATAGGTATAATCTGATTTAAATCTCGTTTTTACGCTAAGAAAGGTTGTTGCCCATGACCCGTTTATTGACTGTAAGTGCCCTTCTGATTGCCGTGGCTGGCCTGACCAGCCCTGTTTTTGCGGGTGGCTCTGTTCGCCATCAATGTCCCGAGGAAAGTCGTCACCAGTGCCCGGATGAAAGCATGCAGGTGCGTCACGACTGCCCCGAAGAAAGCCGCCATGACTGTCCCGATAGCTTTTGCTCGCAATAATTCCTGAAGGGTGAGGATAATTCAACACCCAAGGCACAGGTTGAACGCCTGTGCTTTTTTTTTCATCCCCACGGCGCAGGACAAGAGCCTGCGCTTTTTATTGACCAAAGAAAAAGCGCAGCGGGCGCTCAATACGGGCGGCCCAGGCCTGTTCGTTGTGCTCGCCCCCAGGCTCAATATGGAAAGCCAAATTGCGGAAGTGCTCAAAGCCCTGCTTTTCCAGGGCTTGGGCAAAGTCTTTGGCGTTTTGCAGCCCTACTTCCGGCTGACGCCCTTCGCGGGTGCCCATATCGATCCACACCTGGGTACTGCGCTCAAGGCGGGGGACATCCGCTAAAATGGCCCGGTCTTTCCACCAAATGGATGGCGACATCATGCCCACTTTGCCAAAGACCTGTGGGTACTGCATGCCCACATAAAAAGAGATCAGCCCGCCCAGCGAGGAACCCATGATGGCGGTGTGTTCCCGCTCCGGGCGCGTGGCGTAAGTGCGGTCAATCAGGGGTTTCAGTTCTTCGACGATGAAGCGCCCATAAGCGGCTCCGTTGCCGCCCTGGGGCTTGCCATCGATGTGATCGGGGTACCAAGTGTATTCGCTCATGCGTGCGGCGGTATTGCCAATGCCGACAATAATCACCGGGCGCATCTGCCCGGCCCGAATCAGGCGTTCGGCATTTTCGTCCACCTGCCATTCGCTGCCGCCGAAGGCGGTGCTGCGGTCAAAGAGATTATTGCCATCGTGCATGTACAGGACGGGATAGCGTTGGGTGGGGGTGTAGCTTGGTGGCAAATAGACCCAGACATTGCGGGGCTGTTGCACATATTTGGAGGTCACCTGAGCATGGAGCTTAAAAGTGCCCGTCAGCGAACTGTTGCGGCTGACATTTTGGCGCTGGAGAACCGGTGTCGCGGCGGGGGCGGCGACCGGCGACAGCGTTTGACAGCCTAAGAGGCCACAACTGAGAAGTGAAAGAATCCAAGCACGTGACATAAATGATCAATCCAACGTTGGTTTTTTCTATTATACTTGCATCAGGGGAAAACATACGGGAAAAATGCCGTCGGGAGGCTTGACGCCAGTCTTTGAACTGAAATATATTAAAAGGTAGTAATAGATTTACGCATTATCTATCCTTGGGTTCATAGTCCCTGATTTATAGAAGAACGTGGTTTTGACATGCCGTATAGACAGTTCGTGGCGCAAGAGTTGGCGACACTCTTAGGAGCCGTCTCTCATCACGACCGGATCCAAATTGTCCAGGAGTTGGCCAAGGGCGAGCAAGAGGTCAAACTCCTGCAACAAAAGCTGGGAATTAGCCATTCGCGGGTTTCTCAGCATCTTTCTTTGTTGCGCTCGCATAAAATTGTGGCTGAGCGGCGTGTTGGTCGCCGTGTCATCTATCATTTGGTGGTTCCCGAGCTGGCCCAATGGCTGCTTGAGGCCCTGCAATTTATTGAGTTTCGTTTACAGCGCAGCGATGAACTTTTGTCCGCGGTTGAAACGGCCCGCAATTTGTGGCAAACGGATGAGGATGCTCCGTCGCTGTTGAAGAGCCCGTCACAAGCGGACGTTTAACAGCCGCCGCCTTTATACACCTGCACGTATGCCCCCTTGGCATTGCGTTTGTACACTTCGTACCAATGGTGCTGGAGGTCGCTGCCGCGTAACAGCAGTTGGTCAATCGTTTTATCGGTACCAAAGCTGCTGATTAATTGGTAGTTGCGACAGGCTTCCTGTTTGAGGGGCATGAATTTTTCGGCCCGCACCACAAACCGCCTCCCGACTTTTTCAATCAGTTGGAAGGCCGTGGCATTGGGACAGGCATTGTGGGCACCCGGTGGGGAGGGCAGTTCGCTTTGGACGGCCAGTAAGACGCTGGTGCCGTTGAGCATGGACAGGGGCGTCAGGGTTTTGGTTTGGACGCGGGGTAACTCGTTTTTGGCGACACCCATGCGCTCATAAAGCTTGAGGGTGAGCTGCCGGGCCGGGGCATTAAAGGCCTGGGTGGGATAGGTGC
>DLGM01000470.1 GCA_002482705.1 Cyanobacteria bacterium UBA7694
GGTTTGGGCGGGCAACGACAATCCCAGCGTTACCCGAGGAGGAGGAGGCAGTTTGTGTGGCCCGATCTGGCGTGCTTATATGCGGGAAGCGGTACAGGGGTTGCCGATTGAGGGCTTTGGGCCGTTAAAAGCCATTGAAACCAGCCCAGAACCGAGTGCCAGTGCTTCCACCGAGGCCACCCCAGAACCTACGGCGACCAATTCGATTGTTGAGATTCCGCTCGAAAGCACGGCCCCTCCTGAGGCCTCTCCGTCTGCGCTGCCATCCTTTGTACCTCCACAGGAGCCTGTTGCGAGCAATCCGGCTGTGCCGGAAATGCCCGAAGTACCTGAGGCCACCCCCGCTGCTGAGGAGCCAGAAGTCTTAGAGCTCTTGCCGCCGCCCTAAAGGAAAACGCCCCGGAAGCTTCCGGGGCGTTTCACTTAAGAACAGATGGGATATCCCTTGGGGGATAAGCGGTTCAGACATTCGTCGTGCGGGACGGACAAAAATGTAAGCTGCTTAGCGTGCCAGGATCATGAGTACCTCTGTGGTGTGTAGAAATCTTCAAAGGCTTAACACACTGTGTAGACTACCGGATAATTGTGACAACATCATGACGAATAGGTTAAATGTGCGCCCAATCACGCTTAAAGCTAAGCAAATAATAGGGTAATGTTCAAACGCCGATGTACATAACCGCTGCGAAAGTGAAAGTGATCCGTGGCATGAAAACAGCGGGAATGAAACATCACCACCCGATTTTGCCGATAGGGGATGACCCTTGGCTGAGCTTGGTGTTCTTTCAGCCAGGTTTGTAATGTTTCGTCACTGCGGGCGTTGTAGTCATGAAACAACCATTCTTGGGGAGCTGTTTTGTCGTAGATAATCAGTCCTCCACTGTCCGGGTCTAAGTTCGCTTCATCTGGGGTAATCCAAAAATTGACGTTGACAGTGGCATTGTCCGCATGCACCCCAATGCCTGTGCTGTTGGCCCCATATTTATAGCCCCACATCTGCTGTAAATGCAGGCCCCCCAATACCGCTGGCAGGGCTTGCTGGAGTTCATGGGCAATTTGTAACAAAAGCTCACAACAAAATCCATCTTCGAGATAACTGCCCAAATAACCGCCTGATTTGCTGTCATCGTGCCAGATGGTTGATTTCTCACAGAAGTGCAGCAGGGCATCCACGGCATCCGGGTGTAAAAAACCGTCCCACGAGACCAGCCCTGGGGCTTGCTGATGGTAGGTGTCACTCAAGGAAAGCCAATGTTGGGATTGTAGGGGAGACTGGCGAAATGCAGGTACATCGGCAAAATAGACATTGCGACCGTATAAGGGGAGCCGCTTCTGTTGGGCAGGGTTCAAGGTGAGGCGTGGCCCAGGTTGGCTCTGGGTTTCGGTCAGCAGGGCTTCTAGATCCTGTACGGGTTTGCTAAATGAGGGGGGTAAATAACGCCCGGCCAATAAGAACTGGTACTGTTCTAAATCGTGCTGTAATTTGGCTCGGCTGGTGTGTTCTGGTGGGGCTGGCGTTTGTGTGACCACCTGTTGTGGCAGTTGAATATCTTCTTCGAGCTTGTGCCAGGTGAGGCCGCGTTGTAGGCAATAAGCGGTTTTAAAGGCATTATTGGCGGCTTGCCACTGCCCTTGTTGCAGCAGAGTGCGCCCCAGCGCATTCCAGAGACTGGCATCCCCTGGATCTTGGGCCAGCCCCTGATTTAAGCGCTGCTGAGCAAGTTCTGTTTGGCCTTGGCTTAAAAGCACCAGGGCCCAGCGCTGATACAGTTCAGTGGCTTGGGGTTGGAGACGTAACCCCCACTGATAATGGGCAATGGCACGACCTGGATTGCTGTTTTCTAAGCTTTCGCCCTGTAGCCCATGGAGGCGGCTGACCCGGGGTGTCAGGATACGCAGGGCCAGAATGAGGGCCAGAACTTCGAGAACGCCCCCAGGCAATTGCTGGGCGGGTGGAAAAAATACCATGCTGATGCAGAGCGCACTTAACAGAACACTGCTGATGATAAAAGCCACCCAAGCGGCGACCAAGAGAGGGAAGGGTTTCACAATTGGCTCTTGACCCAATCCAATGCGGGCTTCCACCAATCACTTTTTGCACTCCATTTTTTGCCTAAACTGTGAGCCAAGGCTGCGGAGCCACGGTGGGCGGGTTCTCCCCCGTACATGGGCCAATAAATTTCCCCCATGCCACCATCGTCAAAACCAAATAAAAAATTGCCTTGTGTCCCAATATAGAGGCGGTTATTTGCGATCGCTGGCGAGCTGTGCATTTTGTATTTGGTATTGTATTTCCAGCGCAGGGCCCCATCATGATCGAGGGAATAGACATAACCATCGCGGCAGCCAAAATAGATGCCTTTTTCTGATACTGCCGGGGTTGAATACACGGCATCCTGGGTGGCAAAACGCCACTTGAGTTTGCCCGTGCTGCGATTGATGGCGTAGAGTTGTTTGTCATTGCTGCCAATATAGACGGTGCTTTTGTAGACCACCGGTGAAGACTCTTCAATATAACCATTGGTTTTATAACGCCAGCGCAGGGCTCCGGTTTCGCGATCAAAGGCATACAGGTGTTTGTCCCAGTTGCCAACAAAGACCGTGGCGCCGCTGACGGTTGCCGCTGAACGATCAAAATAGCCCTGGGCTTTATAGCGCCATAGGATTTGGCCGGTGACTGCATCGAGGGAATAAAACGTGCGATCCCAGCCACCCACAAAAAGCTGACCATTGCTGTAGGCGGCGGAAGCGTCAATGGCCTCGGCGGTTGGAAAGACCCAGCGCAGTTCACCTTCTTTGGCACTCAGGGCATAGAGACGGCGGTCGCGGCTGCCCACGTAGATGCGGCCACCCCCGCCGGATACGCTGCCATAAATGGGGCCATTGGTTAAAAATCGCCATTTGAGCTGCCCGGTTTTGAGATCGAGGGCATAGAGATATTGATCGGTGCTGCCAAAAAAAACGGTGTCGAGGTAAACCGCTGGATAGCCTTCCACATGCCCTTTGGTTTGAAACCCCCATAACTGTTGTTGGGTTTTGCCGTCTAAGGCCACCACACTGTCGGCTTGGGGCAGGCCCTGACTGTTTTTCTTTTTCTGTTTTTGATAGCCCGAAAGAATCAGATCGGCGACCCCATCACCATTGATATCCGTCAGCGTGATTTTGGCGTCCCAGTAGTCTTCTTTAATGGCCCAATTGACCAGTCCCATACGCAGGGTATGTTCACAGCCTGTGAGCAGGCACAACAAGAGGAGCAATGTAAAAACGCGCATGGGGGCATTATACCGCGCCGAGAGGCAGAAAATTTTCTACCTCTGCGGTGTGGGTTTTAGCGGCGACCGGCAAGACTGAGGCGGCGGGCCACTTCGCGCTTGATATCAGGCATCCGGGAATAGATTGTGTCACCGGGACAGGTTTTGGGGCTGAAGTCGCGGTGCCCATAAAACTCGTTGGTAGAAATGCCATAAGTGGCAGTCAGCCAGGTCATGAGGGAGACCAGTGCTTCATAAGACTCTGGGGTCAGGGCATCTTTGCCCGGATCGTAGTCACCCACTACGCTAATCCCAATCTTGTTGGTATTGGGAACGGCATGGGAGCCAATGACATTGTCAGGACGGCCTTGGTAGATAATGCCTTCAGGGCCGATCAGATAGTGGTAACCAATGTCTGTCCATTTGTTATCGGTTTGGTGGTAACGCTGAATACCCCGAATGGTATTGGCCCCTTTATAAGCGGCCCGATCCGGTTTCCAAGTGTGGTGGAGGACAATTGCATTGGGGGTGTGGGGGGTAAACTCGCCTTTGGGGGGAGCTGCTTGCCACTGTTCGCGGGTCATCATGCGCGGTTTAGGTACCGTGACGGGTGCAAAGGTTTCAACGGGGCTGGTACGCGGTTTTTCGTAGCCAAACTGGAAGGTAATGCCATTCAGACGGGTATCACGGCCACTGAGAACAAGACGGTACTGAATCCAGCGGGCTTGTTGGGGCAACACCACACTCTTTTCTGGGCTCAAGGGGAAGAAGGGGCTCCAGGTGCGATTATCGCTGCTGACGCGGGCAGCCACCTCTAGACGGCCCTGAGCAGGGGTATTCTGCCAACCGGCCATAAAGGCGTTAAAGGCAAATGCAATTTGGCGTGGAGCGGAAAGGAAGGTGCCTTGGGGGACGCCTGTCAGGGCTGCAAGGGAGCCATCGGGGCGCAATTCGGTACCGGCAAAAGAACCGGTGGCAAAGTCATTGCCTTGGTGGGTCCATTCGTCTTCACCACCGTCTGTGACAGGGGTGTTGGTGTTAAAGGTTGTCAGGGCGGTTTGTTGGGGGGTACGCATAGTGGGCGCTGGGGCCAACATTTGGCAACTGATGAGCAGAGCGGCAGTGCCCAAAAGAGCTACAGGAGTCAAACGGCGCATAGAAGGCGCTCCTTTCAAACGAGTGTGTTATTCCCAGGTGTCTTCTTCGGTGAGGCTGGCAGGGTGGGTCGTTTCTTCACTCTCTTCGGACTCAACGGGGGTCACCACAGTGCGCGAGTAAGTTTGGGCGCTGACAGATGTTTTGGCGGGGGGGGTACTGGTGGTGCGGGCGTTACCAGCGCTGGCAGCGGTGAGACGGTTGGTGCTGACACCCATGGGGGAGACCCGTGTATTACCACAAGCTGTGAGGGACATCAGCAAGAGGCTGGAGAATAAACAAGCAAATAATTTCATAAGGCACCTTTCTACGCTAAGCTGATAATTTTAATTATCCCATTAAAAGGCCCTAAGCGGCTTGTCTTAAGATTAACCCATTGATAATGTTTGTTTAAGTTCAAGGGCTCTGGATTTGTAGGGCTTCCCATGCGTTTGCCACCTCTGGATCGGTGAGCAGATGGGGTTGTATTTGCAATTGGGTTTGTACCTGCTGAAAATGATGTTCAGCCTCTTCACTGCGTCCGAGGGCGCGGTCAATGCGTACTAACCCCATCTTGGCCAGCGTTTGGATCGGCTCATCGGTGTTTAGCGCGGCCCGCTCGTAGAAAATCCGGGCTTTGTGCAACTGGTGTAAATCGTGTTCATAAATCAAGGCGGCTTCATAATGATTCTGCAACTGTTCATGGCACAAGACCACGCGGGCCGGCAGCTTGCCACGGGTGAAGCTGTCTAAGGCCGCCTCAATGTGTCCTGACTCCATTTGGAGCTGACCGAGTTTGCCCCAATCTTCGGCCTGTTCATAATATTTCAGCGCGGCTTTGAGATCCCCGCTCATTTCGTGGGCAATTGCGGCTTGGCGGGCATAGTTTTGCCCGCCCATGAGTTCGTGGAAGTGGTACAGGCGCTCGTACAGGACTGCAGCTTTGCGGTAACGCTTGCCCTGCATGTGGCGCTGTGCCCAGAAATGAATAACCGGTGTACCCAGCGGGCTATTCAGGATAAACCAGCTAACTCCGGCAATGACCAGGGTCAGGGGGACAAAAAAGAGCATGGCTGATAGATTGAGCAGGGAGGCAATCGCTGTTGATTTCTCTGGATCCATGGGACCTTCCGCTTAAGGGGTGCGTATCAGGTACAAACGGTTTTGTTCGCGGCGAATTTGCCAGCCAGCGGGCAACTGTTTTTCGAGCTCCTCGAACCATAGGGGGTTTTCCGGTGTTGTACTGGCGTGGTATTCGGCCCGGCCCGCACCGCTGTTAACCGCCTCTACTTCTAGGCCTGCTGCTTTGAACAGATCCTGCAAAGCGCGGCGTTCGTCTCCATCGCGGTAGCCCTCAATAATCAGCACCGTTTCACTTGCTGTTGGGGGTGTTTCGGGGGGCGCGGCCTGACGGTAACAGCTCACAAGTGCCAGTAAGAACACAATTCCGATGCCAGCCTTCATGTGTTATTTCCCCTGAATGACAAAATAGGCGCTGCCCAAGTCAAAGCGCTCTAGGCTCAATCCGAGACGTTCTTGCAAGCGCTCTTCCAGTTCATCGGCCAAATCGCCAATGACGCCGCTGTAACGAATCAGATAATCACCTTTGGCTTGAGGGGTGACGCCGCGTGTTAATTCGCGCAAGACGCTTTCCAATTCTTGGGCTTGGGCATCTTTGATGCCTTTGACGACAATGCGGAACTGACTGCCTTGGGCGACATTGCGTTTCCAGTGCAATAATAAATCTTCGAGGATTTGGGGCATGACCCCGGCAACGGATTCTTCGATGACTGCTTTGGCGCTGACATCCTCACTACCGCGTACTGCCAGCGCTTCTGGGTTCCCCTGCGCATCACGCCGTTGATAGGTTTTGCTGATAAAGGCTTGGCCTGATGAGGCTTCGTAGGCTTCGACTTTGACCATGGTTTCGTAGTAGGTGTAGTCGCCGCTGCGTCCCGCCACTTTGGGATCAACCGTCACGCTCATATAGAGGTCAGCTTGTGCTTTCAGGGCCAGAGCCTGATGAAGACGGGTGCTTTGGCCTGCTGCTTGGGTGACGACTTGGTCATCCTGACGCAGGCTGCGCATGACCGCGGCATCTACCGCTTTACAGTTGTGGCGCACCAGATAGTTATTGACGCGACCGACAGCCCATTCGGCATAGGTGCTGGTATTGGATGGATCCTGGTAAAAGGCCATAATTGTGGGGTTACGCAATTGCTGGGTCAGCTCTTGGGTTGAGCTGATGACCTTGGCTGCTTCCAGATCTTGGCGCAGTAGGGCAATATTGACCTTACAAATGAGTTTGTAATAACGCCCGCCACTTTCGGTTGTGCCCTTGCCTAAAATCTTTTGGCGGGTGACATATTTGATGCGTTGCTCTAAGATTTTGGCTTCAATGCGTTTGTATTGCTGCTGCTCACCCTCTGTTTGCACCAAACTCAATACGGCCTGTTGCAGGGCCATGAGTTCGGCATTGGCCAACGCTTCTTCAGCTGTAGGGCCTTGGCCCACAATTTCGACTTCGCGAACGCTGTAGTCGAGATTTTTAACGTCGGCCCATGCGGCCGGGGCCGACGCCAATAATAGCGCCAGCGCCCAAGTTAATGTCTGCCGTTTCATTTGCGCACGATAAAGATGGCGCGGCCCCCGCGCATGACGGCTTCGTCATTTAGGAATTTCATGCCTTCATCCTCGGCGGCACCAATGATATCGTCAAAAAGATCACTGGGGGAGCTGGAAGAATAAACGCTGAATTCGGCATGGTTCCCGGCGGCATTGAGCTGTTTGACTTCGGTCACGCCACTGGCATTTTCGAGCACTTTTTTAAAGTCACGGCGCTGTTTGCCCCCGTCATAACCTTCGAGCACAATCACATATTCTTGGCCTTGGGTCAGTACCTGTTGCCAGAAATTACCCATTTCCGGGAGGATGCGTTCCATGCTGGCGGTGACGGCTTGTTCAGCAGCGGCCTTAATGTCGGCCCCGGAGTTGCCCTTGACGCTGGCATAACCGGTATCATCTCCGAAGATTTGGCCCGTATAGCTATTGTACATGCGGGTAGCAACGCTGGCTTTGCCTTGACCCACGCTGCCAAAGGTGGTGACATAAATATCGGCTTTGAGCTTGTTGGCAATACGCATTGCCACTTGGTCAAAGTTGGTTTTGTTGACAGCCCCGGAGGCTTTGACAATCTCCTGGTCTTCTTTGCGCAGTTTTTCGATCAGATATCCATCCACAACCTTATAACCCCGTTTGATCAGGGCCCGGTTCATGGCCGTAACGGCAAAGCTATTGGCTTCGGTTTCGAGGCGATCTTTGCCCTGATACCAACCCACGACCGAGACGGTGGGATGGCCGACATTGCGGAATTCTTCGCCCATGACGGTTTTGAGATCGGCCTGTAAGGGTTGGGTGGTGACGACCACTTCATAAACAGCAGAGACAATGCCGCCGCTGTTGCTTTCGCGCAGCTTTTTAAAGCTTTTGACAAACCCACTCGAGTTGGCGCGAATTTTGTCACTTTTGGTGACATAGTTTTCGACCACGGTGTCCGATTGTACATACACCCCCACAGCCTGGGCAATGGCGTTGCGGAAGGCGTCTAGCTGTGCCGATTTGGCATCGGTGCCTTCGCCTGTGACAGCTTCGATTTTAACTTCAGAGCGAATGCGGCCTTGGGCCAATGTGGCTCCGGTGGGAGCGAGCACGGCACCAAGGGTTAAGGCGGCGGCAGCAAATAACGGAAATAAGCGGCGGGTAGCTATCATGGTCAGTCGTCCTCCTGGGATGAGTTTCAGGACGGGCCTGGGGTTATTGAGGTTCCCTCAGGCCCATTATAACAAGAACTTGTGTCCCGGTTTAGATCGCGTAGTTAAAGAAGAAGTGGATGACTGGTCCGATGCTGTTAATGGGGGGCAACTGAGCTGGGAATCCGCCCTGTAGCCAAGGGCCATCCATAAAGTAGCGGAAGCCGCCATCAAGCCCGACAATCATGTCTGGGGTAATTTGGTAATAGGCCCCGGCGGTAAAGGTACCGCCATAAGTCAGGGCGTCCGCTGGCTGGGAGGGTTGGAAGGGGCTGGGCAAGGTCATTCCGCCCAAAATCCCGCCCCGGGCGCTCAAATTCAGAATCCACTGGCGCAGGTACCATTTTTTCATCAGTCCCAATTCGCCGGTGTAGGCCAGAATCTGTGTGCCCTGTGGGAAAACCAGTTGGGGCTGAGCGGGGAAACCTGGCTGTTGGAAGGCTGGCAAGGTAAAGCTAGTGGCGTCCATGGGCAGGGTGGCTCCCCCGGAGGCGACCAGATAGAATTCGGATAAATTCAGCAGTGGGGCGAGGTTGTACTCCAGATCGAGTTGGGCTGCGGGCACAAAATAATTCGGGGCGAAGCTTTGTAATCCCAGGCTGGTGGTCCCGGCTTTAATACCCACGTTGAGCCCCAGCTTGGGGTACTCCTTGATCTGGTCGCCCAATTCAAAGTCGCGTCCGACAATAATGGGTTGCGCCGTCACTTTGCCCTGGCCGAGATCGCGCACCTTGGCAAAGCCCACTTCGACAGGGATCTCTTCGCCCCCGCGCTGTTGGTATTCAATGATTTTATAGCCTGAATCCATACGGACTCCTAGGCTCTCAGCCGTTTCTTTTTCACCAAAGCCGATTTCGATTTTGTCATTGCGCATGTCGGCATTGCGGATGCCGCCTTTGAGCGTGAACTCATCAAGGGCCTTGATGTCGCGGGCAAGCATGCCGAACTGGTTGGCGGTAATGCTCTTATTGGCACTCTCTTGCATATAGGCTTTGGGGTCAGTGCTTAAGATCTCTTCAAAAGCCGGGATTTTCTTGACAACTTCAAGCACCACGGCCCGCTGCACGGGATTTTCGAGGTCTACTTCGACTCCGGTGGCTTCCTGGACAATTTTAAGCAAACGCTGAATGTCGCCGACAGGGAGCTCGCGCACCACTTTCCAACTTTGGCTGACCGTGTTGTACAGAGTCGGAGTATCGCCAGCCAGTTTATAAATGGGGACATTGACCGTGACCCTTGATTCGACATCAATGGACCAATACATGTTGCTGCCGGAACCCTTTTTATTGGGGCCGCTCAGTTCAAGAGGGGAATAACTCCACTGCGGAGCCATCACATAACCCGACTCGATAATGCGTTTGGTGTCGCTCCAGAGGACTACCTTGTCGCCAAAATTGAGGGTATTTTGTTCGTTCATGGCTGCCAAGCTGCCAGCGTTTTCACGCTGATAACGTTTGACATCCCCTAAAAACTGTAAAAGGTCGCCTTCTAGGGGGGTGCCAATCAACTGGTAGCTAAAGCGGGGCAGCTCTTGTTGCAGGCTTTTGACCAAAGCTTCGTTCAGGGGGGAAGTTTCACTCTGGAAGAAGGAAATGTTCTTGCGGTTGTATTCTTGAATATCTGCTGCATGGGCCGGAGGTGACCACATCGGGAGGGTGGGGGTGAAGGCTGCTGCACAGAGGAGCGGGATCAGATAGGCGGATCGAAAAGCGGCCAGTTTGAGCATTCAGCGTCTCCAAGCATTAATGAGGGTGAAGAGCAAATTCTGCTTGCAGACTACCATACTTTAGGCGCAAATTGTAACCGCTGATATTCTAAGTTAATATTACGAAATTTTTTATTGGCCGTTCATTTTTGTTATGTCTCAGCTACTTCATGGTTTATCCAGAAGTCTGGTTTGCGCTGATTATCACTCCATGCTCTGGCTGTGCGTTGATTGTTTTAGGTCTAACTTAGGTGTTAGGGCTTTATGATGTATGCCCTGCGCCCTTGCGGAAACCTTCCATTGACAAGAAGGTTTCTGGGCAGTTACCTTAAGGCCAGAGGAAAGTATGCACAAAAAGCCGACGTGGACCGTGTATCTGGTGGTGCTCAGTTGCCTGTGGGCAATTGGCATCCAGTGCTGCCATGCGCCTTTTGGCTGGGCTGAAGCTGCTGCGGAGGCTGTTTCCGATTGCCATGCGACGGCCCAGACTCCAACTGGGGATACTTCTGAGCCTGAACATGGCGATGACTGTCATTGTCACCAGTGGGTGGCTGTCCCGGCTTTGCCCAGTCTGAATGTGTTGTCAACGGATGCGACGGGCCTTGATGTACCGTTGCTAGATGGATTACTGAATCCGTTGGTGGCTTTTTTACCGGCGCATTGGCAGCCTTTGCAGCCGGTGCCGCCTCCTTGGCCGGAACCTCCGCCCTTGCGGCCCACGACGGGCCTGCAAATTGTTGAAACCACTTATCTCCTGATATAAAGCGCCGCCAGCAGAACCCTGCTGGTGATTGGCGCTCTTCCCTATTTTTATATTTCAGGAGATATTTATGCTGCGTTTTTTGATGTTTGTGAGCTTGTTATTTGGTACAGTTACCCCTGCCTGGAGTGCTGACCCCCATGCCCACCACGGTCATGCCACTGCCCATGTGAAGGTCGTGAACGGCATTCAGGTGGCTTTTGACCTGACCACTTTGGTGGCCCACCAGAAAATGATGCAGCAGATGAAAATGGGGGCCATGAAACATCCGGCGGGAGCAACCCATGCAGCGGTCATTACCCTGATGGATGCCAAAAGTAAGAAGCTGATCACCGATGCGGCGGCTAAAATTAAGGTGATTGGCCCGGATCAAAAGCCGGTCGGTAACCCCGCTGGAGAGCCCCTGCAAGTCATGAAAGGCAGCGGGATGCACCACTATGGCGCGGCCTTTAAGCTCGCCAAGCCGGGCACTTACCAAGTGGTGGTGATGTTCAAAGCCCATGGCAAAGTGCATACCGTCGGCACCCCGTGGGTGGTGGGGCAATGAGCTGGTATCGGTTGCCGCTCCTGACACTGGTTTTAATGGGTTTATCGAGCCCAGGCGCGTCGGCGGAGGGGCTGAATGATTGGTTGGCAGCGGCAGATGCCCATCACCCGGCGCTGCGTGGGGCTGCGCGTCAGGTGCAAGCCGCCGAGGCACGGGTGGCCGGGGCGGGAGCCTTGCCTGATCCCAGTTTGGAAGCGGGTCTGACCAATGAGGGGTTTGGCCGCTTGAGTCTGGGCAGTGCAATGATGAGCCAGCTCATGGTCGAGGCCAGCCAGATGATTCCTTTTCCCGCCAAGCTCTATTTGCAACAGACTGAGGCTCGCTTCAATGTTGAGCAGGCGCAAGTTCAGGCGCGTCTCCAGCGGCTGGATATCCACAGCCAGGTACGCCAGGCTTGGTATGGTTGGGCGGCTGTGGCCGAGGAGCAGCGTTTGCAACAGGCCAGTTTGCAATGGTTGGCGCTGATCGATGCGACGGCCCGCAGTTATTACCGTCTGGGCAAGGGTGAACAATTGAGTCTGATCCGGCTGCAAACAGACCGGGCCAATTTGGCGGATGAACTGCTGCGTTTAGAACAGGAGGTGCATCATTTCACGGTGCGCCTGCAAGAGTTGAGTGGCTGGAGTTTGCCGCTACCGGCTCAGGCTCCCGGTTTGCCCCCTTTACCGGCCCCGCCTGCGCTTGATCAGCTAGAGGTTGCGCTGCATCAGACTGCGCCCCAATTGGCGCAGTTGCGCGTGCGTATTCAGGAGCGTGTGATTGGGGAACAGCAGGCGGTGGCAGAGCTTTACCCGGATTTTATGGTGGCTGGGGGTGTGAGTCATCGCGGCCCGCTGGAAGGTATGTGGCAACTGCGCGTGGGGGCTACTCTGCCGCTGTATGCCGCTCAGAAACAAATTCCCCAGCAGCAGGCCGCAGCCCACGATGTGGCGGCTGCGCAAGCTGAGCTAGAGGCCCAAACCCAGGCTCTGCGCGGAACTTTGCACCGCGATTATCAGCAGTGGGTGACAGTACGGCAGCGGGGCCAACATTTGCAGCAAACGGTGATGCCTTTGCAAAGTCTTGAACGGGACAGTGCGCTGGCGGCTTTTACGACGGGTAAGCTTTCACTGGAAGGGGTGTTGGAGCGCCACCGCCAATTGCTTGAGACACAAATTCGGGCTGTTTCCCTGACGCTTTCTGGTTGGGAAGCCCACAACCGTATTCTTTTACTGACCGGAGGCTCGGTAGTATGAAGCTATCTCTTTTAAAACATTATGTGCTGCTGGGCATTTTGTTGTTGGGGCTGGGCTGTCGCTCAGAAACGGAGCCAGTGGATGAATTGGATATGACGGCTGTGACTGGGGTAGAAGGGGCTTCGAGGGTACAAGGGACAACCACGACACAAGGGACGACGGGAAAGGATGTGTTTTCTGGGCAAAAGGTGCTCTATCGCTGTCCGATGCATCCACAAGTTACAGATGATCACCCCAGTAACTGCCCCATTTGTGGCATGAAGTTAGAAAAGGTTGAAACGGCTGTTGGGGCGGGTGGGGCCGCTGTAGATGGCCGTATCCCGGTCCAGATCAGTGCTCAGCGCCAGCAGTTGATTGGGGTTAAAACGACGGCGATTTCTGCCAAAGGGGGGGCTCATACGCTCAATGCTGTGGCCCAGGTGGAATACAACGAAAAAGCTCTGACCCATGTGCATACCAAGGTCAGTGGCTGGATTGAAAAGTTACATGTGAACTTTACAGGGCAGTATGTGCGTCAGGGGCAGCCGCTGCTGGCGCTGTATAGCCCGGAATTGGTGGCTGCTCAGGAAGAGCTGCTGATTGCGCAGCGCACGGCTACGCGTATGGCTGAGAATGACCTGCTGGTGACGGCAGAAACCACAGCCCAATTGGCGGAGGCGGCGGCAGAAAAGCTGCGCCTGTTTGATTTAACCCCGGCACAAATAGCCCATATTCGCACCACCGGGCAAGTACAGCGCACGGTCACTATTTATGCCCCCACTTCTGGTTATGTGACTGCCAAACAGGCGATCCAGGGCTTGCGTGTTACTGAAGGTACCGACCTATTTACCCTCGCCAATTTAAACACTGTGTGGCTCAAGGCCCGTATCTTTGAAGCCGATGCCGGGCTCATCCGCTTGGGCCAAGCCGCCGAAGTGACCCTGCCGTTTTTGCCCGGACAAACCCTGCGTGCTACCGTCGATTGGATTGACCCCAGCCTAGACCCGCAAAGTCGCACTTTAGGGGTACGCTTGAACCTGCCCAATCCCGGCCAGCGTCTCAAGCCGGAAATGTTTGCCCAGGTTCGTTTTACTGTTCAACGCAGTGGGGCGCATCCTCTGATTCCCACCAGTGCGGTGATGGACTCGGGTTTGCGTCAGCTGGTATTTGTCGCTCAAGCCGATGGGCATTTTGAGCCGGTAGCGGTGCGTTTAGGGCGACGCATGGGCAATAGCTACGAGCTGCTGCAAGGGCCACCGGTCGGTGCCAAGGTCGTGACCGAAGCCAATTTCTTTGTGGACGCTGAAAGCCAACTTCAGGCCTCGCTGAATGGCTTAAGCGCGGGACACAACCACTAATGCTCAAAAATTTAATTGGTTGGTGTGCCCGCACCCCTTGGATGGTACTCTTTTTAGCCCTTATGTTGGGTTTGGCGGGGCTGTGGTCGCTCAAAGAAACACCTTTGGACGCCATTCCCGATTTGTCGGACGTGCAGGTGATTGTGTTTACCGAGTGGCCGGGGCGCAGCCCAGATTTGGTTGAAGATCAGGTGACTTACCCGATTACCAGTACCTTATTGTCAGCCCCCAAAGTGAAAGCCGTACGGGCACAGTCGATGTTTGGCATGTCGTTTGTATATGCCATCTTTGAAGATGGCACCGATATGTATTGGGCGCGCAGTCGCGTTTTGGAATATATGGGTTCGGTGCGCGAACAGCTCCCGGAGGGGGTCAACCCAACCCTGGGCCCAGATGCCAGCGGCGTGGGCTGGGGCTTTCAGTATGCCCTGATAGATGAAACCGGCCAGCACAACCTAGCGGATTTGCGCAGCTTTCAAGACTGGAATTTACGTTACCTGCTGCGCAGCGTACCGGGCGTGGCTGACGTGGCCAGCATTGGCGGTTTTGTCAAACAATACCAAATTACCCTCGACCCCCACACCTTGCAAAGTTATCAACTCTCGCTAGAGGATATCTCGCAAGCGGTGCGCCGCAGCAACAATGACGTGGGCGGGCGCAGCATTGAAATGACCGGGCGCGAATATATGGTGCGCGGGCGCGGTTATATTCGCACCCTCGAAGACCTGGAAAACGTGGTGGTGAAAACGGCCCCGGGCGGCACCCCAGTGTTGCTCAAACACATTGCCCGTATCCAGCTTGGCCCCGAGCTACGGCGTGGGGTTGCCGAGCTTGATGGACGCGGTGAAGTGGCTGGGGGCATTGTGGTCGTTCGCTTTGGCGAAAATGTAGTTGATGTTTTAGAGCGGGTCAAAACCAAAATCGCCGAGGCCGAAAAAACCTTTCCGGCGGGTATTAAGCTGGTAGTGACTTATGACCGCTCCGACCTGATTCACCAGTCGGTGGCGACTTTGCGCAAGACCTTGCTCGAAGAGTGTTTGGTCGTGAGCTTGGTGTGCATTATCTTTCTGTTTCATGTGCGCAGCGCCTTGGTAGCCATTATTACGCTGCCCTTGGCGGTATTGGTGGCGTTTATTCCCATGAAACTGATGGGTGTTTCGGCCAATATTATGTCGTTAGGGGGCATTGCCATTGCCATTGGCGAAATGGTCGACTCGGCGATTGTGATGGTTGAAAATGCCCATAAAAAGCTTGAACAATTCCCTGAGCGAGATCGCAAAGAAGTCATTATTCAAGCGGCGCAGGAAGTTGGCCCATCGCTGTTTTCAGCGCTTTTAATTATTACCATTTCGTTTTTTCCGGTATTTATTTTGCAGGATCAGGAAGGGCGTTTATTTAAGCCTTTGGCCTATACCAAAAGTTTTGCCATGTTCTTTGGGGCCTGTTTGTCGGTGACCCTGGTACCGGCCCTGATGGTGTGGTTTATTCGCGGTAAAATATATCCTGAACATAAAAACCCTGTCACCCGTTTGCTGATTTGGCTCTATGAGCCCGTGGCTCGTATCGCCCTGCGTTTTCGGATGCTGGTTATCTTGGGGGCAGTGGCTGCGGTTGCAATCACAATACCCATTTATGGGGGGCTGGGCTCAGAGTTTATGCCCCGTCTGTGGGAAGGAACCAGCATGTATATGCCCACCACCTTGCCCGGTGTCTCAATCACCGAAGCCACCAAAATGTTACAGGTGCAAAACAAGCTGTTAAAAACGCTCCCGGAAGTGGCTACCGTGTTTGGCAAAGTGGGCCGGGCCGAAACCCCCACCGACCCTGCCCCCCTGAGCATGGTCGAAACGGTGATCACCTTTAAACCCCCTGACCAGTGGCGACCCGGCATGACCCCCCAAAAGCTTGAAACCGAAATGAACCAGTTATTACAGCTGCCCGGTGTCAGCAATGGCTGGACCATGCCGATTAAAGGGCGTATTGATATGCTCGCAACGGGAGTACGCACCCCTTTGGGCATTAAAATATTCGGCCCCGAATTGTCCGAAATTGAGCAATTGGGCCGCCACATTGAAGCCCAGTTGAAACCCTTGCCCGGTACCCGCAATGTCTTTTTTGAACGGGTAGAAGGGGGTTTTTACCTCGATTTTGACATTAAGCGCGAGGCGGCAGCCCGGTATGGGTTGCGTATAGGGGACATTGAGGATGTGATCGAAGCGGCCGTTGGTGGCATGAACGTTTCTAATACGATTGAGGGGCGCGAGCGTTACCCGATCCAAATTCGTTATGCCCGCGAACTGCGCGACGACCCCGAACAGCTCAAGCGCATTTTGGTCATGACTCCCAATGGCTCGCCTGTACCGTTGATGCAGGTGGCCGATATCCGGGTCACCACTGGCCCCCCCATGATTCGCAGCGAAGGGGGACAACTGTTGGGCATTGTGTTTATTGACCCCAAGCCTGAAATTGATCCGGGCACCTACGTCACCCAAGCCGATCAGGTTTTGCAGACTCTGAACATGAAGCCCGGTTATCGCTTAGAGTGGAGCGGTCAGTATGAGTTTATGAAACGCGCCACCCAGCGTCTGCTGCTGGTGGTGCCTGTGACCCTGCTGCTGATCTTCCTGCTTTTATACCAAAACTTTAAATCGATCACCGAAGCCCTGATGGTCATGCTCTCCCTGCCCTTTGCGATGGTGGGGGCCTTCTGGGCCTTGCAATTGCTGGGTTACAACCTGAGTGTGGCGGTCTGGGTCGGCATTATTGCCCTGACCGGGGTGGCCGCCGAAACCGGCATTGTCATGCTCTTATACCTAGATGAGGTCTACCACAGTCGTTTAGCTGCGGGCACCTTAACCACCCGCAGCGATTTATTAGAAGCCATTGTTGAAGGGGCTGTCATGCGCGTTCGACCCAAGCTCATGACCGTGATTACGACGGTGGTGGGTTTGCTGCCGATTATGTACTCCCATGAAATTGGGTCTGACATTATGAAGCCGTTTACCGCCCCACTGATTGGCGGCATGGTGAGTTCAACGCTTTTGACCCTGATTGTGATTCCGTGCCTGTATATGCTGTGGAAAGAGAGGGCTTTGCCCCGTGGCACCCATGCTTCGCTGTAGTTTATTGTTGGTCTTGCTTTTGTCTCAGGCCGGGTGGGCTGCTGAGAATCCGCCCGCAACCGAGGTGCTTTCCCCTTCTGAGATTGTTTCTGAGGTTGTTGCCCCGGAACAGTCCTGGACTTTGCCCCCAGAAGCGCGGGTGTTATTGCAGGGGTTATCGTACCCGGTGGGGTTGGGCTATTGGTTCAGCGGTGACACGACCCGTGGGACTGCTTATGCGGCTGGGCAACTGGGTCTTTTGGCCGCTGGGATGTTGGCCAGCCCCTACGCCCCCACAGCGGATCTGCCCCTGATCTTTGGGCAACTTGGCCTGTGGCGCTGGGGGCTGAGTATGGCCGAATTAGCACAGTTGAACCCCTCACTTTCCCTACCCATTACCCATGGCCCCCTGCTGACCCAGCCCTGGCTATTCAATAGCGGCCTGCCTGCCTTGGTGGGTGGGGGTTATCGCTGGGATGCAACGCCTTTACCGGAAGGGGTTTGGCAGCCCCTGTATCTGGCGCTGCAACTCCAGGCAGCGATGCCCATTAATGGCGCGGCGATAGTGGCTGGTTCGGGTTTGGGGGCTGGTTGGCGCTGGGGCGACGAAGCCCTGAGCCTTCGGGCTGGCCTGCACTGGGGCGTGTGGCAACGCTGGAATCTGGCCCCAGACTTGGCCCGGCGCACCTGGCAGGGGCCAGTGGGTGAGGTTCTGCTCGACTGGCGTTTGGGCGCTGGCCTATTCCTGGGGCTGGGTTTACAAACCGGGCCGCTGTTTGGCCCCGGTGAACCTATGGATGGAATGGATACAGTCGAAACTGTACTTTGGCTGGTACAGCCGATGCTTTCTTTGCAAGGTCATTATTGAGATAGGAGTGCAACAGGGACGCCGGTCTGTTTAGCGATTTTGCCAAGCATGACCGGCCCGATCTCTTATCATCGAAAACATAAACCTAATGCAGGGACGAAGGGTTTCAACTTATAATCCGCGGTTCATGCGCTGCAAAACGTCCTGATATTTGGTGATCTGTGAGGGATCATTTTTGAGCTGGCGACCCACCCAATTATCAGGGCCGGTAGCGACCCAAACACCTTTGGGATTAAAGCTAAACACCGGAGTCAGATCGACGCGTTTGCTTGGGGGCAGGGCCAGGGTTGAGAGGTTGTCCAAAATCAGCGACTGCTGGTTGGTATCTTTATAACCCAGTACCATATGTGCTTGGGTTTGGTCGGCTTTGACATACATCATGTGCAGGCGGCTTTCGGGGATACCCAATTCTTTGAGGGCTTGGTATTTGGCAATGGCGTAGTCTTCACAGTCACCCTTGCCCGATTTCAGGGTTTCGCGCGGGGTTTGCCAATAATCTTTGACACCCTGATTGGCCTGATCACTGGTATAACGAATTTCGTCATTAAAGAAGGTGTTGACCCGGTTGACCTGGAACAGCTCGGGTTTGCCGCGCAGCTCGCTGAGCAGGGCCTGATAACGCTCGTCGCGGGAGGTGCGGGGCGTATCACTGAACATGCTCACATGGGTACGGCTTGAGCCTTGGGTGGCGGGGGCGGCCTGTTGTAACTGATCCGTGATATCCAGTGTGGCTGTAGGGTGGGTGGGGGCAGCCAGGGGACGGGCCGGAACCGGAGGTGCTGCCACCGGGGCAGAAGCAGGAGCTGTAAGGGGCTGTGACTGAATTTGCATAGGTTATATTCTAATTGTTTTTGGCCTGAAAATCAAATGCTTGTGACGCGGGGTCAGAATGCCGAAATTTTCAGTGGCCCGCCGTGTATCCTGAGGGGCAAACTAAATATGGTAAAATGCACTCAACTTTATCTTATCCCGAGGTTTACCGTGAAAAAAGTACTCTTGTTAAGCTTGTTGCTGTCGGCGTGTGCCGCTCCCACAGTGTCCACTCCTGATGGGGTATCCCCTTCTTCTTCCCCTTCACCGACGGTTTCATCCCAGCCCTCTGCTCCCCCGGCCTCATCCCAACCCACTACACCTGCTAACAGCGCTCTGGCCTATGCGGGCAAAACCCAGGATCGCACCAATCCCACCGTGAACGCCGGGACTGACGGCAAAAATGATCACACCTTTGTGTATACCCATGCCTTTGCCAGTGCCGTTTCGATTCAGGAAATTGTCATTAGCCGCATTGAGAATGGCCAACCTTTGCAGGTAACCGGGTGGAGTACCGGCACACAACGCCCTTATTGGTTATTGAGTGTCTGGGCCAACGGTGCCAACCTTACCGAATCAGGCAAAAAAACGCCCGTTGCCGAGCTTTCTGGGACCGTGAAATTTGAAATGTTCGGGGCTGATCCTGTGGGTGATGACCTGTCTAAACCCGGAACGGTTTATGAATTACTGATCGTTTACAGTGAGGGTGGAGCACCCAAACAGCTTACCCAACGGGTTACCCTTTAAGCTCCAAACGGGCGTAAACGTAAGTTTCCCGCAGCAATAAAAACGCCAGGCCTGAGCCAACCCCGCCACTTGACGGGGTTGGCTCAGGCCTAACCCTTTTGCCCAGCGTGGCATTTAAGCGGTAACACCTAAACGTTCCCAGTTCAGGGGCAGTTCTTCACCAATCCAGCGGGCCAATTCCCCATGATTGGCAATTTCGTCATGGGTTAAGGGGTGCACCAAAATGGGCAAATTGCCGTGGTTGTCTTCTAAAAAAGAGGTCATGGCGTCGTAGAGTTCACCAGCAAACTCAATTTCAAACATCGGCCACAGATGGGGGCCCACCAGCCGGTCTACCAAGGGGTAAATGGTGACCAGATGGGGAATATTCTGGCAGCGGGTTTGTAAATCGGCGTGGAGGTGCAGGGCTTCGTTGCGATGTTCCCAATCATAATAAACGTGGGCGTGAAAATCCATAAGACGGCTCGCATTCATTGTTTTTCTGTATTATACCGGGTGTCTTGAGCACCTACCGAGCAGAAGGGTGTATACGTTTGCAAAGCGGCAAAAATCAATAACGCAACGTGTAAATAAGCCGGGGGAGATGAGATTTAGCCCTGATTTGTTCTGATTGCGCTTGAATTAAGGTTAAGAATGCGATAAGATAACTACAACTTGGGATCCTTCTTTTGTGATTTGGAGAGTTCTTATGCGTCGCTCCCTCTGCCTGTCCCTCCTGGGTACTCTTGCGTTGGTTGCCTGCCAAGCTACATCCCAGCCCCAGCTTCAGCCCGCTTCCCTGAACCCTGATTTGCGCCAACAGTCTGCTACAGGTGCCCTTCTGGCTCCACTTAAGCTGCCCCTCAGCCCTACCCTGTTGCGAGAGCTTCAGCAGCCTGATTCTGAGCCTGAACCCCGTGATCAGGCCTATAACGAGTCATTGGTCAACAAAATCCTGACTTCCCATTATGTGCATGCCCACAGTTATTATTTTGACCATCTCGACAGCGCTGGGCGCTCAACGGTCGAAGTGATTCTCAGTCACGATGGCCACCAGCAGGCCGCTGATTGGGTCAAGCACTGGCGCAAAACCTTGAGTGAAGGCTCCGAGTGGCCTGATCGCAATAGCACCACATACAACGGGCGTTTTACCGCCCTTGAACATGGACAGGTCAGCCGCACCAAGGGTTGGTTTATGTTCCGCAATGCCAGTACCAAGGCCCAAGAGTATTACCAACTGGCGCTGAAAGCATGGCACCCCGACTTGCCACCTACGCACCGGGCCCAAACCGAAGCCTGGGCTTGGTTAGGGCGCACCAGCCACTTTTTACAGGATATGACCGTGCCTTTCCACACCAAGTCGATGGTTCGCCCGGCGCAAGCCCTGTACCACCACGGTTATGAGGTGACCAGCGAAGAGCGCTTTGATGAATACATGCCGGGCCGCAATAACAATCCCCATGGCGTGTGGCTCAATGGCGGCCCCTATCCTGCTACCGGGCCTTGGGGCCTCTATTATCCGCCCGGTACTTCTGCTGAAGCCATGATTATCCAGATGGCCGACCAGTCGGAAAAGTTTTATAAGCTGGTCAACCGCCTGCAAAACAACCGTGAAGGCAACTGGGAAAAAAGCCGTGCGGTCATGATTCCCACGGGTGCCAAGTTGACCTCTGGATTGGTGATGGCTTACCTTCAAGAAGTAGGGGCCTTGCGCCCTTAATTTGGGGGCCATTCCCTGTTTTGAAAAGCCCTGGCATTTTAGATGCCAGGGCTTTTCACATAGCCGGTTTGGACACACCGATATCCATTCTAAAATATCTAATTTTCTGGTAATATAAGGTCTATGCTTAAGAAAAATTTGTTATTTGTCTTATCCGTGCTTTTTATCAGTGCCTGTGCGGTTGTATCAGAACCTTCGCTGGTGAATCGAGATCCAGAGGTTAAACCCACTGCCGCTCAGGCCAGCTCGTCGCAGTCATCCGCCGAACCTTCCGTGACAGGGGATGCTTCTGTTGCCAGTTTGAGCGAATTGTTGAACCAGTATCGCACCTTGCAACGAATGACACCAAACCCCCACCCAGTGGATGCATACACCAGTATGCTCTGCCGGGGCCTGACCCAGGAAGACATTGACCGTACCGATCAGGCCAGTGGCCCCCACGCCCGTGCGTTTGTACATATTTATGCCAATGCGCTGGCGGCCAAAGCCCTGACCGACTCAGCGTCGGTTTACCCGGTCGGGGCCGTCATCATCAAAGAAAAATTGGCTGACTTTAGCCCGCCTGATGCAACCCAGTCCACGAACAGCCTGGGGGGGATGCGTAAGCGGGAAGCCGGGTATGATCCGGAAAACGGCGACTGGGAATATTTTTATCAGGCAGCTGGCGGCGTCCTTGAATCGGGCAAAATGGCCAATTGTACCCAGTGCCACAGCCAGAAAAAGCCCCAGGATTATGTTTTTAAAAACTGGCTGGCTCAGCCACAAGCACTCTCTACCGCTGCCCCATAGCTGCTGAATGTCTATGGTGTGTCATGGCTGTGTCCCTCACAGCTTTTCAATGCGGATGATTTTACGTTTCTTGAGATCTACCAGGGCCCGTTGGGAGCGATTTTCCACTTGGGCCCAGATCCGATCTCCCTCGAAAGAGAGTACGGTTGTTAACTGAGGGAAGTCGGCCACCTTTTTGTAACTGCGGCTGTCCCAGAGCTGTAAAAAGAAGTTTTGCTTTAATAGGTTATTGGCATAATGGGAGGTATAACCTTCCCCAATCAGCAAATGCAGTTGTGGCAGATGATACAGGGTATCCAAGTTGGGGAAATGGGCAAGGGTCTCCCCGGTGGGAATCTGACAGAGGACCATGCGGGTGCTTTTGTCAAAACGGCCCTGTTGGGAGGTGTATTGAATGGCCAATTGCTGGTTGTTTAAAAACCGGATGTTTTCACTGGGGCCACTACAGGCGGAGCTCAAAGGCAAACGCCGCTCACTGTCTACATCCCAAACGATCACAGAGCCCCGTTCACCCGTGACATATTCATACACAAACCAGGAAGCCGCCAAATATTGAGCACTGGGGCTGAACTGTAGATTATTCGGGGGGCCAGCTACCCAAGGCTCCAGATCGGCCTGGAGGCGGGAAAGGATGTATCCGGTGGCAATATCCCGCACTTCGATGAATGCCGGGTATTGTTCTCCAGATTCCAAGTCGGGGGGCGGCATCTGGGGGGCCCGGGGGGAGATCGGGGTGAGCAGCGGATACATGCCGATCGCCTGTTTTTTTTTGTCCGCACTGAAGGCTGGTCTCCCCAACTGGATTTGAACTTGCCTATTCTCAATTGGCGGAGGCGTTTGCGCTGAAGCCGGGGGAAAGTATATGACTAACAGCAAGAAACAACTCACACACCTTAAGCCACTGTCGGATTTAGGGGCACAATGATGTAAAAAGGGTTTGGCGCTTTGAATCCAGTTTATTAAAGGCATGATTACTGTTTCCCCGTTTCTTTTGGATAATAATCAGCATAGATCTGAGGTAAACGTTTTCTGACTTCGATCAGGGCTTTGTCATGCGCTCCCAAACGCATGTCCTGGACTTTTAGATTTTTGCCCACTAAATTGTTTAAAATCACGAGATCATCATCGATCAATTGGCCGGTTTTTTGCCGGATAAAGGCATTCTTAAGCAAGGAAAAACGGCCCGGTTCTGCCAATAAAAACATGACCAGCAGCGTTTCTGATGGGTTCAAGGGCACATAAAAAACGACATTGATCAGCAGCGTTTTTTTCTGATTATTGGCCGGATTGAGCCAACCTTGATGGTGTACTGTATAGAGCGGAGAATTGTGGGCTGTAATGTCCATGAAATAGCGGCTCCCTACAGGGAGCTGGAAAATTTTGCGCACCAGAGGATACAGGGGTTCAATGGGGTAAAAACCCATCTGAACAGTCTGTTCGTCTTTTTCGATGACTAAATTGGCTTCGTTAATCTGTTGAACGCCATACCCCAGCCATTGATGGGCTGTGGGGAAATGCTCAACTTCGAGAAAATTGTCGATGACCGGCTCAATAGGGGCTTGGACCCTTCGCAGATGTACCCCCACTTTGGCATAGTTGGGCAATAAAAACGCTGGAAAAGGAGCCTGAGAGGCCGGTCCACTCAACCAGATAAAATCGGCATATTCCCGTGTTGTATACGCTGTGGTTTGGGTTTTAAGTTTGGGATTACAGGGACTGTAACCTTGCCCTTGCGCATCAAAGGTCCACCCGTGGTAACGACAGGCCAGTCCCGTTGTTTGTACTTTACCGTAACTCAAGTCCATGCCCCGGTGGGGACAACGAATGTCGAGGGCTGCAATCCCTTGTTCAGGGTGTCGAAATAGCACAATTCTTTGGTTGGCCAATTGTACTTCCACTGGTTTGTCTTTGAGTTGTTCCCGGGGCAGAATCGGATGCCAATGATCTAAAATATTCATGTGGGACAATCCCTTAAAGCCTGAACGACAGCCCGTGCAGAGCGAATTGCATCCTCATGAAAGCCAAAGCCAAAATAGCTGCCGCAAAAATACGTGCGGTTCTGCCCATTTAAGTGGGGTAATTGGGGTTGGGTCCGAATGGCTTGGGCATTCAGAATCGGATGGGTAAAATGAAATCGTTTGAGGATCTGATCGGCTTGAATTTTTAAGGGTGAAAGGCTTAAAAAATAAGCGACTGGATGAGACAGCGCTTGAATCTGGTTGAGATGGTAGGTAATGGTAGAATGGCCATTTTGGGTGAGAATATTCCAGGCGGCCCAGAGTTGACGATCCGGTGGCAATAAGGTGGGATCGGTATGTAGGCAGACATCGTGTTCAAAATATTCCCAAACCCCTAATAATTGTTTTTCTTGGGGGGTGGGCTGGGCCAGCAATTTTAAGGCCGTATCTGCATGGGTGGCAATCACGACGGCATCATAGGTTGCGATCTGGCCTGTGGCTAAATGAACATATACCTGATCGGGTTCACGTAC